>CAIUTB010000059.1 GCA_903901975.1 uncultured Bacteroidales bacterium
AGACTAAGGAGAGCGAAATAATTTCATCCAATTTATTTTACTGAATAAACTCATTCTATAAAAATGCTCATTTTATTTTCTCACTCTAATTATATATAAGATGAGTAATTTGAAAAATTCACAACTTAGAAAAGATACAGGTGATTTGTTAAAAAGTAGTTATTTACCTCAGAAAGAAGCTTCAGCAAAAATGGCAAAGAAAGGCTACACATATGATCCACAGTTGTCTTCAATGGCTTCTAAAGTTTATGTATCACCTGATGGAAAACCAGTCATAACTTATCGCGGCACTAAAACAGTTAAAGATGTAATTGATGATGGATTGGTCGCGATAGGATTAGGTAAACTTGGTTTTAAATATAAAGGTGCGCAAAGACTCGCGAAAAAAGTGGAAGAAAAATATAAGAAACCTGCAGATGTAGTCGCTCATTCATATGGAGGTTGGTTGGGGGAAAATTCAGGAGCACACGGAAATATTATATCTTACAATAAGGCAGTTGGATTGGGAGATATTGGTAAAAAGAAAAATTCACTGAGACAGCTTGACATAACAACGAAAGGTGATTTAGTTTCAGGTCTTGGATTAACACAAAATGCAAACAAAGAAGTCATTGACAACCAATTTAAAAGTAAAAACTTTTTTAAAAATGCACTTAACGCCCACGGAACCGAAAATCTATTCGGACCGAATGAACCAGAACCAACAAATAAATATTTCCCTGAATCAGAAAATAAATAATAAAATTAATTAAAAAGGCTTAAAAACAAATAAATATAATAAAGTATAAATGAGTGAAATCTATGTTAATATTAATGGTTTTTCTAACTACCAAGTCAGTAATTTTGGTAATGTTAAAAATATAAAAACTGGTCGTATTTTGAAAGGTGTGATGGATGGCTCGGGTTACTTTCAAGTTGTTTTGTTCAATGACGGAGAGAGCACAAAAAAGAAAATTCATAAATTAGTTGCAAGTGAATTTTTACAAAATCCCGAGAATAAGGCTTGCGTTGATCACATAGACAGAAATAAAACAAATAATCATTTATCAAATTTAAGATACGCAACATTATCAGAAAATCAACATAACCGAACAATGAACTTTAACAATACAAGTGGTGTCATTGGTGTTTCTTTTCATAAAGCCAATCAAAAATGGAGAGCTGATATAAGAGTTAATGGATCAATAAAGCATTTAGGTTCTTTTGTTTTAAAAGAAGATGCAATTAGAGTGAGACAAGATGCAGAAGTTCTATATTTTCAAGAATTTAGAGCAGTTTAATTTTTAATATAATTATTATTTAATTATATTAACAATAATATAATAACCACTGATATTTTTACACCAAATTTTGCGACAAGTAAGTTTAATAAATGATGATAAGTAGTTGTTTGTTTAAATACTTGGATGCAACATTGATGCGGTATATTTCATAGAAATTTCTTTGTGAACCATTGCCCAATACTCTTGTATATGTATTTTCTTGTGCTAACTTTTTTGACTTGTTTATTTTTAATAAGATAAGTTATTTGATTTAAAATATTTGCTGTTTCAATTTCCGTGAAAGGTTGACTGACGAATAATGCTTTTAAAACCTTAACAATTACAATCTTCTTTTCATCATCATTATGATTAATTAATTCGTTTTCTACGACGTTCGCTATATATTTGATAACCTCTAAATCATATTTAAGTGTTTGAATATTAGGTAAATTTCCTAATTTTTGGCATATTTTCAAAACTATATTATTTTCATTTACGAAATTATTTAACGAGTTTTTAAAAACAACGGTTTCCATTTCTCTATATAATAAGAGAAAAGATATTAAATTAATAACTGACATTATTAGCATTATTAATGAGTGTTGTAGCTGGCAACCCAACTGGAGATGGTCCAATTAATTCGACACTAATGTTATAAAATAAAGTTCCAGTTGTTGTGACTGTTGGAGGTGTTATTGACATATAAAAAGTGCCAACATCAGATGAATTTAATGTCCCCCAGAATGAAAGCAAACCAAGATCAGCGATGCTTGTGCTTGTGTAATATTGTCGAAAAACTCTTGAATAACTGCCGATCGAGTTAAAAACATTACTACTCGTCCCAGGGGTTCCAATTGTATTATTCGCTAAATAATAAGCATAATAATTCGGATTTCCAGCGACACTTATTGTTGTTGGGAACGTGCAATTATTAGTCTTTAAAACCGAATCAGTTGGAGGCCAGTATGGATTATTCCATCTACCAAAAAATATCATAGTATCGAATTGTGTATTAATACAACTTGATAAAAGAGCGTCCATAACTTGAATATTTATACGGATTGTAGAAAACCCATATTGATTTTGTGCGGTTGTTGGTGGAGTTGGAGCGATTAATGTTGTTGAGTATGATGCATAATTATTTGGTGTTGAGTTTGTGTTATATAGACACCAGCTTGAGATATTAGTTGTTTGAGCAATTGGAAATGTACAAATATCCGTCGCGCCGGCTGAATTTGATGTATATGAAAAAGTTCCAAAACGTGTAAAATTGGATATTATCCCACTTGTCGAAAGAACAGACGAAACATAACCGACAGTTGCATATTGATTTGATAAGGTAGGGAGAGGGAGTGTAGTGGTTGGATGTGATCCGTTGAATGTTGTTGTATTGCTAACAGCGAGATTTACCGTCGTTAAATTATTACCCACTGAAAGATTTGATAAAGTGGCACTTGCTCCAAATATATTATAAAAACTACTAGTTAAAGTGGAATTACTTGCCTGAAAATTTGGTGCGATCACTGCTCCCGATGCCGTTATATTTGCTGTTGTTAATGTGCCACTTATAGTCGCGTTTCCTGTTTGAATTCCCCAAAAATTGCTCGTTCCTGTGCTATTAGTTGCCTGAAAG
>CAIUTB010000060.1 GCA_903901975.1 uncultured Bacteroidales bacterium
ATTACTACTCGTTTTTAGTAGCAATTCCAATGCTTCTATTTCTTCTGTTTTCAGTATTATATATCTCATTATGAGACAAATATACTACATTTTTGTGATATTACCAAATAAATACGACATTATATTATTCTTATTACTTAAATTAATATTATCACTTAAATTTGTCTTTCAATCAATAAATTATTTAACTTCTAAATTTAGAGAATATGAAAAAAGGAATTTTTACACGGAATTTGCAAGGGGATAGTGGAAATGCTGGTTTTAAGACAACTAGATTCAGATGGGTAATAAAATTACTATCATGTATTTTTCTATTTGGCTTAATAGGTATAGCGAAGTTACAAGCGCAATACACAACAACTGCTCCAACAATTGATGCGTCAACTACCATTGAAAGTAGTGCTTATGCTAATACATATGCCGGAGGAGGTGCTACTTATGCAGTTACATGGGATGCTACCTATTTATACGTTCTTGTAAAAAATGCAAATGAAACAGAACCCGTTTCATTTATTATAGATTGGAATCCAGTTGTTCCTGTTAATGGAGGATCAAATTCTGATGGTACTAATGTTTACCTCACAGGTCGGGATGGTATTTCACCAACTGCTCCTAGTTTACCATTTAGAGCTGATGCAATTATATATGCCCATAATACTTATCGAGAATTTTTACGAAGTAATGGTAGTAATGGTTGGACTTCAATTTCAACAGGTTCTGCTGGATTAACTGGAGCTACTGATGATTATTCTGGTGATACCAATGGGAAATACGCTTCAAATAATAATGGAAATGGTGCAGGGTCAGATGATGTTCGAGAATTTAAAATTTCTTGGGATAGACTAAAGGGTTTGACTGGTGGGGGGCATATGCCAACTTCCTTTAACTTTTTAGCTTTTGTTTCATATAGTAATGGAATGTATGCACAAATTCCTCTTGAAAATTATGGCTCAAATGCAGTAAACTCTAATTTAAATGGTATTGTTAGGTATTTTACTATTTCTAATACAGCAAATGGCACTTCTACCGCTTCATTCAGTCAAAATTCTTTCACACAGCCAGGAGTTACCAACAATAGTTTTGGTGCTATTTCAGCTTATGATTTTACAATGAATAGTTCAGGTCAACAAATTGCCAGATCAGGTGGTGATTGGACCATTTCAGGTAGTCTTGTTGTTGGTGCAGGAACTGTTTATTTTGGTTCGGGTGGAACCTATGGTAATTCAACGGTTGCTAATGTAAATGTTACAGGAGGAACCTTAAATATGGATGCAACAAATAAATCATTAAATGTATCTGGAAATGTTACAGTAGCTTCAGGGGCAACATTAACTTTATCAACAATTTCTGGTGGTGATTTGAAATCATCAGGTGATTTTACAAATAACGGTACATTTAATGCTAACAATAGGGCTGTTTTTTTCAATGGTGGCAATACTCAAAATATTAATGGTACACAAACAAATATCAATTATGTTATTATTGATAAAACCGGAGGTTCGGTAAATGTTATAACCAATCTTATAAGCGATGTTCTTACAATAACAGCCGGCACTTTAAATGTCAATGCAGGGAAACAATTAACTGTAAATACCACATTGACAAATAGTGGAACATTGAATCTACTCTCAACAAGTGGAGGTACTGCTACTATATTAACGCCTGCTACAATTGCTCCAGGTGGAACATACAATGTTTATCAATATCTTAGTAAATCACGCAACTGGTATATGTCATCACCGGTAAGTGGAGCAACAGCCACTGTAGTAGACCCAGCAGGTAGTTCAAATCTGCTCTATTTGTATAACGAAACCCTGGGAGGAACTTCCGGATGGACAGCAATTACAAGCAATGCCACAGCATTAACTCCGGGGCATGGTTATGTTGTAAAACCGGCTGCTGATGGTGTTACCCTTAACTTTACAGGTGGTGAACTAAATACCGGAACTACTCCAAGCTTTAGTGTTTCAAGTACTGCTGCCCCTGACCATGCGGGATATAATCTGATTGGAAATCCATATCCTTCGTATCTTTACGCCTCAACTCTTGTAAACTCAACCGCAAATCTGGACAAATCAATCTGGTATCGTATCCAAAAAAATGCAACAACAACCTTTTATTTTGATACCTATAATACCGCAGGAAATATAGGAACAAATAACAGCGGCAACGTTAATCACATATCAGGAACCGTTGCACCTATGCAGTCTTTCTGGGTTCATGTAAGCACCGCTTTATCATCGGCCTCTATAAACTTTAACAACAGCTATCGTACCCATGCTACAGCTTTAAATGATACGGTTAATCCATTGAAAGTGAAAAACCAGATTGCAACCTTGCAGCCCGCACTTCGACTTCAGGTATCAAACGGAATTAATACAGACGAAACTGTGCTCTATTCTAATCCGGCTGCTTCTAATAGTTTTGATGCTTATGATTCACCAAAGATGTCGAATGCTTCGGTTTCAATACCTGAGATTTATACACTAATCAATACTGAGCAGCTTGCAATCAACGGTATGAATGCTATTCCGGTTGATACCGAAATGCCTCTTGGTTTTACAACGGGTACAGCAGGAACATTCAGCATGAAAGCTTCACAATTCAGTAATTTCGTTGCCGGTACAAAGCTAATTTTGAAAGATTATCTGGATATAAATAATCCGGTTATTGCAGATTTGAGCGATGGCAGCAGCTATAGTTTTAGTTCAGGGATTACGTCGAATAATACCAGTCGTTTTGCGCTGATATTCAAAGCGCCTTCAGTTACAACCGCTTTGAACGATAATGCAAATCAGAAGGTTTGGGTTTCGGTAAACGGTGCCAATCAGATAGTTGTGAATGGAAATTCGGGCATAGAAAGCACGGTGGCTGTTTACAATGCTGTTGGGCAGAAATTGCTTGCTAAACAACTGAGTGGAAACACAACAGTTCTAAATAATTCACTTGGTTCGGGAGTTTACTTTGTAACTGTCGATGTTAGTGGAAATAAAATAACTAAAAAAGTAATTATCAACGAATAAATAACACAAGCTATGAATACTAAGAACAAATCAACTGAAAAAAGGAATTATAGCACTCCATTGATTGAGCGTGTTATACTTGATAATGAAATTTCCTTACAATTGGAATCAACACCTCCACCGGCACCGGGAGAAGTATATCTGAAAACTCCCGAGTATATAAACAACGATCCGTTTAAAACGAATCAGGCATAAATTGAAAAGTCCCCGAACATTCGGGGACTTTTTTTTGGAGGATGATTGCAATATGCTGACCGGGATTCAACTTTAATCCTGTCTATTTGTCGGAGTCGGAACTCCAACATCCCGAATATACAAAATAATTCAAATAAATTTTTATCTTTGTGCTTTGATTCGTAAAAATGATCTAACACTAAATACTGACTACTATGGAAATAAAAGAACTTCAGCAATTAAAGACAAAATTTGTAACACGCGAAGTAGGGAATGAATTAATATTAGTTCCTCTGTCCCAAAACGTAGCTCAAATGAGCGAACTGTTTACAATGAATGAAACGGCCCGGTTTATCTGGGAAAATTCAGCCGAAACCAATAGCATTGATGATATGGTGCCTTTAATGACTGATAATTTCAATATAGATCAAGAAACGGCCAAAAAAGATATTGCCCTGTTTTTGGATAAATTGGAATCCCTGTTTGCAAAAAAAGTCAGCTAATTGAAATGATGGATAAAGCATTCAGAAAAAGCGTATTAATAGCCGATTTTTTAATCGAACTCCGTTCGGAAATTCCGTTTGAGCTGGAAGAAGGATATGATTTATTTCTCTCAGAAGACAATAAGCGCGAAGCTGATGTGAAAATAGACTGTTTTGCCGGAATTCCCGATGCAGCTTTTCAAAACGGGGACCTGGTGTTTGAGGCTGAAAACGAAGATCAAAAATATTACTCCATTTATCGCATTGGTAAGGACCTGGGATTTGTTATTTACAACCAACAGGATCAAAGTATTCAACAAATAGCTACGCTCGATGCCAGCTTTAGCCACTGGAAAGTTTATTCGAAAGTCACTGATACTAATGCGCTTTTGCCCTTGAAATATCCACTGGGACCTATCGTGATGCATTATATGACTTTGCTGTCGGATGCTGTGATGATGCATGCTTCCTGTGCTTTTGATGGAAAAGATGCCCGTATATTTACCGGATTTTCGGGGGCAGGGAAAAGTACCATGTCTAAAATCTGGTCGGAAGCGCAAAATCAGATTGTAAACGACGATCGCTTAATAGTACGTAAACAAAACGAGACCTATTATGTGTACAATACACCAATGTATTATGTCGACCGACCCAAAAAGGCGCCTCTGAGTGCCGTGTATTTAATCAGCCATTCGCCTGTCAATATTATGCAGAAACTGAATGGGGCGCTGGCTGTCACACGAATGATGGCATTTAGTATTCAGAATAATTTTGATACCCAATACATTCAGGTCCGACTGAATTTTTTCAGTACCCTTTGTTCAAGCATTCCCGTTTATGCCCTGGGTTTTGTACCTGACCAGAGCGTAGTTAAGTTCGTACTTACCAATGAAGCAGGAGAAACCAACTAATCAGATACTCGATTTTGTCGAAGCGCTCTTGGATGAAAATCACACATTGGGTTTTCGTATGAAGGGCTATAGCATGTATCCGACCCTAAAGGAAGGTGATTTGGGTCGTGTGATAAAATGTTCGGCTGATGAATTGAATGTAGCTGATTTAATTGTTTTTAAATTAAACGATAAGCTTGTTGCCCACCGCTTAATTGATATCGTTCATCAGAATAATCAGCAGGTATTTGTGGCTAAAGGCGATCATAATCCTCACAAAGATCCTCCTTTTACGGCGAATGAATTAGTTGGCAAAATTTCTTCCATTCAGCGCAAAAAACGGATCATCAAAACGGATAGCTTGTATATGAAATTTCACAGCTTTAATTCCAGGCATTTCTCGAAAATTCTGATACCGCTTTATAGCTTTCTAATTCGATTCAAAAGTCTTTCCAACAGGCTATTTACAGGTTTCAGGTCGTTGAAAAAGAATATTGCTATTGTTTCGGAGAATTCGGAGAAATTACTTTTCCTAAATGCCATTCTTTCCGTTTTTCAGGGAGTTCTTCCTTTTGTCATTATACTTTGTATAAAGTCTTTAATAGATCAGCTGACGGTTACTACAGCTTATAATGCCCATCAGCATATTGTATTTGTAGCCTTGCTGATAGCCACAGCCCTGGTGTTTTTGTTGAGCGCAGTACTTGGCGAAATAAGTGCTTTTTACCTCGAGAAAATGTCCCAATCGCTTACCCGGACGATTTCTCAAAAACTACACAGCAAACATGCCGAATTAGATCTTTCGAACTACGAAAATCCCGATAAACAAGACAAAATTCACCGGGCTGTTCAGGAAGCATCGTATCGACCCTTAAAGATACTCAACGAACTGCTAATGGGATTAAAATCCGTTGCAGCAGCCATATTCCTGGTGGGTATTTTCATGTCAATACGTTGGTATTTGGTGTTGGTGCTATTCCTGGCAGTTGTTCCGGGTATTTTTGTACGGTTGAAATTCTCCAAAGAGCTTTATAAACTGAAGGAAATACAAAGTACCAAGGAGCGCGAAATGTATTATTACAACCGCATCCTGACCGGTTTTCCGTTTGCCAAGGAATTGAAGTTGTTTGGTTTCTTCCATTTTTTCCGGAATCTGTTTTCCGATACACAGCAAACACTTTTTGAACAAAAAATAAAGCACCGAAAGGCGGAGCTTAAAATGGGATTATACGCCCAGTTTTTTGCCGTCAGTATGATATTTCTATCGTTGGGATATGTTACTTTTCTGAAGATTAACGATGAAATAACGATTGGAACGGTTGTGCTGTTTTTCTTTGCTTTTCAGCGCGGGTATTCGGTGCTGAACGATTTTTTCCGTTCTATTACACAGATTATCGAAGACCAGACTTTTTTAAACGATTTTATTCGCTTTCTGAATATCCCCTCACAGGTCAAGGTCAATCGATTGACTTCTACGCCATTTTCGCTTAAAAAAGAAATCCGCTTCGAAAACGTACATTTCAAGTACGAATCGAGCAAGCGGGAAGCCCTGAAGTCCATCAATCTGACGATTCCGGCCGGTAAAACAGTCGCTTTTGTCGGAGCTAACGGTTCGGGTAAAACTACCCTGATAAAACTGCTTTGTGGATTCTATCAGCCCGACTCAGGCAAAATTCTGTTTGATGATATTGATTCTACGGCACTGGGTCAGGCTGCTGTGTGCGAAAATATAACGGCTGTTTTTCAGGATTTTGCTCTTTACAATATTACTGCTATTGAAAATATCTGGTTGGGAAGTACCAAATCAGCCTTTAAACGCGATCAGGCGCAGAAAGCAGCTGAAGCAGCCGGTATTGCTGACGTGATAGAGCATTTGCCCGATGGCTATAACACGATTTTGGGAAATCAGTTTAAAGGGGGCGAGGAGCTAAGTATTGGTCAATGGCAGAAAATTGCGATTGCTCGTGCATTTTACCGCAATACGCCCTTAATTCTTATGGATGAACCATCGAGCGCACTGGATGCAGAAGCTGAATATCAGATTATTAGCAGCCTGAAAAAATTATCGAAAGATAAAACGGCCATCATTATCAGTCATAGACTCAGTTCGGTGCAATGGGCTGATTTGATTTATTTCTTTCACGAAGGTGAATTAGTGGAAAGTGGAAGTCACAAGCAATTGATTGCCTTGAAAGGAAAGTATTATTCCTTGTTTAAAACGGCTACAAATCCGAAAGGAAAAGCGGAATAGATCCCTATTTTACTTCTTCTAATGTTGTTGATATTCAACTCATATTTCTCCCATAAAATAAGGTAAGAGTTGCTTGTGGCGTTAATGAATCTTCTAAGGTTTAAAACCAAAAATAAGGTTTTTTTGAATCACTGTTGAACCCTTTTTTTATTCTTCTATCCCTTATTCGAAAAATACGAGAAATTGTTTTAACCCTTATTCTTTATGTTCCTTTATTTACCATAAATCATAAAACATGAAACATGAAACCACAGAACCCTTTTTAAGGCATTATTTTAGCCACTTCAAGCACTATCTCACCCAGTTCAATCATCGCGTTAAACAAGGCAATTTGTGTATAGCTACTCAAGTCAGCCAGCTTAATATCTTTCTCCCTTATTTTCCCCATTTCCAGTAGTTCAGCGCGGTTTACACCGAAAATAAGCGGAGTTCGGGGAGTAAACCAGTTTTTTCCATCAAACAATGCAATATTGGCATAGGATGAGTCGGTAAGCCAACCATTTCGGACCATAAGCACATCGTCACATTCGCCACGCTGTGCAAAGGCCGCATTGTATCCACTACGGTCTTCCGGTTTGTAGGGAAAACTTTCCTGATCGGAATGCACTATTTTCAAGCTCTGGATTTCACGCCGAAGATAGGGAACATACTCTAGCAGCCGAATTTCCGAATCATAAACCACACGGCATTTATACAAAGCCCGGATAGGAAATTCTGTTTTTTGTAAACTTTCAGCCAGATTGATTACTTCCAGAGTTGGATAGAATTGTTTCATTGCCTTTTCCAAACGCGCCTGATGATAGGGAAGTCGCTTGAAATTGCCCTCTTTTAATTGTATGGATTCAATAAATCGGTACATATACTTTTTGGATAAGTTCTTCGTATTCTTTTAGCAGGTCACTTTGAGCGGTAATGCCACCACCACTTTTAAAGATGAGTTTGTTGTCAACTTGTTCAATAAACCGAATCATAACGGCTGAATCCAGGTTTTTTCCATCGAACCAGCCCCAAATGCCCGTGTAAAAGCCCCTTTCATAGCCTTCGGCCTGTTCAATGATCTGAAGCGTTTTTTTCTTGGGTGCGCCGCTTATGGAACCGGCTGGCAGCAAGGCAAACAGAATGTCCCCAATTCGTTCGTTGTAATTTTCAGCTAATTGTCCGCTAATCTCGGAACTGACCTGTAACAAATCCTGTTTGTTGGTGCTGATTTTGTCAATGTAGCGATAGCGTTTCACAAGCACCTGATCAGCCACCAGACTTAAATCATTCCGGATTAAATCAACAATGGTGGCATGTTCGGCTTTTTCTTTCGGGTCATTCATGATCTGTTCTTCGGCATTCGGCAGCGAGGCATCAATCGTTCCTTTCATGGGGAATGATGAGATTGAACGGCCTTTTATCTGCACAAATGTTTCAGGGGATAGTACCGTGAACTGATCTTTCAACCAGAGTTTGTACTTAGCTGAACCAAGCTGAAATAAGTCTGACAGCGATAGATTGGTGGTCAGTTCGGTCGGTTGTGTCAGATTGGTCAGAAAAGAATTTCCTTTGTGAATTTCCTCAATAACGTAATTGAATTTAACTTGATATTTTTTGAGGGAGACAGGTTTTGGTTGCCAGTTGATTGGTTGATTTGTTGATTTGTTGAAGGGTTGATTTGTTGTCAACCCTTCAATAAAAAATCGCACAAATTGCTTATCCAGTTCATCTTTCTGAATAATATAACCACTTTCAGCTTTATAATCGATAATAAACAAAAAAGGCGTACCCGTTCTACCCAAGCGGTTGAGTTCGTCGTTTAGTTGTTTTTTATTTCGTAAAGGGTAGGGGAGTGGTGTTGGCATAAATATAATGTGGTCACTTTAAGAAATAACTAACTTTAATTCGAAATAATTCCAAATAAGGGGGGCTTAATGCGAATTTTTTTTCTACTAAGGGGTAATCTGTTGATATTAAAGTGTTTGTTGTAAATAATTTACCCTTAGTAGAAATAAATAAAGAGATATTCCCCCTTGTTTTACAGAATAATCTTCCTTTTCCCTTTTTTACATGCAAAAACTAAAGGACTTTTATCGCAACTCTAACTGAAAAATAAGGGGAAAATATTATGTTTTGTTTTTCTACTAAGGGGTAATCTGTTGATATTAAAGTATTTGTTGTAAATAATCCACCCTTAGTAGAAAAAATCTAGGTATTATTCTCCCTTATTTTCTGGAATTAAAGTTTGCTGATAATGTTTCATAAATTGTTCGTATTCCTGAGCGAAAGTTTTTTTCTTATGTTTTTCCTTTTGATTTAATATGTACTTGCACGTTCGATCTATATCTCCTTTTGAAACGGAAAATGCTGCACATGTTGATTGCCATTGAAACTGACCGACACAAAGCCGGTTTTCATTGATAAATTTACAGGAAGCTTCTTCAATTTGGGTTGCTAACCATTCTTCATTTACATTTGGTGCTCTTGAAATCAAGAAGTGGATATGCTCAGGATTGGCATAAATCGAATATAAATGGCAATCTCTTCGATTTACTAATCCAGTAATATATTTTTCAATTCGTTCTCGATGTAATTCTGAGATTATTGGTAGTCTGTGTAGAGTAGTAAAAATAAAATGAGTATACAAATTATTATATTCAATTTTCATAAATAATTGAAATAAGGGGGTTGATTACTTATTGTTATTATCTATTAAGGGGCTTCGCTATTATTCTCACGTTAGCTTTTCGTCCAGAAATACTTTATCTTTTCGGTTTACTGCGTTTAAAATGACCTTTTCCGGATGTGAATTTTTTATGTCCGAAACGGTGCAATTCCGGTTTATATTCTGGTGCTTCACCTAACTCAACAGGCATAGGAATTTTATAAATATCTTTTTCAAGAAAATCCTCTATTTGCTTGAATTTATATTGTTCCTCAACGGATACAAAAGTGATAGACATTCCTTTGGCACTGGCACGCGCTGTACGACCAATACGGTGAACATAATCTTCGGCATCGTGAGGCACATCGTAATTAATAATTAACGAAATATCGTCGATGTCAATACCACGGGAAACAATATCTGTCGCAACCAAAATATTCACGCGGTTGTTTTTAAACTCGTACATAATGTGGTCCCGCTGTGATTGGTCGAGATCGGAATGCATTTCACCCACCGATAATCCCATTTGCCTGAAAGTTTTAAAAAGCTCTTTCACCTTGAGTTTTGAACCGGAGAAAATAATGACTTTATTCGGTTGCTGGTCAGCAAACAAGTGACGAACTATCATTTGTTTCTGAGGTTCGTAACAGATATAAGCCGTTTGCATAATGCTTTCGGGTGGTTTGGATACCGCAATTTTCACTTCCACCGGGTCATGCAAAATAGTTTTAGCCAATAACCTGATTTTAGGAGGCATGGTAGCTGAGAACATAATGGTTTGGCGGTCTTTTGGAAGGCGGTTTACCACAATCATAATATCGTCGAAGAAACCCATGTCGAGCATGCGGTCTGCTTCGTCCAGAATGAAATATTTTACGTGTGAAAAATCAATGTCGTAGAGGTTGATGTGCGAAAGCAAACGTCCGGGAGTGGCAATCACCACATCAGCTCCTTTTTGCAATCCACGACGCTGAATATCCCAGGCCTGAGCATCATTTCCACCATACACAGCCACCGACGAAAAGGAAGTGAAATAGGAGAAACCTTCCATTTGCTGATCAATTTGCTGAGCCAGTTCACGGGTAGGTGCCATAATAATGGCATTTACGAAGTTTTCGTTGTGCGGTTCAGCTTGTAAATTATGCAAAAGTGGTAATATAAAGGCTGCTGTTTTACCTGTTCCGGTTTGTGCGCAGGCAATTACATCACGTTTCTGTAAAATTACGGGGATAGTTTGTTCCTGAACCGGGGTGGCTTCTGTAAAATTCATGGCTTGCAGGCCATCTAATACCGCATCGCAAAGCGGCAATTCGTCAAATCTCATGGATATTTTATTATTGAACTGCAAAGATACGCATTTTAAGGGTATTGTACACAGTATGCGTTGAATATGGTTGAATACTTGTATAAAACCAACGAATCCCCGGCTCAGCGGGGCTTCAATCTATCCATTTAAAAACATGAAAATCTTTGAAAAAAATCTCTGTGATTTCTGTTTTTAGGCCTGATTCGTTTTGAATTGTAAAAAGTATTATAAAAGAAATTGAAATTATTAGCTTAAACCTATTCCAAAATACTCAAGACTAACAGGAGATTTGCCCCCAGCAGACAAGCCGGAAGACTGAATTATGCCTGCACGGTCAAAATAATTATTTATGATTATCCGCAAAGTATACAAAGAAGTATTAAATGTTTAAATTTGAAAAAGAAGGGCGTATGGTACATTCCGTCTAGTCGGAATGTACCATACGCCCCTAAATATCGCATCCAAAAAAAATGAAATACCGTAAATCATTTAAAAAATGTGTTAATTGCGGATAATCATTTAATTAACGTGAGTTCGACATAACATAAATCTTTATATCATTTAAAACTATTGAAAATCAACAGATTATATTATATCTACTTAGGAAGACCTCCCCTAACCCAGACCTCACTCCCCCTTCGGGTACTCTCTCCAAGTGGAGAGAGAAAAAGGAATTCTGTTGTCTTCTAAAGGAGGGGAACAGAGTGTGCAACATAAGTAGAAATAGCAAAAATGTTTATTCCTAAACTATTATTTTTAAACAGCAAGAACTACACCCCCTCAATAATCAATATTCCTTTTTCCTTCTCATCTTGGAGAAGGTGTCCGAAGGACGGATGAGGTCAGAGGGGCTGGGGGAGGTCAAGAGATAAAATCTTAAATGACTATCGGGTTTTGCACCCAATTAGATTTTTCCATTGAACTTGTTCGGGTATTTTTATTGCTTTTATTGAAATTTTTATTCTAAATCTAACTTCAATAAGGTTGAAATCTAGGGGGTCAATAATATTCTACTAAGGTTAAAGATACAGACTCATATTTATTAATATGGATAAACTGCTGTAAATAAGTGCTAATATATAATTTGAAACCTTATTTTTAAATTTTTTCAACCTTAGTAGAAAAACCCAAACAATGTAATCTTACCTTATTACCTTATTTATTTCCCTTATGGATATGAATTCATTATACACTGTGCCACAACTGATTTTTTGCCAACAATACTAGCTTTGGGTGCAAAAGCCGATAGTCATTAAATCTTATATCGAACTCACGTTAATTATTATAACAATAAAATGTTATTTTGACTGCTAGCACCCTATTCCACCTGATTTGACAAAGAAATTACCGTAAGCCACACTGTTATCCCCGTTTCGAAAGGCAAACATGGCATCAGGGTTATTGTTCATGCTGTTATATCGCACTTTGTTTTCTCTTGATTTTTCTTAAATTGCCTCACTGTTACCGGCACCTGTATCAGTTCTGGCGATCAAGGGTAAGAAGTCAAATAACCTACCGGCAATGATTTAAAACATTTTTTGATTATCGCAGAAGCATCAGTTTTTTGCTGGTTGAATATCCGCCAATAGTCAATTTGCATAAATAAATTCCGTTTGGAAACCCTGTTGCATCGCATTTCACGGAATAATTTCCCGCCGTTTTAAATTCATTTAGCAGCACAGTCATTTCCCGTCCGAACATATCATATACTAGCAGTTTTGCAGGACCATCAACCGGCAAATCAAAACTGATGGTGGTTGCTGTTTGGAACGGATTAGGATATACATGAAACAGATTGGCTGAATGATCTTCTGTTTCTTCAATGCCCGTCACATTGATTTCGATGATACTACCCGGTGTAAGATTTCGTCCCACCAGGCCCGGATAGCTTGGTGAATATCGTTGGGCTCTGAATACTTCGTTCCACAACTGTCCTGTAGCATTGGGGTCATTAGGAATAACATCATTCCAATTAAGTGGTCCTTTGGGTACAACCGGGTTTACATATTTCCAAACGGTCTGTCCGCTGGCAGTTACTTCAAAAAGCTGTCCGGCAATTCCGTTACACAAGAGCGTATTTCCATTCGCTAAACGAGATGCACCACCCAGATCGGTGCAATAAAATGAAGTGGCTGGTGTTGCCGAATAGGTCCAGGTCTGAGCTGACGGTCCAAATGCCTTGCCCGCTTCGCGGGTATAGAAGCCACGACTGTCAACGGGCGGAGTAAACTGATCGGCTGTAGTGTATTTACGTCCCTCCCCGTTATTGAAACATAATATATCGCCAGCACCCGTGTTTGTGGAGTCTATCCATGAAACATTATGCTGCTGAAAAAGTTTTTGGTTGCTCAACGTGCCCATTCGGTAGCATTTAGGATTTCCCCAACGGTAGAGCAGGTCGCCTCCTTTTCCGTATTTCCCTCCGGTATGACCGGCCGCCTCAGCAGTAGTGGTGGAGTGATCAATAACCCATATTTCGCTGCTGTTTCTACAACTGATCATGATTTGGTCGAATTTTGAATTATAATCAATCGCATTGGCATGATTCCAGAAAATGGGTTGTGAGCCACCCCCGCCTACAGAATCCAGCGAACCGAGTGTACAGACAAGTTCGGGATGATTCCGAACCACTCCATAGTTTTGTTTAGTGGGGTTGAAGTCCTGAATTATATGATCCCATACATGCCATTGCCAGACAATGTTTCCACCCGAAGGATAGGTGGGTTGTACTTCAACGAGGTATTCGGGCATGATGTATTTTCGGGTACGAAGATCGGGCTGAAACCGGCTGGTGTCGAATCCGGCAGTAAGCATCTCGCTCAGTGATTTCTTTTCGCAGGCCAGAACAAGTATATTCCCGTTAGGCAGCCGGCGTATGTCGTGATGTGCGGTGTAGGTGCTGCTGCAGTAATTGAAATTCCAAACCAGGGTATCGCCCCAGGTATATTCTTCAATTCTTCCACCATCGCCACCACCCGTGAAAACCGAATCATTCCGTACGGAGCCTGTGCGTAATAAGTGTCCGTTTGAAAGTAAATATAATGATCGACCCGGAGTGTACTTACTGTTGGACCACTTATGAACCACACGGCCTTCATTGTTGATTAAATAGGTCATGGTGCTCTGCATGGGCGATAATAAGGTATAACCTTTGGAAGCCTGTGCAGTATCATTCATAAATAAGCCCACTGTGCGTGTTTGCGAATTTACCTGCAACGAAACGAGATGGACGCTTATTAAACAGATGATTATAATAATAGATTTTTTAGTCATAGCATGTTTCCTCCTCGATTATTTTAGTAAAACCATTTTGATTGTCGAAAGCTGATTTCCTGCCATCATCTGACAGAAATAAATTCCTGCTCCTAGATTCTGACCACTCCAATGGACAGAATGTGCCCCTTCATTCTGGGTTTCGTCGGCAAGCGTTGCAATTTCATGACCAAGAGAATCGTAAATCTTTAGGCTAAGCTTTTCTTCCCCGGATAAGCTATATGAAATGACCGTATTTGAACTGAATGGATTGGGGGAATTCTGAACATGGATTGTGCTTTCAGCAGGGTCGTTTATACCTGTTGTGGTTCTGCGTGCATAGCGTGCCACACGAAAACCCACATGAAACCAGTCGTTTCCCGGACCGCGGTAATAAGAAGGATCGCGATTGGATACCCTTGACCATCCGTTAGTGCCACTCCACCAGTTTCCACCACGCATTCCATGACAAGGTTTACCATCAGGCATGGCGCTGCCTGTGGTAGGTCCGGGAGGATTCTGATACGGACTTGTAGTATAATAGTTTGTTTCGTACCAGTCATTGATGAATTGCCAGACATTACCGCACATATCATAAAGGCCATAGGCATTGACTCCATTAGCTGTTTGATAACTTGTTTGGTTGCCCGGCCAATTGTAGGTCGACTGCAGTTTCAACTTTCCATCGTAAAAATCTACCGGAGTTGTCCAAGGATAGGGACCCGACTCATAAGGGTCGCCCGAACCCGGCCAATTAGCAATGCTATGATTCGTAGTATCATTTCCCCAGGGAAAAACGTAATAGGGATTGTATTTTCCACCCCTTCCTGCAAATTCCCATTCTGCTTCGGTGGGTAAACGATAGCCGTTTTTTGTAAAATCGCAATTTCCCGTTGAAAGAGTATAACAGGAGGAAAGGCTGTTTTGCTGACTCAGCCAGTTGCAATACGCTGCAGCACCAGACCACTGAACTCCCACTACCGGATGGTTTGCCCGAAAATCAGCCACCGAAAAAGTGGTTCCGTTCCAACTGATGCTGTAATAAGAAAGATACTGATTCGTAAGGTAATATGCGGTTGTATCGCCAACTGCATATACTTTCTTATTTCGTACTTCTATCTGACCTTTTGATTTGGCTGAATTCAGGTAATCACAATACTGTTGATTCGTTATCAGGTAGGTTCCCATGTAAAGCGAATCCAACCGAACCATGTGCAACGGAATTTCATCACTCGGATGGGCAGGGTCGACGAATCCATAGTGGTCGCCCATCTGGAACTCACCACCCGGTATTAGTAGCTCTGATATGGAATTTTGAGCTACTAATCCCGTACAAAATGAAAGAAGAACAACGATACTACTCAGGTATTTTTTTCTCATGATACTTTTTTTTAAAATTTATGCTGCAAAAATATCAAAGAGATATTCTTTGGAAAAAAAAATTCAATAAAAAGCTATATTATTTCAGTAGAATGTCAATTTTAAATAATAGGGATTATACAAGTTGTAAGTATCTGATATATTGAATTAAATATTTTAAAACAAAGAAATGGAACGCTGATGGAACATACCGACTTGTCGGTATGTTCCATCAGCGTACTATTATCAAAACAAAAGAACTTATATAATCTCTAATATAAGTAGTAGGAAATAAATAATGTCGTTTATTCCACTTTATACAACAAAATATGACATTATATTCTGTCCATTACTTAATACAAATGGAACATCCCAATAATTTAGTGTATACAAAAGTTCGTATTATCTAAATCATGGGATGTTCCACTCGTATTTTGGCAATTAATTCAACTGTAAACAAAATAGTCAATCTTCTTTTTAGCCTATATTCGTTTTGAACGGATCGTTGTTGAAATATTCCGGAACATTTAATTTTGTTTCACCCGGTGCCGGTGGTGGCGTTGATTCCAATTGCAGGGAAATTTCATTGTCTAATTCTATCTGTTCTATAGCAGGAGAACTATAGATCCGTTTGTTCGTATTTTCAGTGGTTTTCAAAGTATTCATATTATTTCTTTTTTTATAGTGAGATTTTCAGTGTTTAATTTACTTCCGATTTATATTGAGTATTGAGGGTTTGACCTACAGTCTCACCCTCAATATCAATACGAAGGGATTAGTTTAAAATTACTTCTTTCGTAGTATTTATTCCCGCTTTAGTTACTCTCACCACATATACTCCACTTCCGAGTGGGGTAGTGATAATGGTTGTAGTTCCGCTTAGCTGTTTGCTTACTAACTTCTGACCGGCTACATTATATACCGATACTTCAGCATGGCTCACATTGCCATAATAATTTACAGCGATTTGATTCTGCTCGTTGCGGTAAACCGATACCAGCTTATCTATGGACGGATCAATGCCTGTAGTAAGCGATGCTGATTTAAACAGTACACTGAAACGAGTGCTGGTATTCGTGGCATCTGAACTAAAACTGTAGGCGCTACCATTGGTCAGATCGGTTTCTGTTCCCAATACATTATCTTTCAGAATAAGCTGCGTGCCCGGATCAAAGTTGCTTAGCTGGCTGGCTTTGATACTGAAAGTATTTTGCTGTCCGGTGCTAAAGCCTAAGGGCAATTCTGTATTCATTGGAATGCTGTTTAATCCATTAATTACCAGGTTCTGACCATTTACGCTAGTATAGATTTCAGGAATGGCTGCATTAGCATTACTCATCTTTTGAGAATCATAGGCATCATAACCGTTAGAAGCATTGGGGTTGAAATATACAACTGCTTCGTCCGAATTATTGTTTCCAAGATTCTGAACTACAATACGGAGGGTTGGTTGAAGCGATTTATTTACGGCCTTAACTTTGAGCATATTTGCTGAACCATCGCCATGCGAACGCATTGCATTATTAAATGTCACTGTTCCACCTCCTGTATTTGCCAGAACCCAGAATGCCTGCATGGGTGGAATGTAACCCGAAGCATTTATCGGAGTTCCTAAATCACCGCTTGCGTTGTAAGTTTGGAAAGAATAGGTACCGGCACTTTTAGTACGATACCAGATAGTTGATTGTAAAATGGATGCATTCGTTGAGTTCTGCAACACAGCCGACCAGTTCAGGTAGGATGGATAAGGATTCCCCAGCAAATTATAACCGATATAGCTTGTTGTACTCGAGGCAGTTACAGTAGGTTGAACTAATCCACTGTTCAGATTCCCTGAAACACTCCAGGTAGTTGTTCCTGCAGTTGAAGCGGTTGCTATATATCCAACTCCGGGAACTAAATTATCACCATTACTTAAAGTTGTCCATGCAGCATTTAGTTCATCTCTTGATACAATAGATGCACCAAAAGTAAGTGCTGTAGTTGTTTTGCCCGATACCGGAACAGATACATACCAGTTTCTGTCGGTTGCAGCTATATTCTGATTAACTGTGGCGCTAACAACAGTCGGAATATCTGCTGAATTACTATCAACAAACGAAGCAGAAGCACTTGCTATATTTTGAAGTATTAAACTTGGTGTTGATAATGTAAATGTATTATTGAGCGTCAGTTTTCCACCTGCATTTACAGTCAGGCTATTTACCGTTGTGTTTGCATTAAGGGTTAATGTGGCACCGTTTGCCACCGTTACAACACTTGCTGAATTTAGTGTAGTCAACGATGAGACAGATGTTGCTCCTGTAATAGTGAATGCATTCGAAGTACTGATGCTAGCCGATGCTACTGAGGGTTTTGAATCATAAAAATAGCTTGTGTTATCACCTTTTGCAGTAACCGTGTATGTATATGCCGTATTTCCTGAAAGTCCCGTAATGGCTAAACTTGCAGTTGCCTGACCGCTGGCATTGGTGGTGCTTATCCAGCTTGCGCCTTGATACACTTTTACATCGTAACTGCTTGCATTTGCCACAGCTGTCCAATTGGCTGTAAAACCGACTGCTGCTGGACTGCTTCCTGCCGAAATGCCAGGAATCGCAAGAGTATAATATGTGTTACCAGCATAATAACTACCATCAAGAGTTGGAGTAAATGAACTTTTATTTGTCAATGAAAAATCAAGTGATGTTGTATTTGTAAAAGTTGGTGCAGTAGCAAAAGTATGTGTTGCTCCGGTATATGATGCTCCACTAGTGCCAGATTGTAATCCTGCCAAATAGCAATAATCAACCGTTGCAGTTGGTAAAGTAGTAGGTGCAGTTACAAAAATACTGTTTTTGATAGTTATTGCTCCATTGCCACTACCAGTTATGCTCACAATTCCGTTAGGAACTGCAGCATCAGCTACTTTATAGAATGTACAATGGTCGATAGTTGTTGTTCCGGGATTAGCAACATTGTTGTAAATAATATTATGTCTACTTGTTGCAAGAGTTACTGTATTGCTAAATGTATTATTCTTAAGGTTAATATTTGTAGTTGGACTTGTAGATGCGCTGTTTGGATACAAAATTCTACCTCCACAATTATTAAATGTACTTCCCTGAACGTCCATGGTTTGTGTCCCAGCACTACCATTCAATCTTATAACACCATTTCCTGCGGCATTCAAAAAATCATGAAAATAACAATTGGTGACATAAAGTTGTGTATTGGTTGTTCCGGTATTTGCATCATAAATAGCATTTGGTTGGGCATATCCTGAACCTCCATTACCCGGATTTATGCCATCAAATTCTAACCCATCAAATCGAAGTGTTAATCCAGTAACGGTTGTGGGAATCTGAAACATGCTCATAGTAGTTCCAGTGCCTGAGGTGTTAACTTTTATAATAGGTTTTGACGCTAAACCAGCAACAGCTCTAACAATTGTATTTCTGACTAATACTGCGCTGGTTGTAGTTGTTGTTGTAAATGTATAAGCTCCGCCCGAACTTGTAAGTTCATAAATATCAGCAGCACCTCCATTTAAGTCGGCTAATAATGTGGCCACATCGCTGGCAGCATATTGAATAGTATAGGAACCCGTAGAAGTCGCAGTTGTAAATGACGCAGAATTTCCAGACGCAGCAGAACTAGCATAAGCATTTACATTATCACCAATAGCTGTTACGGTATAAGTGTAACTGGTGTTTGGCAATAACAAACCTGTAATTGCAAGAGTAGCAGAACTTGCTCCGTTTACAGTTTTAGGAGAACCAGAAACCAATGCGCTTGCTCCATCGTACACATTGATGGCATAACTGGTTGCATTTGCAACTGCAGTCCAGTTAGCGGTAAAACCTGTTAATGTGGCTTTGCTAGCTGTACCAACAGTTGGTGTATCTAGTGTTGTTAGTGGAGATGTACTTGTATTTCCCGACAAAGGGCTTGCAGTCAGATAACTTGCTGTTACTGTGGTACCATTATAGCTGTAAATAGTATAATAGTAGGTTGTATTAGCGGTAAGCCCCGTTTCATTAAACGTAATTGCTGAACCTACATAAGCAACTTTATTTGTGCCCGAACCTATATTTGTTTGCCCCAGTGTATAGGAAGTTGCATTCACAGGAGTTCCGGTAGGTGCTGAACCGGTTCCACGTAATACTAAATAATTATCAGCTCCACCGCTTGCAGCTGTAAAAGTAACGGTATAGGATGTCGTGGTTGTATTCGTAAATGTAAGACTGCTAGCTTGAGCTGCAGGTGGGTTGGAAATAGTGCTAAAAGTAGCATCTGCTCCGTAATTGGTACCGGCTGAACTTGTGGCATACGCTCTGAAATGATAGCTTGTGGCAGCTGTTAATCCGCTAATATTGCTTGAAACTGCTCCGGTACTACCAGTTTCAGTTGTATATGAACCTGTCAAGTCTGGACTAGCCGAAGTTCCATAACAAAATCCACGAGCCGTGATGGTTTGACATCCAGCGTCGCTCACATTTCCAGTTAGTGTAACGGTAGTATTAGTTATCAAAGTTGCAGGACTGGTTGTGCTAACAGTAGCTAAAGTATTAATTCCTGAACCGGTAACCGAACGATTTACCGATGAAGCTCCACCGCCGGAAACGACGATATTTCCATCGTAAGCTTGAACGACTGTTGGCGTAAATTTTACATAGACCACTTGACTAAATGCTCCTCCGGCAGAAGGAAGCGATAATGTAGAAGTGTAAGGGATACTGCCATCGGATGTGGTAGAGTAAGTAAATCCGGTTAATGCAGCCACTGTAACATCTGCGCTAGTTAAAACTGAACCGGTAATGGTAAAGTTGCTTGGACCGGCAGTAAGGTTTAAACATTGATTACCAAAATTAGCTGAAAGAGCACCAACCGATAAAGTTGGAGAAGATCCTGCTGATGTCGATAAACTGGCAGGTAATCCCAAAGCAGTTTCAGTATTATCACCGTTTCTAGCTTTTACTTCAAAAGTATAGGAGGTGCTCGGAGATAATCCTGTTACTGTTTTTGTTCCCCAAGTAGAAGCAGTCTGCCATGCAGCACTTGCTCCAAGTGTTCCATCTACTTGTACATATTGCGACGTACTTGTTTCATAGATTGCAAATTGAGTAGTCGAAGGATTGGTTGATGAGTTAATGGCAACATCTATGCTACTTGATATAGCTCCACTAAGTGTTGGAGCACTTGGCACATCAGCTAGGGTATAAAAACTTGATTCGCTACCCAGCGTAGTTCCTACTCCGTTTGTTGCATAAGCTTTATAGAATAATTGAGTATTAATAACAAGAGTAGGCGATGGATTTGAATATGCCCCTGTTGCTGTTCCGCTTGCAACCGTTTTATTATCTGATATGCTAACTGGACTAGTTGCTTTATAACAAAAACCACGCTCAGTAAGTGTTACCCCTCCATCGGATGAGATATTTCCATTAAAGGTTGCTCCGGTAGTACTAAATGCAGATGCTGCATTTGTAGTAATCGATGGTACTGCACCTGCATAAGCGTTTGTTGTTAACGCTGCTGAATAATTAAACGCTTTATCAACTGTATAAATGCGATAATAATATTTTGTCCCTGTTGCTAAAGAAGCATCAGTATAAGTAGTATTGGGTCCAATATAAACAACTGTTTGGTTAGACGCGACAGTATTACCCTGAGCATAAATACCATTTGCATTAGGTGTTGTTGTTGGGTCAGCTGTTCCGCGAACAACCATATATCCACCATTATCTACACCTGTACCTGGTGCTGTCCAGGATAATGTTATTGATGTGGAAGATGGATTTGAAGTGGTTGGGGTGGTTGGAGCATCTGGTGCGGATATGTCAAGTGTGCCTGGATATACTACATAATCATCAATTAACATATTTGCAGCAGTAGCACTCGTATATCTAATACATGCAAAATTTGTACTTGCTACTGCATCTGTGTTTGAAGTCATAGTGGCGTACGCTTTGGTCCAAACCCCAGAAGCATATGTAGTGGTTACTGATAAGTTTTTACTGTTAGTAGTGCCAGTTGAGACATTGTAAATACCCCCTTGCATATAGCTGCTCGGATCCGATGTGGTTTTATAATAAAATTGAACTGTATATTGTGTATTTGGTGCAGGTGCGTTAGCTAAGGTTGAAGTGTTTGGAGTTTGGAGTCTTACATTGGTAGTGTTAGTAGTGTGACTAGCATACTTAGCACCAGTTCTTGCCGTTGCAGCATCATTAATAATTGACCTCACAGTTGAGTTACCTGTACTACTAACTGTCCAAGCTGTTGTTGATAAAGTACCTGAAATAGTAGTTGTGGCTGTTTGGTTTTCAAATCCACCATCCATATAAGGGAATGAGCCAATCACTTGTTGTGCATTAATTCCATTTACGAAGAATAAAAAGAAAAGGATTGCTAGTAAATACCAATACAATGCTTTGTTTGAAGCAAAAACTTGTTGATGTGAGTTTAGTTTTTTCATAAGTAATAAATTTATGATTTATAAATAGATTGATTAATAGTGTTTTAAATGAATCCAGAATTGAACTTTGTTTGGTGCGCCAATATAATGGTCGACCAAAAGTAAATATTGGTAAACCAATAAAAAAACTTTTTAAGAATTATTTTCGCAAATATGTTGTAAAACATAGAATTGGTATGCCAGTTTTAACCAAGTGGTTAAAAATTGTTTTATTTGGAACAAAAAATGCTTACATGTGTTTAGAAATTAATATCCTGGTGGCAGGAGCTAAGAATCAGGAAAGAAGATTAGGAATGACCTAAGATTTTACAAAAGATTGTTCAAATTTCGAATTTAGGGAGTTTGCTTATGAGAATTTTCAAAAACCGCCCGCTTTACTGTTGAATTGTAATAAAAATAAACGATAATATTTCACTTTGCATTTGCAGATATAAAAAAATGCTTTATCTTTGCAGCAGTTTTAGAAAAACAATGAACAGAAATTTTTTACATATTCTCTTACTCGGTATTATAATTCTCTTGCAGAACAAGTAGAAGTGAGTTTGGTGTGTATGTAAATGTACAAGAATAGAATAAGCCTTTCTCACTACGGTGCGGAAGGCTTTTTTTTATATGAAAAGCCCCCTAAATCCCCCATGGGGGACTTTAAAAAGAGCTTTGTGTTAGAATAATTGTAAAAACGTAAATAAAACCGAAACCCTCTCGGTTCCCCCTTTGGGGGTTAGGGGGTAACATTATGGACAGATTATTTATTTTCGACACCACCTTACGCGATGGTGAGCAAGTACCGGGATGCCAGTTAAACACCGTAGAGAAAATTCAGGTGGCTAAAGCACTCGAAACTTTGGGTGTGGATGTAATTGAAGCAGGTTTTCCAATTTCCAGTCCGGGCGATTTTAATTCGGTGGTTGAAATATCGAAAGCCGTTACCTGGCCAACTATTTGTGCCCTGACACGTGGTGTTCAAAAGGATATTGATGTGGCAGCGGAAGCACTAAAATATGCCAAGAATAAACGGATTCATACCGGTATCGGAACTTCGGAGTTTCATATTAAACATAAATTTAATTCCAATCAGGAAGATATTCTGGAACGTGCTGTGGCGGCTGTAAAATATGCCAAAAAACACGTGGAGGATGTTGAATTCTATTGCGAAGATGCCGGTCGTACCGATAATGTATACCTGGCTCGTGTGGTGGAAGCAGTAATCAAAGCCGGTGCTACCGTGGTTAATATTCCGGATACAACGGGTTATTGTCTGCCCTGGGAATTTGGCGAAAAAATCAAGTTCCTGATGGACAATGTGAAAGGGGTACATAATGCCATTATTTCTACCCATTGTCACAACGACCTGGGAATGGCTACTGCCAATACCATTTCGGGTGTACTGAACGGGGCTCGTCAGGTGGAAGTGACGATGAACGGAATTGGCGAACGTGCCGGTAATACTTCGTTGGAAGAAATTGCCATGATTTTGAAATGCCACAAAAGCCTGAATATTGAAACACAAATCAATACGCAAAAAATTTATTCTACCAGCCGCCTGGTATCGGGTTTAATGAATATGCCGGTTCAGGCCAATAAAGCCATTGTAGGTCGTAACGCTTTTGCACATTCCTCCGGAATTCATCAGGATGGGGTGTTGAAAAACCGTGAAAGCTACGAAATAATGGACCCAACGGATGTGGGAATCGACAAAAACTCCATTGTGCTGACAGCCCGTAGCGGTCGTGCTGCCCTGAAACATCGCATGAGTGTACTTGGAGTAGTGGTGGAAGGCGAACAGTTGGATAAAATATACGAAGAATTTCTGAAACTTGCTGATAAAAAGAAAGATATCAACGATGATGATGTATTGATGCTGGCCGGAAAAGAACGGGCTGAGAAACAACGTATACAACTTGATTTCTTGCAGGTTACTTCGGGAGTAGGAGTGAAGGCGGTTGCAAGTATCGGATTGAAAATAGCCGGTGAGAAATTTGAAGCAGCGGCTTCGGGCAACGGACCGGTGGATGCAGCTATCAAAGCATTAAAGAATATTATTAACCGCACCATGACTTTGCAGGAATTTACGATTCAGGCAATTAATAAAGGCAGCGACGATGTGGGAAAAGTTCACATGCAGGTGGAACACGACGGTGTGGTATACTATGGCTTTGGTGCCAATACCGATATTGTGGCTGCTTCGGTGGAAGCGTATATTAATGCTATCAATCAGTTTGTGAAATGACCCCCAACCCCTAAAGGGGAGTAATGAGCAAGAAAGAAATTTTGTAGAATATAAAATAAATTAAATAGAACAATGAATAATACAGAAAATAATGAAAAACGATCGACAACTCCCCCATTAGGGGGTCGGGGGGTCGATCAGGGGGCTACCCTCTTTGATAAAATCTGGGATGCCCATGTGGTATCGTCGGTCGAAAATGGACCGACACAATTGTATATTGATCGTCATTTTTGCCATGAGGTAACGAGTCCACAGGCATTTAACGGACTTCGTGCGCGTGGCTTAAAAGTGTTTCGTCCGGAGCAAACTACGCTGACAGCGGATCATAACACACCGACTATCAATCAGGATAAACCCGTGAATGACCCTATTTCGCGCAATCAGTTAGATACCTTTGCCGGAAATGCAGTGGAATTCAATTTGCCCTTGTATTTTCCCTTAGGACATATAAAAAATGGTGTAGTACACATTATCGGACCTGAAAATGGATTTACGCATCCGGGAGCAACTATTGTTTGTGGCGACAGCCATACCTCTACACACGGTGCTTTCGGAGCGATTGCCTTTGGAATTGGTACCAGTGAAGTGGAAATGGTTTTGGCTACGCAATGTGTGCTTCAGACCCGCCCAAAAACAATGCGTATTAGCTTTAACGGTAAATTGAATGCAGGTGTTACGGCAAAAGATTTGGCCTTGTATATGATTTCAAAACTTACTACAGGTGGTGCTACCGGTTATTTTGTGGAATATGCCGGTGAGGCAATTCGAAGCATGAGCATGGAAGAACGAATGACTGTTTGTAATCTTTCTATCGAGATGGGTGCTCGTGGTGGCTTAATTGCTCCCGATCAAACCACTTTTGATTATGTAAAGGGTCGTGAATTTGCACCACAAGGTTCAGATTGGGATAAAAAACGGACCTACTGGCAAACCCTGAAAACCGATGCCGGTGCAAAATTCGATGAAGAATTAGTGTTCGATGCTGCTGATATTCAGCCAATGATTACCTACGGAACAAATCCGGGTATGGGTATGGGTATCAACGAGTCAATTCCAACCCTGGATAAAGTGGACGAAGCCGGACGCATTTCTTTCCAGAAATCGTTGGAATATATGGGATTCGAAGCCGGTGAAAAGCTCGAAGGAAAAGCCATTGATTATGTTTTTCTGGGTAGCTGTACAAATGGTCGTATCGAAGATTTCCGTGTGTTTGCGAACTATGTAAAAGGCAAAAAGAAAGCTGAAAATGTAACTGCCTGGTTAGTTCCCGGAAGCTGGATGGTGGAAAAACAAATTCGTGAAGAAGGACTTTTCGACATTCTGACTGATGCGGGATTTGCTTTACGTCAACCCGGTTGCTCAGCTTGTCTGGCCATGAACGACGATAAGGTGCCGGCCGGTAAATATGCTGTATCAACTTCCAATCGTAATTTCGAAGGCCGTCAGGGACCCGGAGCACGTACAATTCTGGCTGGTCCGCTAGTTGCTGCAGCAGCTGCTGTTACAGGTCGCATCACTGATCCACGATAAATTAGAGCCCCCTAAATCCCCCATGGGGGACTTAAAGAGTCTGATATTTAGATAAAATATATTCAAAAAATAAAACCCGAACTCCTCACGGTTCTCCCCTAAGGGGGAGTTAGAGGGGGCTTCTGAATGGAAAAATTTATAACATTAACATCAACAGTAGTTCCACTTCCGATAGAGAATGTGGACACCGATCAGATTATACCTGCCCGCTTTTTGAAAGCGACAGACAAAAGCGGTTTTGGCGATAATTTATTTGCCGACTGGCGTTATGACAAAGATGGAAGCCCCAAAGCTGACTTCGTGTTGAACAATGCAACTTTTAGTGGATCAATTTTAGTAGCCGGAAAAAACTTCGGTTCAGGTTCAAGCCGTGAGCATGCTGCCTGGGCTATCGATGGATATGGATTCAAAGTGGTCGTGTCCAGTTTTTTTGCTGACATTTTTCAGAACAATGCGTTGAACAATGGTGTCCTTCCGGTGGTTGTATCTACAGAATTTTTGGCTGAGATTTTTGAATCGGTGAATGCCAATCCAGCTTCAACGCTGACCATTGATTTGTTGAATCAAATGATTACGAGTAATGCTGGAGGAAAATCTGAAACTTTTGCCATAAACGCTTATAAGAAAGAATGTTTGCTAAACGGTTTGGACGATATCGACTATCTGTTGAGCAAAAAAACACAGACCGAAGAGTACGAAAAAGCAAGAATCTAATTTGCCAATGAAATAATAAGCCAATGTGCCAATAACTTATTTTACTTGCAAATTTCTCACTTTCATACATTCATAGGTTAGTACTTTAGCATATTAACATATTTACATATTTACATATTAGCACATTAGCACATTGAAACATTGATATTATGATAGAAATAATGGATACCACTCTCCGGGATGGAGAACAGACTTCGGGGGTTTCTTTTGCTGCACAGGAGAAATTGAGTGTTGCACGTTTACTGCTGGAAGAATTGGGTGTGGATAGAATTGAAATTGCTTCTGCACGCGTTTCGGAGGGTGAATTTGCTTCAGTAAAACGGGTTACCGAGTGGGCTAGAATGCATGGTCATATTGATAAAATAGAAGTGCTTGGTTTTGTTGATGGCCGATTATCACTCGATTGGATTCTCAATGCCGGTTGTACCGTACTAAATCTCTTGTGTAAAGGTTCATTGAAACATTGTACTCATCAATTGAAAAAAACGCCGGAACAACATCTTGCCGACATCAAAGAATCATTGGCTAATGCCAGTGAAATGGGCATTACTGTAAATATTTACCTGGAAGACTGGTCAAACGGGATGCGCGAATCGGAGGACTACATTTACTTTATTGTTGATAATTTAAAAAATCAAGCCATTAAACGTTTTATGTTGCCCGATACACTTGGAATTTTAAACCCGACTGAAACATTCGATTTCTGTCAAAAAATGATTTCTCGTTATCCCGACTTACATTTTGATTTTCACGCCCACAACGATTATGATTTTGCTGTAGCTAATGTTTTCGAAGCGGTAAAAGCGGGTGTAAAAGGTATTCACGTAACCGTAAATGGATTGGGTGAACGCGCCGGAAATGCACCTTTATCGAGCGTTCTGGCTGTGTTACATGATCATTTGAATATTCGCACGGATATGAATGAATCAAAAATAAATTCAATCAGTAAAGTTGTTGAAACTTATTCCGGCATACGAATTCCACATAATAAACCTGTAATAGGCGAAAGTGTTTTTACTCAGGTTGCCGGAATTCATGCTGATGGCGATAATAAGAAAAATCTCTATTACAACGATTTATTGCCCGAACGATTTGGACGTGAACGTCAGTATGCGCTGGGTAAAACATCGGGGAAAGCCAATATATTGAAAAACCTTCAACAACTTGGGATTGAACTTGACGAGGAAACCATGCAACGGGTAACAGCTCGTGTAATTGAATTAGGTGATAAAAAAGAATTGGTTTCACTTGATGAACTACCCTATATTGTATCCGATGTGTTGAAAAATGAGCAGGAAGAACAAGTTGTGAAGATATTGAACTATTCATTATCTTTGACCTATGGTTTGCGACCCATGGCTTCGGTAAAGATGGAGATAAATGGAAAAATATATGAGCAATCAGCATCAGGGGAAGGACAATATAATGCTGTGTCAAAAGCAATGTGGAAAATTTATAAAACATTGAATAAATCAACCCCTGAATTACTTGATTATGTGGTTGTTATTCCTCCCGGAGGTCAAACAAATGCTTTTGTTCAAACGATAATAACCTGGAAGTTTAAAGAAAAGATATTTAAAACCAGAGGTTTGGATGGAGATCAAACTGTTGCGGCCATCAAAGCGACTATAAAAATGCTAAATATAATTGATTGATAGTTTGATTTAAACTAAGTTCTTTTGTTGCAGTAGAAGAATACATATAAGTACATACACAACAAGTGATGTTATAACGACTAAAGCTCTTTTCAGGTTTTTCTTTTTCTTATCAGCTGTAATTGTTTTCAGAATTGCAGTGGTAATAATAGATATAAATCCACCGATTGTTATTAACACATAAATCATATCGTAGTATTTTAAAGTTTTATTGTCGAATCATGTGATTTTAGACCACAAAAATAATAAAAATATATTATA
>CAIUTB010000061.1 GCA_903901975.1 uncultured Bacteroidales bacterium
AATTTAGTAAACTCTATCGAAATTAATGAAATATCGAGAACTAATTTTACTTTTCATTTATGTTTGATTACCGTTTCGGTTTTTAGATTTAAATCGTTATCGAATACTAAATTTTATTATCGCGGCATCTCAGCTAACGCCCCGCTTGCAACCGCAGCAACAACGCACCTTTGCTAAGCATTACCAATATTGGTTTTGTTGCGGTTGCAAGCCCGTTAGCGGTAGGTTTCATTAAATTATTTGTGTAAGAAATCTGTTATAAGAATTTTTAATTTTGTAAAATCATTTTGCGTTAATGAATCATTGATGACTAATTTATAGTAATTAAATCTTTTTCCATGAATGTTTTTTATTTTGGCAGCTGTCCATTCACACAATTTTCCTCTATTACTTGTTAATCCCGGACTATTGGGGAAAAATGTTTGAATGAGAAATATTTTAATCTTTTTATTTTCATCCATGAATGGCCAAACCTTTAAAACATTTGTATTTGGATGTTTTTGACTAGTTTCAACCTCAAGAAATAAATATACTCCATTTTCAAGTTGACTCCAATTGTCGACTTCCCCCCATCCATCAAGTTTAAATTTTGAACCGGCAAATCTAATTCCTAGGTTATCTGATATTATATTAGTAACTTGGTTTTCATCAATCTTGCTCATAGGTTCTAGTTTTAATGTTATCTTTTTAATAGTAATGCTGTTAATTATAAATTGTCGGCCGGCTATGATTAGTCAGCAGTATAATATTTTTGTGATTATTCCAATACGATTTATTCATTTGCGAGTTGCTTCATTTTATTAATTGCTTTTCGCGCTTTACTCTCGGCTTCGCCACCAATATTTAATGCAATTATTTGACCGCCACTTAGATTTTGTTTTCCAGTCCCTGTAATACGGAAATTGGATTGAGTTAATTCTTCAATATTTAATGAGCATGTTACTCCATTCCAAGAACCCCAACTAATTCCTGTCTGAAAAGTAACAAGCCCTAGATTTTCATTAGCTTGGTCAAGTTTCCAACCCAGTTCTTGAATAGCTCTCATTGCTAATTTAACAAGTAATAATTTTGTACCAGTGAATGTGTCAGATTCTTTATCGTAATGGACCTTCGTATTTACATCAGAATTTTGATTTAATAAAAGTTCTATCGGTGCCCCGCATCCAGGGCATGTTTGGGCTTTATCAGAAATTTCACGACCACATTCAGTACATTTGATTAATGCCATAGTAAATCCTCCTATTTAGTTTGTTATTAATGATTTATGTATCTTAAAAATTAGTTGTCCTATTTGTAATAATTGTTGCGAAGTGTTTATTTTAACTTACCGCTAACGGTGGGCGCGCAGAACCAGTGCCCGTAATAAATTATAATTAGAAGTGAAATATTGATAGGCATTGGTTTTGCGCGCTTGTTAAGTGAAGTGCAGCAAGTCCAAAACCTATACTAACACACGAATCCAAATCTTTCAATTATTAAAGAATGTCTCAATCTTAAAAGAATAACCAAAATAAGTCTGATGTTTTTAGATTTTGATTTTTGAGTTTATACGAGTATAAAGTTAGAAATCAAAATAGTCAGGTGAGCTTGCAGATAAAGTATTTCATAAAAGATATGAACAAGAATTCGGGTTATATCTACTTGCCTCATATAAGGCGCAACAAGCAATAATCAGGAGTTGACAATGTCAATTATTTTTGTATCTTCGATCCGTTTTCGGATCAATTTCACTCAAAACAAGTTTTAGTTCATTGCCCGAAAACGGATCTGAACCTGGCAAACTCATTTTTCCTCTTTTATTAGGCAAGTAGATTTTCACAACTTTTCAAAGAACATTTACTATCTGCAAGCGAACCTGAAAAACATACAGACTTATTAATTTCCTTGCTGCATTTCATTTAACGCCCCGCTGGCAGCCGCCGGGCGGATTTTACTTGATTTATGTTTTCTTTTTGTTTCTCACTTTGTAGACTTGTTGACGGTTTGCTTGCCGACATCTTCCGCCTGGGCGGTTGCCAGCTTGTTAGCTGAGG
>CAIUTB010000062.1 GCA_903901975.1 uncultured Bacteroidales bacterium
GTCAAATATGAAATATTTCCTGAAAGACATTAGTGCCACATTTCACGGTAGGGATATTTTTGCACCTGTAGCTGCATATATAGCCAATGGTGTAGAAATTCAGGAGTTTGGTGAAAGAATTAGCCCGATAAGCCTTATAACCATTCCCGAACCGCAATGTTTCCTGGATGCTCAGAATATCTGGCATGGCGAAGTGCTTCATATTGACAGGTTCGGAAATATTGTTACTTCATTGAAAGCCGAACTGATGGGTATTGATGTAAAAAACTTTGCCAAACAGCACCTTAACTGGATAGTTGAATCTGCTAACATTAAGATACGATATTTAAGCCAGACTTTCGCCGATGTTGACGTTAGCCACTACCTTGCCTATATCGGCAGCTACGGCTACCTTGAAATTGGGTGCAGGGACGGTAATGCAGCACAAAAGTCAGGGTTAACTGTAGGGCAGAATGTTTATGCGTATAAGTTTTAAGAAAGCAGATAATTATAAGTTTCGGACTATTGAAATAGCGGCGAAGGAAAATAACTAATGATTCCACATTCAAACCAACCCCACTCCTGCCCTTCCACTAATAGGGGGAGAAAACAAGCGGGTTTTCTTCCTTCACTTGTGGTAGGATAGGAGTGGGGTTGGTTTGATAGAGAACAATTGGAAAGTTTCAGTTATATGAGAGTACCCATGCGATAGAATCACATGCAAATTACATCTAACTCTTGAAAATTAAACAATAATATATATTTGTCAGAATCAGAATTTACAGAATTTACAGAATTAGCAGAATAAGAAAAATAATTTTTTAACAATCATTCTGTTAATTCTTTAATTCTGAAAATTCTGATTCTGACTTTTAAGTAACAAGTTATATGAGAGTACCCATGCGATAGAATCACAAGCAAATTACAACTAACTCTTGAAAATTAAACAATAATATATATTTGTCAAAATCAGAATTTTCAGAATAAGTTGAATAAGTTGAATAAGTAGTGTCTGTCAGAAAACTACTAATTTTTTTCAATTTTTAAGCCAATTAGTTACTAAAACATTGCGAATAAGCGATGTTATAGTGTAACTTTTTTCATTCTTCATATTTTTAGCCGATTTTTCAGGTATTTATTGGATTTTGGGCGTACTTATCCCTCGAACCTATTATTTATCATAGGCTTAAGCTGCTTTTTGGTATCTTTTTCGTTTTTTTTGCTTCTCTTGCTTTTCTCTTATGAGCTTACCCAACGTATGTATATTTCTCGATAATATTGATAATGCAATACATCGTTTAAATCCTGTGATGCCGTGGTCATAACATTTATCAAGACCGGTATGGTCTAATCCGTTGATGCTTGATTCAACAGATGAATGCTGCCTGCGCAATTTCTTAAATGTTTCACTGCCTTCTTCGGCTTGTTCTGCTTTGTTTGGGCGGCCTTTCTTAGGCATTACCGGCATTTCTACTATTTCTCCCATTATCTTTCGATTAACCGGCGACCAGTAACCTTTATCCATACTAAATGATTTTATTGCAGGGTATTTATCTTTTGCTCGTGTCGTTAACGGTACTGCTACATCAACATCATTGCTTTGTTCCATTATTTCGTAATCCAGTATAAAGCCATGCTGATCTTTTATGATTGATACCGGTAGCCCAAATTCTACAAATACTCCGGCTTTGCCTTTGCTTATCCAACGGGTATATTCCTCAAATACGGAAAATATTTTCTCCTGATGCGGTATTACCTCTTCGTTTAGTACACGTCGGGTTATTAATTCTATTTGCTTTTCCCCTTTATTGATAAACGTTTCAATCTCTCCGGCAATGATTTCATGCATCAGGCCAAACATTGCATCCTTCCTTAGGTTGGATAACGATGCTTTTACTTTATCAAAAAATTCACAGGCTCTTTTTATTAATTCTTTATGTGCTGCCTTTTTCTTTTCTTCCGTTGCCGATTTGCCTGAATGCTTGACTTTCTGAACTTTTCTTAAATCAGTTTTAAAACTTTTTATCAGGTAAGTACTCTGACGCCATCCCGGTTTTCCTAATTGTTCGCTCAATTTCTTTGTCAGACTTATTGATTTCCTGATACAGTCATTTAGCAAACTTATATCACTTGGAAAATGTATATCTGTCTCTACTACAAAAGAATCTATACTAGCTCTTAGTTCTTCTTTTTTTTTTCCTCCAAGCAGCTTATGGCCCGTATTTACCACTATTTCATTGACTTTGTCTATTAATTCCGGCATTAAAAGGGTGATGTTATCCACTATTGTCTGGTATTCATATATGTATTCTCCCCATTCCTCCCTGGGATGACCCAATAATTGCCGGATCATTAAGTTGTTATTTGCCTTGTGGTGCAATTGGTCATAATCACAGGAACATGTCTGTTTCATTACTCCTAAAACAAGTATCTTCCACAAATCCATTCCGCGGCGTCCTGTTTTTTTGGATACATTCGGCTGTATTTCCCTCTCTAGTAGCGAAAAGACTTCTTTTCTTATTTCATCGGTTGTATAGATAAATTTCAGCCCTTCAACAGCCTTGTCAATTTCATCTCTCGACTTTGGATTGGTTTTTACTTTTCTTATATCTACATCACCAAATGAGTATTGAGAATCGTATGTTTTTCTCATAATTTTTTCCCGAAGATTTTTTTGATTTTCTTGTCACATTTATTTCTTTATGTCTATAGACGTTTTAAATCATTTATATTATATAATTATTATACTTTTATTCACTATAATAACAAAAATATTTTTAATCTTCATCCCATACTTTTCTTGGCTAAATATTGACTAATAATGTGTTTTTGGCTTTTCTTACAGACACTACATATATTATTGCTACAGATGAAAATTCCAGTCTTTTTATCCTAAGGGGTCCGCCTAATGACGAATTTATGGGTATAAATGAGAATAAAACCGAAGGTTATACTCAAGATGATATCTGGCTTTCAGAGCCATACCCAAATCCGTCGCTAAATACTGCTAAATTTAATGTTTATTGGAATATTGGAAGAAATCCGAATAATATTCAATTTAAATTATATAATATTAATGGTGAGTTAGTTAGAAATTTATCGAAGATGGATATTATACGGAATGCAGATTATTGTGGCTTTGTTTTAATTGATACAAGTTCACTATTAAACGGAATATATTTTTTAGATGCAATTTTGAATGGTTATTCATTTTTCAGGAAATTTCTTATAAACAAATAACACATTAAATTTTCCCCTCCTTACTTAAAGAGGGGTTAGTTCTGTTTTTATTTTTTTACCAATTCTTTTAGTTCGCTCATTGTAAATAATGAACGAAGTTCTATTCCAACTTCCGCAAGTCTTTCCCTACCGCCTGCTTCGCGATCAATTACGCATAAGGCAATGCTTATTTGTGCACCGTCTTTGCGTAAATCACCGGATGAAATAACCACTTGTCCACCGCTTGTCACAACATCTTCAATGACAACTAAATTTTTCCCTTCAATTTCAATTCCTTCGGCAAATTTACAGGTTCCGTATTCTTTAGGTTTTTTACGGACAAAAACCAATCTCTTGCCGGTATTCATTGATAATGCCGTAGATAATGGAATACCGCCCATTTCCAGCCCGGCAAGAAGGTCGAATTCCAGAGGTAATAGTGCCGTCAAATGATTGGCTATTTCCGATAACAATTCGGGACGGCTTTCA
>CAIUTB010000063.1 GCA_903901975.1 uncultured Bacteroidales bacterium
GTTTCCATTGCCTTTATAAACAAAAGCATGTTGTTGAGAGCCATCCCATCCTTGCATAACCACGTCTAATTTACCATCACCATCGTAGTCTGCAATATCCACAGAACTCCACCACATACCTTGTTGATCAAGTCCTGTAGTTGTTTTATCAGCTAAAGTAAATCCACCTTTACCATCATTCAAATAAACATTATTTCCCTTATCACCTATTAAGATGATATCCAATTTTCCATCTCCATTGAGATCTCCATAAGCTGCCGAAGAACCATCACCCACACTTTGTACAAAGGCAGTTGGAGTTACATTTACAAAAGTTTGTGCATTCAGGCTTAAAGCAGATAAGACTAGTGCTGCAATTAGTACATGTTTTTTCATGATTTTTTGTTTTTAATTAGTTGTTAAATTTAATGAAGTTGAATGATCTTTGTTTCTTGACCTTGATTATTTTTTAATTTTACAATATAACTTCCATCCTGATATTTGCTAATATCAATCTTTATATTGGTTGAAGCAAAAGTTTCATTTTTGAGGATTTTACCGGCAATATCAAATATTTGTATCTCGTTTTTATTGACAGTTGTATTTATAATCAATTGTTTATTGGAAATAAAGATTTGATTTCTTGGATTTTCTATAGTTTGCTGTATGGCCGTATTTGAATAAATAGCCTTTTTTATAATATCCGCATATCGTTCACCCAAGATAATTTGACTTCGACGGTCAAAATGCCAGGTATCTCCTGAACCATTAGTTAAACCATCTGTAGAAGTATATGCTGAATTAGGAATAAATGAAGATATACGGGTAATCATGGAATTAAAAAGATTAAAATCTGTTCTCCATTGTCCAATTTGACCTGCTACAAATAGCAATTGATTATTTCCTAAATCAGTTCGAAGTTCTGATACTAATTTGATTAATTTGATTTTATAGTTAGTTGTATCAGCCATATCAGCTTCACCCTGATGCCAAAGTATGGCTTTAAATTCTCCCCATTTTTTTGCTTCAATAGCACGTTTTATGGTTGGTGCATATAAAGTGTCTGCCAGACTTCCATTTCCCTCTCTTAACCATGAATTAATAGAAGACGCACCTCTGGGATTGACGATTAATCCAATAGAATTGGGAGTATTTGCTGAAATAGTTTTGCCAAAAGAATATGATGGGCCTAATTTAGGAATATCAAATGATGCCAATACAGTTGAAGATTTTGCCAAAGGATTGTTTGCCTGTTCAAAAAAATTGCTTGAGTTAAATAAATAACCTTTATTAATCGGATTCAAATCACCTTGCGAAGAATCTAAAGATCCATATCCAACCATATTGGACTGTCCTATACAAAGGAAAAGGTCGAGTTTTGGCAATTTTTCAAATACAATGCTGTAAATTGCTGGAGCACCTCCATTATCGGATGGCACTACAACTTTACCTGTACGCTCAGTTTCAGTTCCCGTGATATTTACAGCTTGAGTAATGCTGTAATTTGGTTGAATTGTGGTGATTATAGGTAATGTATTGTAGCTGTATGGCAAGTACAAATTGTAAACAGATTTTGATTTATCCAAATTTTGAATATGGTATCCATCAATATCAACCTGAAACGCCAATACCGATTTTAAATTAACAAACAAGCCTGTTTGATTCCAACCACATTTGAATATTTCGTCATAACCATCACCGTTAAAATCTTTAACCTGCATGGTACCATCAGCCCAGCCGGGAATCAGATTATTAATCCCAGCTACAGAGGTGAATGCATTATTAGTTCCATCATTTTTAAATATTTGAAATACTCCTGCACCATTCCAGCCCGATATAAAGAAATCATTAAAACCATCCTTATTACAATCACCCATTTGAACTGGACCTGATTGTGCGCCAGGCAAACCAAAATTCATTAAAGTAAAATGACCAGTACCATCGCCTTTGGCAAGTTTAGTTGAGTATGCAAATGGAGGATTACCAGTTCCACCAGTACCAGGTACATGACCTCCATATAACATATCAAGTTTGCCATCTTTGTCATAATCTACTATGTTGACAAAAGATAAATCAAAAGCGGGTAAAGTGTTTGGAATTTCTGTAAAACCGCCAGCCCCATTTCCTTTATAAATTTTAGTAGCATTCCATCCTTCTATTACTATATCTAATTTTCCGTCATTATCAAGGTCACCCCATTTAGCCTGTCCATCCGCAATACCAGGAATTTGAGATGTTGAGATTGGTGTAAAAATATTGTTGCCATCGTTGTGGTAAATAGTAGTAACACCTGTAACCTTTGATGCACTCCATCCAGTTTGAATTATATCCATCTTGCCATCATTATCATAATCACCAAATTGAATATTACCGTTGGACAGTCCTGTTATAGTTGCAACTTTTGTAAAAACACCATGTCCATTATTCTGAAAAACATAATCCGATTGCACATTAACACCGTTCAATGGTTCCCAACCTTGCATAACCAAATCCAAATCGCCATCAACGTCGTAATCGCCTAAATCGATGGAGCTCCAAATCATTCCGGTATTTATACCCGTATTTCCAGACAATGTAAATCCTCCATTGCCATCGTTCAGATAAATCCATGTTTTAAATCCGCTACCATCAGAACCAGTTAACACAATATCGAGTTTCCCATCTCCATTAATATCACCACTTGCCGAAGAACAGTTATTGGTAATGTTCTGTACAAAGGAACTAGGAGTTTTGTCTATAAAAGTTTGTGCTGTCAAGCTCATTAATCCTAAAACAAAAGCTGAAAATAGTGATATTTTTTTCATGATAATAAATTGATTCTATCTTTTATATTCTTTTGTTCTAAGTTATTTGCTGATATGACGCAATTACATCGTTATCCGATATTTGTCTTGAAAGGTTGTTGATTGAAGTATTCGGGAGCATTCAAATATGTTTCACTAGGGCCCTGTGGGGGTATTGATTCTAATTGCAATGCAATTTCGTTATCCAGTTCAATGCGCTGCACTTCCGGCATTGTATAGTCGGATTTTTGATTATAAGTATTGTTCTTTTCCATGGTACATTTTTTTTATGGGTTAAAAAGTATTGTTCAATCCTACTCTTATAACTCAGAGTGGGATGAACCTCAGAAAACTTTAATTCACAGATAAGAAATTAATTAATAATAATCAATCAATAATTACTTTCTTTGTTATTATTTTTCCTGCATTGCTTACAGTTACCAGATAAACTCCGGGGGCAAATTGACTCTCAATTGTATTGGTTGTTGCTTTCAGAGTTTGAGATTCTAACTTCTGACCTACTTCATTATAAACAGCTACCTGTATTGGTCCGTTTGCATCGTTAATCACTATCTGCTTTTTGCCATTCAGCGATATCCAAACGTTTGTATTGGTGTTAGGATTGATCCCTGTTGCTACCAATGGTGCTTTGAAAATCAATGCAAAACGTCCCGAAGTATTAACTGCATCTGAATTGAAAGAATAACTGTTACCGTTACTCATATTTATAAGTTGAGATGGGTTGACACTTTGGTAATCTTTCAGATATACCTGTGTTCCTGCGTCAAAACTGCTGAATTGCGAAGCTTTCAGACTGAATGAACCGTTCTGAGTGGTTGTGGTTGTAAATCCAAGAGCTAATTCGGTATCATACTGAACTGAATTCAACCCATCAATTGATAATTGTTCAGCTCCGGCTATCAGATAAATTTCCGGAATCGAAGCACTGCTGTTTGTCATCTTTGGCGAATCAAAGCTGTCATATTCGTTCGATGCATTTGGGTTGAAATACACAACGGCTTCATCGTTGTTTATTCCGTTGGAAACCTGAAGACGAAGTATTGGTTGGTCGATAGTATTTAACGCTTTTGATTTATACAGATTAATAGTGTCATTAGCATGGCTACGATATAAATTTGAGAAATTCAGAGTTGCTGAAGTTTGACCCTGTACTACACGTACCCAAAATGCCTGCATAGGTGGAACTGTTCCGATTACAAAACTATTGTTGTTGCTGTTATTTGTTCCAACATCACCGGACGAATTATATGTGTCAAATGTGTAAGTTGTAGAGCTTTTAATCTGAGTACGATACCAGATTGATTTTTCCAGATTAGCAGAAGAATTTACTACAGTTCTTGCATTCAGGTATGATGGATAGGGATTTCCTACCAGATTGAAACCAGGTTTAGTTGCCTGAGCTACGGTACGATAAACAGTTATATTTGTATTTCCTGTATTCAAAGTACCAGTAAAAGTATAAGTAGCTGATCCCGATGCAAGATTAGCGATATACCCCTGACCTAAATTCAACGCATCTCCGGTAGTGGTACCATCGCCAGTTGTCATCGATGACCAGGCATTGTTTGCTTCGTCTCTTTTATAAAATATATAACCCGATTTAGCTTTTGCTCCACTTACAGGTGAAGAAATATACCAATTACGTGCGCTTGACAGATATTGCTGCACATTATTTATAGTTACACTGGTAGTTCCTCCATTATCTACATAAGTTGCAGTTCCGGTGGCATCGCTATTCAGGTTCAAAATTCCGGCAGATATAGTTTTACCTGAGTTCAAGGTCAGTTTAGCTCCGGGATTAACATTTAAAGTAGTTGCTGAAGTATTATCCGCAATTGTAACTAAATTATTATTTAAAATACTGACAGTATTGGAGTAAGATGTAGGAAATGATGTTGCTGGAATCCAATTCAAATTATCTGCTGATGTTTCCCATATATTAGTATCACTCCAATTTCCTGAATTTTTCGACCGGTAAAAACCCGTTGTACTCGAATTTGTATACAATTTAGTTAAACCCCAACCACATTTAAAGATTTCATCATATCCATCACCATTGAAATCTTTTACTAACAATGATCCACTTGGATAGCCTGCAATAACGCTATTAATACCTGTTACCGAAGAAAATGAATTATTCGTTCCATCGTTTTTATAAATATAAAATGAACCACCACCATTCCAGCCGGCAATAAATATGTCATTATACCCATCCTTGTTACAATCACCAATAACGGCAGGACCTCTTTCTACACCTGGCAATCCGAAATTCTGAAGAGTAAAATTACCTGCACCATCA
>CAIUTB010000064.1 GCA_903901975.1 uncultured Bacteroidales bacterium
ATCACCTGATTTTGTAGGTCACACAATTGCAGTTCACAATGGTAACAAATTCATACCAGTTTATGTAACCGAAAATATGGTAGGACACAAGTTAGGCGAATTCTCACCTACTCGTAACTTCCGCGGTCACGGTGGTAAGAAAAAATAATCCATTGAAATTTAAAATCAGAAAAAAATAAACATTTCAAGAAAATGGGTGCAAGAAAAAAAATATCAGCCGACGCAAGAAAAGAAGAAAATAAGACTCTTTACTTTGCCAAGCTCAACGGAGTTCCTACTTCACCACGCAAAATGCGACTTGTTGCGGATATGATCCGTGGCATGGAAGTGAACAAAGCTTTGAGTGTACTGAAGTTTTCTTCAAAAGAAGCTTCAGGAAGATTAGAAAAATTACTGAAATCAGCTATAGCTAACTGGGAAACCAAAACAGAACAAAAAGCTGATAACGCAAATTTATATGTAAGTGGCATTTCTGTGGATTCAGCTACTATGCTGAAACGTCTACGCACAGCTCCTCAGGGCCGTGGATATCGTATCCGCAAACGTTCAAACCACGTTACATTATTTGTTGATTCAAAGAATACTAACGAAATTCAAAATTAATTGCTCGATGGGACAAAAAATTAATCCAATAAGTAACCGCTTAGGAATTATACGTGGTTGGGATTCAAACTGGTATGGTGGAAACAATTATGGTGATACCATTCTTGAAGATCACAAAATCAGAAAATATCTCAATGCCCGTCTGGCAAAAGCAAGTATTTCGCGCATTGTTATCGAACGTACGCTAAAACTTGTAACTATCACTGTTTGTACTGCTCGTCCCGGTATCATTATCGGAAAAGGTGGTCAGGAAGTTGATAAGTTAAAAGAAGAATTGAAAAAAATTACTGATAAAGAAGTACAAATCAATATCTTCGAAGTAAAACGTCCGGAACTCGATGCTGTTATCGTTGCAAACAACGTAGCTCGTCAGGTTGAAGGTAAAATTGCATACCGTCGTGCTACTAAAATGGCAATACAATCTACCATGAGAATGGGAGCTGAAGGTATCAAGATTATGTGTTCAGGACGTCTGAATGGTGCTGAAATGGCACGTTCGGAAATGTATAAAGAAGGAAGAACTCCACTTCATACATTACGGGCTGATATCGATTATGCTCACGCTGAAGCTATGACTAAGGTTGGTATTATTGGAATCAAAGTATGGATTTGTCGTGGTGAAATCTACGGTAAAAAAGACTTAGCTCCAAACTTTACTGCTACCAAAGATGTATCTCGTGGTGGTGATCGTTATAACAACGACCGTGGTGACCGCAAGGATCGCAATGACCGTAACGATCGTGGCGGAAAAGGTGGTTTTAAAAAAAGAAATAAATAACTGTTATTAATGAATTTGATTTAAGGAAAATATTATGTTACAACCTAAAAAAACAAAGTTCAGGAGACAGCAGAAAGGGCGCATGAAAGGAAATGCCCAAAGAGGTAATCAGTTGGCGTTCGGATCTTTTGGAATAAAATCATTAGAATCTAAATGGTTAACCGGTCGTCAAATTGAAGCTGCCCGTATTGCTGTAACCCGCTATATGCAACGTCAAGGTCAAATCTGGATTCGAGTGTTTCCGGACAAACCTATCACCAAGAAGCCTGCAGAGGTACGTATGGGTAAGGGTAAAGGTGCTCCGGAAGGATTTGTAGCTCCAATTACACCCGGACGTATGTTATTCGAAGTAGAAGGTGTTTCTTACGATATTGCTAAAGAAGCATTGCGTTTAGCTGCACAAAAACTTCCAGTAACTACTAAATTTGTAGTAAGAAGAGATTATGATTTCACCTCTGTAAATGTGTAATGAATATGAAAACAAGAGAAATTAAAGAATTAAATAATAAAGAGATTCAAGAACGCATGGATGTTGAAAAAGGACATTTGGATCGTTTAAAATTGAATCATGCCATTTCTCCTCTTGACAATCCGTTGCAAATTAAGGAGGTTCGCAGAACTGTTGCACGTCTTGCTACTGAGTTACGTCAGAGAGAAATTAATCAATAAAATTCAGACCCTGATGGAAACAAGAAATTTAAGAAAAGAGAGAATGGGTGTAGTTTTCAGCAACAAAATGGATAAAACCATTACCATTGCTGTAAAATGGAAAGAAAAACACCCTATTTACGGAAAATTCGTAAATAAGACTAAGAAATATCATGCTCATGACGAGAAAAACGAGTGCAACATTGGCGACACTGTACGCATTATGGAAACCCGTCCGTTGAGTAAATTAAAAAGATGGAGATTAACCGAAATTATCGAAAGAGTTAAGTAATTATGATACAACAAGAATCAAGACTCATAGTAGCCGATAACAGTGGAGCAAAAACTTGCCTCTGTATCCGTGTATTAGGAGGAACCAGCAAACGTTACGCTTCATTAGGCGATATTATTGTTGTTGCCGTAAAAAGCGTAATACCTTCAGGTGACATCAAAAAAGGTATCGTATCTAAAGCTGTTATCGTTCGTACGAAAAAAGAAGTTCGTCGCCCAGACGGTTCCTATATTCGTTTCGATGACAATGCCTGCGTACTTTTAAATACTGCCGGTGAAATCCGTGGTAGCCGTATATTCGGCCCTGTAGCACGTGAATTGCGTAATACAAACATGAAAATCATATCACTTGCACCGGAAGTGCTTTAATCTTCGAAAAAAATAACAGTGATGAGTAAATTACACATAAAAAAAGGTGATACCGTATACGTAAATACCGGTTCCAGCAAAGGAAAAACCGGTCGCGTGTTGGAAGTTCTTGTGAAAGAGCAACGCGCAATAGTAGAAGGTGTAAATTTGGTGTCAAAGAGCACCAAGCCTAACGCAAAAAGTCCTCAAGGTGGAATAATCAAGAAGGAAGCATCTATTCATATCTCTAATTTGAATCCAACTGAAGGCGGGAAACCCGTTCGCGTTGGTCGTAAATTGAATGCAGAGGGAAAATTAGTGCGTATTTCTAAAAAATCAGGAGGAGAGATTTAAGAATGAATACAGCAAATTTTAAACAAGATTATAGAGAACGTATCGTTCCGATCTTAATGAAAGAGTTTGGTTACAGCTCAGTTATGCAAGCTCCAAAACTTGAAAAAATAGTTCTGAACCAGGGACTTGGTATAGCCGTTGCCGATAAAAAAATCATCGAAGTTGCTATCAACGAAATGACTACAATTACTGGTCAAAAAGCCGTTGCAACCATTTCTAAAAAAGATATTTCGAACTTTAAGTTACGTAAAAAAATGCCTATCGGTGTTCGTGTTACCTTACGTGGAGAACGGATGTATGAATTTATGGAACGTTTAGTGCGTGTAGCTTTACCTCGTGTTCGTGACTTCAAGGGTATCGAAAATAAACTGGATGGACGTGGAAATTACACATTGGGAATTACCGAACAGATTATTTTCCCCGAAATCAATATCGATGGTATTTCCCGTATGTTGGGAATGAATATTACCTTTGTAACAACTGCTGCAACTGATGAAGAAGGTTATGCATTGTTGAAAGAATTCGGATTACCATTTAAGAAAAACTAATTCAGAGATATACAATGGCAAAAGAATCAATGAAAGCCCGTGAGGTAAAAAGAGCCAAACTGGTTGCAAAATACGCAGTAAAACGCGCAAAACTAATTGCTGACGGTAACTACGAAGGACTACAGGCATTACCTAAAAATGCTTCACCGGTACGTTTGCATAATCGTTGCAAAATAACCGGACGTCCAAAAGGATATATGCGTCAGTTTGGTATTTCACGTATTCAGTTCCGCGAAATGGCATCCAACGGTTTAATCCCCGGAATCAAGAAAGCAAGCTGGTGACCCCTAAATCCCCTAAAGGGGACTTTTGATTACCAATTAAACTGAATGATACTATCATTATCTCCCTTTAGGGGTTAGGGGTAAATTAATAAAATAAAATTAAATATTGTCCCGATTATCGGGATCAATTTAAAAACAAAAATATGACAGATCCAATTGCAGATTATCTTACGAGATTGCGGAATGCCATTAAGGCAAACCACCGTGTGGTGGAAATTCCAGCATCGAATTTGAAAAAAGAATTGACCCGGATATTGCATGAAAAAGGCTATATCCTCAACTACAAATTTGTAGAAGAAGGTCCACAAGGCACAATTAAGATTGCCTTGAAGTACGATCAGGTTAACAAAGTTAGCTCGATTAAAAAAATGATTAGAGTATCAACTCCGGGTTTACGTCAGTATGTTGGCTACAAAGATATGCCACGCGTATTGAACGGATTGGGAATTGCTATTCTTTCGACTTCTAAAGGTGTGATGACCAACAAAGAAGCAGCCAATCTTAAAGTAGGTGGTGAAGTAATTTGTTACATTTATTAATAGGAGGAAAGAAGAATGTCAAGAATAGGAAAATTACCCATTAGCGTACCGGCAGGTGTAACGATCACTGTGCAGGACACACTGGTTACTGTAAAAGGACCAAAAGGAGTATTGACTCAGGAAATAAATCCAAATATCACTGTGACAGTTGCAGACGGCGTTTGTACTGTTTCACGTCCGGATGACGAAAAACAAAATCGTGCATTTCACGGTTTATACCGTTCGTTGATTTCAAATATGGTACTTGGAGTTTCAGAAGGTTACAAAAAAACCATGGAATTAGTTGGTGTTGGATACCGTGTCTCTAACCAGGGTCAGGTATTGGAATTTGCATTAGGTTATACTCACAATATCTTTATGAGTTTACCTGCTGAAATCAAAATCGAAACCAAAAGTGAACGTAACCAGAATCCGATTGTAATTTTGGAAAGTTGCGACAAACAATTGATTGGTCAGGTTTGTGCAAAAATCCGTTCGTTCCGTAAACCGGAACCTTACAAAGGAAAAGGTGTTAAATTCCAGGGTGAAGTACTTCGCCGCAAAGCAGGTAAATCTGCCGGTAAATAATTTACGTAAACTTGTGAAATTATGTCAACAAATTTAGAAAGAAGAACAAGAATAAAAGCACATATCCGTCATAAAGTGACAGGAACTGCTCAAAAACCACGTATGACCGTGTTCAGAAGTAATACCCAGATTTACGCTCAATTAATTGACGACGTAACCGGTGTAACTCTGGCTGCAGCCTCTTCACTTGGTTTGAAAGAAAAAGTAACTAAAACAGAACAAGCTGCTAAAGTAGGCGCATTGGTAGCTAAAGTTGCTAAAGAAGCCGGAATTACAGAAGTGGTATTCGACCGTAACGGTTATTTATATCACGGTAGAGTTAAACAATTAGCTGACGCTGCTCGCGAAGCTGGTCTTAAATTTTAATCAAGTATGGCAACAAATATGAATAAAGTAAAATCGACCAACGATTTAGAATTGAAAGACAGATTGGTAGCTGTTAACCGTGTAACCAAGGTTACAAAAGGGGGACGTACCTTCAGCTTTTCAGCAATCGTAGTGGTTGGAAATGAAGATGGAATCGTAGGTTGGGGACTTGGTAAAGCCGGTGAAGTAACTGCTGCTATTGCTAAAGGAACTGAAGCTGCTAAGAAAAACTTGATTAAAGTGCCCTTGTTGAGAGGAACAATTCCTCACGAACAAATTGCGAAATTTGGTGGTGCACAGGTATTTATCAGCCCTGCTTCACATGGTACCGGAGTAAAAGCCGGTGGTGCTATGCGTGCAGTACTCGAAAGTGTTGGAGTAACCGACGTTTTGGCTAAGTCAAAAGGTTCGTCAAACCCACATAACCTTGTGAAAGCTACTATTGTAGCACTTAGTGAATTACGCGATGCCAACATGGTTGCTCAAAACAGAGGTGTTTCGCTTGATACAGTGTTTAACGGATAAATCTACAACATTATGGCAACAATAAAAATTAAACAGGTTCGCAGTAAAATCAAATCTCCCAAAACTCAAAAATTGACGTTGGAAGCATTAGGTTTGAAAAAAATGAATGCCGTTGTTGAACACGAAGCTACCCCCCAGATTTTGGGAATGGTAAATAAGGTGAAACACTTGGTTGAAGTGATCAAATAATATTAATCTTAGAATCTTTAAAAAATAAGATATGAACTTAAGTAATTTAACCCCAGCAGCAGGTTCAACTTTTACCAGAAAAAGAATCGGTCGTGGTACCGGATCAGGATTAGGTGGAACTTCTACTCAAGGGCACAAAGGACAGAAATCACGTTCAGGATATTCCAAAAAAATCGGTTTTGAAGGAGGTCAGATGCCTATTCAACGTCGTTTACCAAAATTTGGTTTCAAAAACGTGAATCGTGTTGAATATAAAGCTATCAACCTGGATACTCTGCAAATTATTGCAGAATCAAAAAAACTGACTAAAATCGGTTTGGTTGAATTAAGAGAAGCAGGTTTTCTTTCAAAAACTGCTTTGGCTAAGATTTTAGGCAAAGGTGTTTTGACAGTAAAAATCGAGGTTGAAGCAAACGGGTTTTCGAAATCGGCAGAAGAAGCTATCATAGCCGCAGGTGGAACTATAGTAAAACTATAATTGAACCATGAAGAAACTCATTGAAACAATTCAGAATATCTGGAAGATTGAAGATCTCCGCACCCGATTGCTTACAACTATTTTGTTTGTAATGATTTATCGTTTCGGTTCTTTCATTGTTCTTCCTGGTATTGATCCTACAGCACTTACAGCATTAAAATCGCAGACACAAGGTGGTTTGCTGGCTTTGCTGGATATGTTTTCGGGTGGTGCTTTTCACAATGCATCAGTATTTGCATTGGGAATCATGCCGTACATTTCGGCTTCTATTGTTATCCAGCTGCTGACTATTGCCGTACCGTATTTCCAGAAAATGCAGCGTGAAGGTGAAAGCGGTCGTCGTAAAATGAACCAATATACCCGTTACCTAACCGTAGGTATCCTGTTGTTACAGGGTCCTTCTTATCTGGTAAATCTTAGCGTACAGCTTGCTCAGGCAGGTTCTGCACTTCCGGGCGGTTTCTTGTTTACGGTATCGTCTACCTTGATTTTATGCGGTGGAAGTATGTTTGTCATGTGGCTTGGTGAGCGTATCACGGATAAAGGTATCGGAAACGGTATATCGTTTATCATTCTGGTAGGTATCATTGCCCGTTTCCCGGGAGCTATTATCAAAGAATTTGCTTCTCGTTTAGGCGATGCAGGTGGTGGTTTGGTTATGTTTTTGGGTGAACTTATCTTCCTCTTGATTGTAATTGGAGCTTCAATTATGCTGGTACAAGGCACTCGCAAGATTCCTGTACAATATGCAAAACGGGTGGTTGGTAACAAACAATATGGTGGTGTACGTCAGTATATTCCTCTGAAAATTAATGCTGCAGGTGTAATGCCTATCATTTTTGCACAGGCTATTATGTTTATTCCGATTACTTTGGTTGGTTTCTCAAAATCAGAATCAATGCGCGGATTTGTAGGAGCATTTATGGATAATACCGGATTTTGGTATAATTTTGTGTTTGGTTTAATGATCGTAATTTTTACGTATTTCTATACGGCTATTACCATTAATCCAACCCAAATGGCTGAAGAGATGAAACGTAATAATGGTTTTATTCCCGGAATCAAACCTGGTAAACGTACCTCGGAATATTTAGACTTAATTATGTCACGCATTACCTTACCGGGTTCTATATTTCTGGCAATTGTAGCTATTATGCCTGCTTTTGCAAGAATCATGGGAATCAATCAGGAATTTGCAGCATTTTTCGGTGGAACATCCTTGTTGATTTTGGTTGGGGTTGTACTCGACACACTTCAACAAATTGAAAGTCACTTATTGATGCGTCATTATGATGGTTTGTTGAAATCGGGACGTATTAAAGGCCGTACCGGTGGTGCTTCAGCCTATTAAAAATTAAAGCGAATGATATTTTTGAAATCTGACGAAGAAATTGAATTGCTTCGTATCAGTAATCAAATAGTAGCTAAAACGTTAGCTGAACTTGCAAAATTAATTCAACCGGGCATTAGCACCGAAAAATTGGATAAGGTTGCGTATGAATTTATAAAGGACAATGGCGGAGTACCCGGATTTCTGGGTTACAGCGGCTATCCAAAATCAATTTGTACGTCAATTAATGAGCAGGTCGTACACGGAATACCTTCTGAAAAATCGATTTTAGAAGATGGTGATATTATTTCGGTTGATTGCGGTGTTTATATAAACGGTTTTCATGGAGACTCAGCTTACACTTTTTGTGTGGGTGATGTGAAGCCTGAAATAATTGATTTATTGCGCACAACGAAAGAATCTTTATACAAAGGTATAGAGCAGGCTCAGGAAGGTCATAGGTTAGGTGATGTGGGTAATGCCATTCAAAGTCACTGCGAGGCGCGTGGATATTCAGTTGTTCGTGAAATGATCGGACACGGAGTAGGTCGCAAATTGCACGAAGCACCTGAAGTACCGAATTATGGTCGCAAAGGAAATGGTATTATGCTCAAATCGGGGATGACCATTGCCATTGAACCTATGATTAATATGGGAAGCCGGAATCTGGTGTTTGAAAAAGATGGATGGACAACACGGACTATTGACCGGAAACCGTCGGCTCACTTCGAACATTCAATCGCCATACGACGTGGAAAAGCAGACATATTATCAACATTTGACTATATAGAAGAAGTTTTAGGCAACAAAGCAATATAAATTAAGTTACAAGTTAGTAGTTTTTAGTCGGCAGTAAATCAAAAGATTCAGCCAATTGGAAATTATGAAATTGAAAATTTAAAATTTTAAAATGGCCAAGCAAACAGCAATTGAACAAGATGGAAAGATAATCGAAGCATTATCGAATGCCATGTTTCGTGTAGAGTTGGAAAACGGTCACGTGATTACGGCTCATATTTCCGGTAAAATGCGTATGCATTATATCAAAATTTTACCCGGCGATAAAGTAAAGGTCGAAATGTCACCTTACGATTTGTCGAAAGGAAGAATCTCTTTTAGGTACAAGTAAAGCTGCCCTCTAACCCCCTAAAAGGGGGACTTATTAGGTGTTAGAAATACGAAATAATAAACAACGCTTCCAATATTCCCCCTTTAGGGGGTTAGGGGGCAAATATAATTCATTCATTATGAAAGTAAGAGCATCAGTAAAAAAGCGCACGGACGATTGCAAGATTGTACGTAGAAAAGGTCGCTTGTATGTTATCAACAAAAAAAACCCGAAGTTTAAACAACGTCAGGGGTAATTAATTTATTTTTAAGAAAAAATAGTTTATGGCTATAAGAATTGTCGGAGTAGATTTACCCCAAAACAAACGTGGGGAAGTTGGATTGACTTATATCTACGGAATAGGTCGCAGTAATGCAAAAAAGATTTTAGAATCCGCAGGTGTCGATTTTGACATCAAAGTGAAGGATTGGACTGACGACCAAGCAGCTAAAATCCGCGAAATTATTGGAGCGGGATTCAAAGTGGAGGGAGATCTTCGCTCTGAGGTACAAACTAACATCAAGCGTTTGATGGATATTGGTTGTTACCGCGGTGTTCGTCACCGTATCGGACTTCCATTAAGAGGACAAAGTACGAAAAATAATGCTCGTACTCGTAAAGGTAAAAAGAAAACAGTTGCTAACAAGAAAAAAGCAACTAAATAAGGTTTAACTGTTAGCGAATTTTAGAAAAGCTAAATAATTTATCAGAATAATATGGCAAAGAAAACAGTTGCAGCCAAGAAAAGAGTCGTTAAAGTAGACGGTGTAGGTCAATTGCACGTACACTCTTCATTTAACAACATTATTGTTACACTTACCAATGGCGACGGACAGGTTATTTCCTGGTCTTCAGCAGGTAAGATGGGATTCCGTGGCTCAAAGAAAAACACTCCTTACGCAGCTCAAATGGCAGCTCAGGATTGCTCCAAAGTGGCAGCAGACTTAGGTCTTAAAAAAGTAAAAGCCTATGTGAAAGGTCCCGGAAACGGACGTGAATCGGCTATTCGTACCGTACACGGTGCAGGAATTGAAGTAACCGAAATAATCGACGTTACACCACTTCCACACAACGGTTGTCGTCCTCCAAAACGCAGACGTGTATAATTTGAAGATTTGAAAATTATTCAATTTGAAGATTTGATAATTAATTAGGTTTGTTTGTGCTACGTATTTGTCCCGGTTTATGATTGCAGTAAATAACCTCTCAGCAATCGCGGCAATAATCGAAAAGTACCTAGTCGAACGACAAACCATTTTATAATAAATAAAATAAAACAATAAAAAATGGCAAGATATATTGGACCAAAGTCAAGAATAGCACGCAAATTTGGCGAAGCTATTTTCGGACCAGACAAAGTGTTGGCTAAAAAGAATTATCCTCCCGGACAACATGGTCAGGGACGTCGTAAAAAAACATCGGAATACGGTATTCAGTTACGCGAAAAACAAAAAGCTAAATATACTTATGGCGTGTTGGAAAAACAATTCCGCAATTTGTACGAAAAAGCTCAACGCACCAAAGGTGTAACCGGTGAAGTATTATTACAATTATTGGAATCAAGATTGGACAATATCGTGTACCGTTTAGGATTATCTCCTACACGTTCAGGTGCCCGTCAGTTGGTAAGCCACAAACACATTACCGTTGATGGTAAGGTGGTAAATATCGCATCGTATCACGTTCGTGCCAGTCAGGTTATTGCTGTTCGTGAAAAGGACAAATCTATGGAAGTTATTGGAGCTGCATTGAATGGCTTTAATCACAGCAAATATCCCTGGATTGAATGGAATGCCGCTTCCATGTCGGGTACTTACCTGCACATTCCTGAACGCGAAGATATTCCGGAAAATATCAAAGAACAATTAATCGTTGAGTTGTATTCTAAATAATAATTGAAACCATGGCTATATTAGCATTTCAAAAACCTGAAAAGGTAATCATGTTGGAAGCTGACGCATTTCAAGGTAAATTTGAATTTCGTCCGTTGGAACCCGGTTACGGTATTACAATTGGTAATGCATTACGCCGAATTCTGTTGTCTTCACTCGAAGGTTTCGCTATCACTTCTATCAAAATTGAAGGAATAGATCATGAGTACTCAACTATTCCGGGTGTGATTGACGACGTTACCAACATTATTCTGAACCTGAAACAAGTACGTTTCAAACAGATTGTGGAAGACATCGAAAACGAAAAAGTAACTATTAATGTTACAGGTGCAACTTCATTTAAAGCAGGCGATATAGGTAAGTATTTTAGCGGATTTGAGGTATTGAACCCTAAACTGGTGATCTGCGAACTTGATCCTTCTGCAAACTTTCAGATTGACATTACTGTGAACAAAGGTCGCGGTTATGTACCTTCGGAAGAAAACAAAACAGCGAACCAGGAAATGGGCGTTATTCCGATTGATGCTATTTTCACACCAATACGTAATGTAAAATATTCTATCGAAAACTTTCGTGTAGAACAGGTTACCGACTACGAAAAATTAGTGTTGGAAATTAGCACCGACGGTTCAATTCATCCAAAAGAAGCATTGAAAGAAGCTGCTAAAATTCTGATTCACCACTTTATGTTATTCTCTGACGAAAAAATTTCGATGGAAATAACCGAAGGTGAAGGTGGCGACGAGTTTGACGAAGAAATCCTACACATGCGTCAATTGCTGAAAACAAAACTCACTGATCTCGAACTTTCGGTTCGTGCTCTCAATTGTTTGAAAGCTGCTGATGTAGAAACATTAGGTCAGTTGGCCGGATTTCACAAACACGATTTATTGAAGTTCCGCAACTTTGGTAAAAAATCGCTTACCGAGTTAGACGAAAAATTAGAAAGCCTGAATCTGTCCTTCGGAATGGATATCGCTAAATATAAATTAGATAAAGAGTAAAGAAATGAGACATAATAAAAAATTTAACCACTTAGGCCGTACATCGTCTCACCGAAAGGCAATGTTGTCGAATATGGCTTCTTCTCTTATTCAACACAAGAGAATAGCTACTACATTGGCTAAAGCTAAAGCGTTGCAGGTTTATGTTGAGCCTTTGTTGACAAAATCGAAAGATGATTCTACTCACTCACGCCGTTTGGTTTTCAGTCACCTTCAAAATAAAGAAATGGTTACCGAACTATTTCAGAATGTGTCGGTGAAAATTGCTAATCGCCCGGGAGGATATACCCGTATTTTACGTACCGGTTTCCGTATTGGTGACAATGCCGAAATGTGTATTATCGAGTTGGTGGATTACAACGAAAACATGTTGAAAGAAAAAGCTGCCAAGAAAGCTGCCCGCACCCGTCGTGCAGGTACTGCCAAAAAAGCTGAAACCGCTGCTCCGGAAGCTGTTGCCGCTCCTGTAGCTGCTCCGGTTGTGGAAGAAGTAGTTGTTGAAGAACCAGTTGCAGTTGCCGAAGAAGTAGTTGAAACTCCTGTTGAAGTAACTCCGGAAGTTGCTGCTGAAGAAGCTCCTAAAGCAGAATAATAAAATACTTTTTTCAGTTCAAAAGAAAAAGGAACAAGTCGTGAGATTTGTTCCTTTTTGTTGTGCGCCGAGCATGACGAGTATATTTGACGGTTCAAGTCCGTTATGGGGGCTATCAGTTGCCAACCATTAGCTTAAGGCAAGGGTGTCCATCGTGAGGTGGAATCTGAAGGAAGCCGGCGGCAAATTTCCGGTC
>CAIUTB010000065.1 GCA_903901975.1 uncultured Bacteroidales bacterium
AACACTTTACTGCTGGAAAGATTTATTGAGATGTTTGCCATTAAACCATACTTACTCAAAAATAGCCAAAATGTCAAAGAGCTACTATTATACGGCACTATTGCCGCTTAATGTTAATGAAAGATTAACGAACTATTGTTCTTTATAATCGATTGGGTTAAAAACAGTTAAATATACATTTTCCTCAACTGATATACCTTCAATTACCTTTGTGTTTTTATTCTCAATATTATATCCTTTTTTGCGCAGTTGAATGTTATAATCTCCTATCAATAAATTCTTTATCGTATTCGGTGTAGTTCCATAATCCTTCCCATTAATTGTTATATTTGCTCCTACAGGAGTGCTGATAATATCCAATGAGCCATAAATAGGTGATGGTAGAAGATTTACAGTTCTCACATCTGCAGCTGATAGTTCTATATCCTGTTTAGCAGGTCGGTATTTATCAAGTCGTGCTTCCAGACTATACACACCGGGGTTTAGTCGTCCATTCCAGTTTCCTTTAGCTTTCTGCTCGTTATTTACATAGAGCGTTGCTTCCGCAGAGGTTGTAATGTTAAGTTCAGCAAAGTTCGGTTGTAGCTTAAAGTTTAGGGGCGTGGTTTGATTGTCAGTAACAGTCACTTTTTGAGTGGATGGCTGGTACATTTCTTTGATTACCTGCACGGTATGAACTCCACTGGCAAGCGCTTCGCTTTTACAAGGAGTGTTTGTAGTCAGTGTTTTGCCATCTATTATTACTTTAGCCTCTTTTTCCGGTTCGGTATTCACGGTTACATATCCAAAAGCCGGTTTTAGTTTGGCGGCTATTTCTTTTTTAGTGTCGTTGATTTCCACTTTTCCGGCTTCGGTGTGATAAAGCGGTGCTTCCACTCTGTAAGTATATGTTCCGGGTTTCAGCTTGGTTTGGTAGGTTCCGGTTTTTACAAACAAATCGTTGAGGTAAACCGAAGCATCGGCCGGTTCGGGATTTATTACTAACCATTGGCTATCTATGGTTTCTTCAACTGTGGTTATGACTTTACCTGTAGTCAACACCATTTCATATACTGTTGCCCTTTCTATTGGAATGTTGAGCTGATAATCACGCAGAACTCCCAGTTTATCATGCGAAATGGTGAGTCGTTTTAAACCCCAGGGCACATACAACCATATTTCGCCATGCTTTAGTTCAGTTTTTTTAATCCCCAACTGTCCGCCATCAAAATAAAACCCGGATTGCGTTGTCACAACTTTGATTATTGCACACCAATCTCCATTTTGATCTTTCAATGGTTCATTTACTCTTGCATCGAGGTCTGTTTCTAATTTGCGGAATGATTTCACCGAAATTTGCTGAGCAGACACGCTGCAAAAAAGGCTGAGGAGAAGTAAAAGGCTGAGATACTTTTTCATAGCTAGGCGTTTTTATTGAATCCGCACCAAAGATAAACACATTTTTTTACATTAACAGGTTTTGATTCTACAAAATTCTTTTTCGAACTGAAATTTCATATTTGTTGAATTTTCCTCCAATATTAACCGACCCCGTCGCTTGGAGCGACGGGGTCGGTATAATTCTAACATAAAAGTTACAAATTTGCTTAATATTTGGTTTCAGGCAGTTCTAAATTACAGTCATTTCGCCACACATACTGCTGCTTAAGCGATGTTTCACATCGTCCAACAAAGTATATTCACCCAGCAGGTACATTAATTTTGTAACTAAAGCTTCGGTTGTGCTGTCGAAACCGCTCATTACTCCGGCATTCACCAGATTCAGACTGGTTTCATAGCGTCCCATTTCCACCGTGCCGGTGCTGCACTGAGTTTTGTTTACAATCAGAATTCCCCGAAGAGTGGCTTCTTTCAATGAATCATAAAACCAGGTGCACCGTGGAGCATTTCCAGCCCCAAAACTTTCAAGCACCACGGCTTTCAAATTTGGAATATTCAAAATGGCATTCACCGTATGTTCTGTGATTCCGGGGAATAGCTTCAAAATAGCTATATTTTGATCAATTTTGGTGCGAACCCGAAGTTTAGTTCCGGCATGTGGATAATGAATATACGAACGGAAGTATTTGATATGCACCCCGGCTTTGGCCAGTGGCGGATAATTATAGGAGTTAAAGGCGTTGAAATGTTCCGCATTCTTTTTTGTGGTGCGGTTTCCACGGAATAGCGTATCTTCAAAAAAGATACAAACTTCAGGTACAATCGCTTGTCCGCTTTCTTTGGCTGTTGCTATTTCAATGGCTGTAAGCATATTTTCCTTTGCATCCGAACGCATCATTCCTATGGGCAATTGTGCTCCGGTGAAAATCACCGGCTTTGATAAATTTTCGAGCATAAAACTCAGAGCTGAAGCCGAATAGGCCATCGTATCGGTGCCATGAAGTACTACAAAACCATCGTAATCTTCGTAATTTTCTTCAATAATTTTGGCTAAGCGTTCCCACACAGGTGGATGTACATCCGAGGAGTCAATCAGTGGCAAAAAAGGAATACTCTTTATCCGTATACCGGTTTGTTTTAACTCCGGCATATAATCCAACAATCGGTCAAAATCAATGGGACGTAACGCTCCGGTTGTCGGGTCTTCGGACATACTGATAGTTCCTCCGGTGAACAGCAATAGTACAGCACTTTCTTTTTCCACTTCTAATTTTCTTAAAAATTTATACAAAGATAGAGTAAATTTTTTCTTGTGATAAATAATTGTTCATTTATCACTATTTTTGTAATCCAAAAACTAGAACATGAACCGAATTTTTCTGATAGGATATATGGGCTCCGGTAAAACTACCATTGGGAAAGTACTGGCCAATATAGTAGGATTTACTTTTGTGGATATGGATTCGTATATTGAGGCAAAACAGTTTAAGTCTGTAAGCCAGTTATTTGCTGAAGTGGGTGAAGAAAAATTCCGTCTGTTGGAGCAACAATGCCTACACGAAGTTTCCGAATTTGAGAATGTGGTGATTGCCACCGGAGGCGGTGCGCCCTGCTTTTTCGACAATATGGCTTATATGAATAAACAGGGAGTGACGGTATATATCAAATTGACGGTGGATCAGCTTGCTGAGCGACTTGAAACTTCACACGCGAACAAACGTCCTTTGCTGGCTGACCGAAAAGGAGATGAACTGAAACTGTTTATTGCCGAAGGACTTGCCCGGCGAGAACCGTTTTACAGTCAGGCACAACTCTCAACAGTTGGGTCGGATGAGCAGATTTTAATGCTTATTTGCAAATTTGTGGCTGAAAAATGATTAATTACCTCTATAATCTGATAAGGGAGTTTGGCTTGTTCATGAGTTTTGCCCGAAATGTACAGTTTCAGAAAAAATTTGTTCACAATCAGGTTGATGCAATTGTCAATCAATTTAAGCAGACAAATGATGGAAGCTTAGACGAAGATGATTTTCGGAAAATATACCTCTATGGATATGCTGTTCCGGCTATGATTGGCGATACTTTTTGTGTATTAAGAGGAGCAAAAATGTCGGAACAGGAAAGACTGGCAATGACTTTTCTGGGAACTATTACCGGCTTGTTTGACGATTTCTTTGACAAAAAGAACGGGTCGCTCGGCGAAATTGAAATGCTAATTGAAAATCCCGTCACAACTGTTTCAAGCACTTCCTATGAAAAGCTTATCGTTACATTATTCAATAAAGCACTTGAAAACTGTCAGGATAAAGATCAGTTAAAAGTTTATTGTAGACTGGTTTTTGAAGCAGAAGTACAGAGCAAAACGCAAATGCTGCCCGATATTGAGCGTGACGAAATCAAAGAAATAATTTTTCAAAAAGGTGGAGTTTCCATGCAGCTCTACAGTTGTGCTTTAGCCGGAAGTCTGAATGAAGCCGATAAAACCATTATTTTCAAACTGGGAAGTATCGGGCAGCTTGAAAATGATATTTTTGACCTGTACAAAGATTATCACGAAGGAATAAAAACCTTGGTAACCACCGAAACTAACATTGCTATACTGCGAAAAACCTACAGCGGATTAGTTGACGAGATTTTCGGGCTGGTCAGAGCTACAAATTATCCAGGCAAAAACAAACAGGCTTTTCTGCGAATTTTAGGATTGGTATTGTGCCGTGGCTACGTTTGTCTCAATTTCCTGGAGAAAAATGAAAAAAAAACCAACAACATTTTTTCAGTAGAAGCCTACCAAAAAAAGGATTTAGTGTGTGATATGGAAACGCCCGGCAACTTTTTAAGACTACTTCATTACGCTGCCAAAATACATTATTGAAAAGTTTCGATTAGCCGTTTTTTTTTTGCTTATAAAGTTAAAATTGTCAATAACTTCTTCAATTTTTTTTCAACTCCTTTCAAAATTAGCTGTATCTTTAACCGCACAAAATCATTCCGAATCATTTGGGTATAAACTGCCTGAAACCAATAACTTATGAATACATTCGTCCATCTTCATGTACACTCTCACTATTCTGTTTTGGATGGTATGTCTTCTATTGAGGGATTGGTTGATAAAGCAGCCAAAAATGGTATGAATGCTGTAGCACTTACCGACCATGGTTGTATGTTTGGGATTAAAGATTTTTTTAATTACACTAAAAAGAAAAATGCTAAGGTAAAAGACCAAATCAAAGAACTGAACAAGCAACTGTCTGCCGAAGGTATTTCGGATGATGAAAAAACCGAGATTCAGAAACAGATTGAAGAAACTAACAACAAACTTTTTAAACCGATTATTGGCTGCGAAACCTATGTGGCACGTCGCGGACGATTTATGAAAGACGGTCAGGAAGACCGAAGCGGTTACCATTTGGTATTGCTTGCCAAGAACAAAAAGGGTTATCAGAATTTGTGCAAACTGGTTTCACTCGGTTATATTGACGGAATGTATTACCGCCCACGCATTGACCACGAGATACTTGAAAAATACAGTGAAGGTTTAATAGCTTCTTCGGCATGTTTGGGTGGCGAGATTCACAAAAAAGTGGAAAATGGCAATCTTGATGAAGCTGAAAAGTCCGTACTTTGGTATAAACGGGTTTTTGGAGACGACTATTATATCGAGCTACAACGTCACAAAACCGATAAGCCAAATGCTGATTATGAGTGCTATGAAAAGCAAATGCGTCAAAATGCAGAACTCATCAAACTGGCAAAAAAAACCCATACAAATCTTGTCGTTACTAACGATGTTCACTTTGTGGAAGAAGAACATGGCGAAGCACACGAACGATTGATATGCCTCAGCACGGGCAAAGATCTGGACGATCCGAACCGAATGCGCTATACCAAACAGGAATGGTTGAAATCGCCCGAGCAAATGTGGCAGATTTTTGCCGATGTGCCTGAAGCACTCGAAAATACAGTAAAGATTGCCGAAAAGGTAGAATTCTATGATATTGATTCCGATGCTTTGATGCCGGTTTTCCCCATTCCGGAAGATTTTGCAACGGAGGAGCAATATCGACAGAAATATGATGAGAAAACCTTGTTTGAGGAATTTGGCAAAGAACGCTTTGATTTGTTGGGTGGTTATGATAAAGTGGTTCGTGTGAAATTGGAAGCTGATTATTTGGCAAAACTGACTTACGAAGGATCTAAGCACCGGTATGGTGATGTGTTGAACGATGAAACACGTGAGCGAATAGAATTTGAACTGAAAACCATGAAGGAAATGGGTTTCCCCGGTTATTTTCTTATTGTTCAGGACTTTATCGCTGCTGCGCGTAAAATGAAAGTTTCAGTAGGACCCGGTCGTGGATCGGCTGCCGGCTCAGTTGTGGCCTATTGTCTCCGAATTACCGACATTGATCCACTCAAATACGATTTGCTGTTTGAACGGTTTTTGAATCCCGACCGTATTTCAATGCCCGATATTGATATTGACTTTGATGATGATGGACGTGGACAGGTATTGCGTTGGGTGACTGAAAAATATGGCAAAGAACGGGTAGCCCACATTATTACATACGGAACGATGGCCACCAAGTCGTCGATCAAAGATGTGGCTCGTGTGCAACGCTTGCCGCTTTCTGAAGCTGACCGATTGACCAAACTTATTCCGGATAAATTTCCTGAAGGTGCTGATGGAAAAGCTCCAAAAGTAAACATTAGCAATTGTTTGAAATACATTCCTGAATTGCAGGCAGCACGTAATTCTTCCGACCAAAACTTATCCAGCACACTTCGTTATGCCGAAATGCTGGAAGGTACAGTGCGGCAGGTAGGTGTTCATGCCTGCGGTGTAATAATTGGTTCCGACGATTTGACTAATCTCGTTCCGCTCAGTACGGCTATTGATAAAGAAACCAACGAGGAAATGCTGGTAACGCAGTACGAAGGTTCGGTTGTTGAGGAAATCGGGTTGATAAAAATGGACTTTTTGGGTCTGAAAACGCTGTCGATTATCAAAGAAGCATTATCAAATATCAAGAAATCAACCGGAATTGAGTTGGATATTGATGCCATTCCAATCGATGACCGGAAAACATACGAACTTTTCAGTAAAGGGATGACTGTTGGAACATTTCAGTTTGAGTCGGCTGGAATGCAAAAACACCTGATTAATCTTCAACCGACACAATTTGAAGATTTAATAGCGATGAATGCCTTGTACAGACCTGGACCAATGCAGTATATTCCCCAGTTTGTAAACCGTAAACATGGACGTGAAAAGATTGAATATGCCTTTCCTGAAATGGAAAAAATCTTAAAGGAAACTCACGGGATTACTGTTTATCAGGAACAAGTAATGATTTTAAGCAGAGAACTCGCCGGTTTTACCCGTGGTCAGTCTGATGAACTTCGGAAGGCAATGGGTAAAAAGCTCAAGGATAAAATGGCAACTCTCCGGCTGAAATTTATGGACGGTTGCGAGCAAAAAGGATTTGGCCCAAAAGCTAAACTTGAACAAATCTGGAGTGATTGGGAAAAATTTGCAGAATATGCCTTCAATAAGTCTCACGCTACCTGCTATTCGTGGATTGCCTACCAAACAGCCTATCTGAAAGCACATTATCCGGCTGAATTTATGGCTGCCAACTTAACACGCAACAAGGATGATATTACTGAAGTAGGTAAATTTATGGATGAGTGTAAAAACCTTGGCATGAGCGTGATGGGTCCGGATGTAAATGAAAGTGACCTGACATTTACGGTGAATGCCGAAGGAAATATACGTTTTGGACTTGGCGGTGTGAAAGGCGTGGGTGAAGGTGCTGTGGAAGCCATTGTAAATGAGCGAAATACGAATGGAAAATATAAAAACATGTTCGATTTGATAGAACGTGTGAATTTAACAGCATGCAACAAACGGGCAATGGAAAGCCTCGCACTTTCGGGTGCTTTCGACAGTTTCCACGATATTCGGCGGGAACAACTTTTTATCGAAAACAGCAAAGGTGAACAAGTTCTTGAAACTGTGTTACGTTACGGAAATAAATTTCAAACCGATATTGCCATGACCCGGAATTCCCTTTTTGGAGGAATGGATACTGTTGATATTGCCAAACCTGAAATTCCTTACGCTCCCGAATGGTCACCATTGGAGAGGCTAAATAAAGAACGTGATTTGATTGGAATGTATCTCTCAGCTCATCCACTTGATGAATTTGAGTTCGAAATTAATTATATTTGTAATGCCACTACTGTCGATTTAAAGGATTTATCTCTATTGAAAGGTAAGGCTTTGAAAATTGGCGGAATGGTTACAAATCTGCGCCATGGGACTTCTAAAGCCGGAAATCCTTATGGTGTTTTTACCCTTGAAGATTATGTGGGGGCTTACGAGTTCGTTTTATTTGGTAAGAACTACGTGGAATTTTCCAAATATATGATAAAAGATTTATATCTTTTTATTCACGCAGTGGTTCAGGAAAAGGGTTCTGATTACAAGAATTATAAACCCGTTGATCCAAATATTCCGAAAGAACTGGAGTTAAAACTTCAGAGTATTGAATTGTTTAATGATGCTAAAGAGAAGTTGGTCAATACCTTGACCTTGACCATGCCAATACAGCACTTAACTGAAGATTTTGCGGTTGAACTCACAGATTTGGTGTTGAATAATAAAGGGAAAGTAAATTTATATATTCACATAGTAGATGAACTGTCACCCAATAAAATTGTATTATTTGCACGGCAACACCGGATTCAGATAAATACGAAAGTATATCATATATTGAGGCAGGCTCAAAATGATGGAATTATTGAATTTCAAGCCTATTAAAGTTCTTGTTTCTCAAAATGTTAGTGAGCATTAAAATACTTATAGAATTTATTGATAAAAGTATTTGTTGAAAATTCGAAACAATTTGAATAGATTGCTGTTTATTGATATGTAACAAAAAATAAAATCGATATAAAATAAATAATACTAACTTTGTCTTAATAAACTTTTCGGGGATTAAAGGGACTTTATTTTAAAAAACTTAATATTATGGCTTTAGAAATTACTGATGGAAACATCAAAGAAATTATCAATAGCGGAAAACCCGTGGTTATTGATTTTTGGGCAGAATGGTGCGGACCTTGTCGTATGGTTGGTCCTATCGTAGAAGAACTTGCAAAAGAATATGATGGCAAAGTAATTATTGGTAAAATGGATGTGGATGAAAACGTAGATACGCCTAATGAATATGGCATTCGCAACATTCCTACTATTTTATTCTTCAAAGATGGTCAGTTAGTTGATAAACAAGTTGGTGCAGCTCAAAAAGCTGTGTTATCTGCTAAAGTACAAGCATTGTTATAGGATACTTAAAAATTAAAAATGGAGTAATTCAGTTGCTGAATTACTCCATTTTCTTTTTCTAATATTTCCTTTCACAATTTTAAGTAGAAATCCTTTGCCAATAAGCTGAATTCATTCGAATATTGATGCCTTATTTCGGATTCAATTATCAATTCTGTCACCTTACATCTTGTTTTAATTAAGCTGAATTCCAGCAATAATCGTTTAGTTTCTGCCGACGGCTTGGGATATACTTTAACAAGTCTTGTGCAAAATAAATTCTTAGTTTCAGCAAATTCAATACACTTTTGTCCTTCAATTAGTGGTAGTATAAGGCAAATCAGCCCTTCCGGACTGAGTAATTTCAAGGCATTCTCAATCAGTTCTTCGTGTGTGAGTAAGTCGGTATGGCGAGCTGAGGTGCGATTTTCAAACGCTGTTTTTGTTGAATTGACAAAGTAAGGAGGATTAGAAACAATCAAATCATACCGTTCTGTTGTGTCTCTGGCAAATTCCTGTAAGGATTTTTCAACCATTCTAACCCGGTTTGACCAGGGCGAGTTTTGAGTATTTTCCCTTGCTTGCAAAACTGCCTGCTTATCCAGGTCAATGCCTGTAATCTCAGCTTCACATCGCTGAGCAAGCATCAATGCAATCAATCCTGTGCCGGTTCCTATATCAAGTATTTTCAGTGCACTCTCAATGGGTGTCCAAGCACCAATCAAGACTCCATCAATTCCCACTTTCATGGCGCACTTTTCCTGATTTACTGTGAATTGCTTGAAACTGAAATATGAATTTGACATATTCTATTTACGGGAAGGAGTTGCAGGAGTTTCGTTCCGTCTTGGAAAAATAGTTGGTGCCCCAACCGACTGGTGAACAGTAGAGGGATTTATTCTCGGCGCAGGTTCACTGGTAGTGGTTTTTCTTACTGCCTGAGGTTGAGAATTATTCTGACTGTTTGAAGGAGTTGAGGATCGGAATGTGCTTCGCACAACAGCATTATTGGATGGAGTGGAAGTTGATGGATTTGAACGAAAATCTGAATTGGATCGAAATCCCGGTGGATTTACCGGACGATTCTGAATAACCGTGTTCGATTCGGGTGTTGAACGTTCGTATCTTTTGGTTTGGAGCTTATCATTTTGTTCCTGACTCAAAACCTGTTGAATATCCGCATTTTTGTTTTTCATGCGTTCCACTGCCTCGCTCCGTTTATTAGATGCCTGACGTTCTCTTGCATATCGAAGATTAATATCGTAAATTTGCTTTGCCTGTTCAGTTGACAGATTTAATTCTTGCTGAAGTTTGTCAGTTTGCTTCAAGGCCTCTTGCTCGGGTGTGCGTTGAGGAGCTGAAGTATTTTCCTGTCCGAAGGTGAAAATAGCCATCGACAGGAATAATTGAATCGAAACAAAATAAAGCGCTTTCATTGAGAAATACTATAAGTTAAACCTTATGTATACAGCAATGATTGTGCCAAAAGCAAGGAATTTTGTAGAAATTGAAAAATTTAGTTGGATTGTGTTTTATTTGTTGAAATCACGTAACTTAATGTTTGTCAGCATTTTCTTTGTGTGGAGTGAAAAATCACTATTCATCATCCAACCATAATACCCCATATCAGTTTTCAGAACATCAATCACTTTTTTTCCTTTGTATTTTCCAAAATTGATGATTTCTTCCCCTTTTTCATTGTAAATCATACGACCGGCAAAATCAACATTATCATTCTGAGACGTATATTTTGATAAAAACTCGACATCATTTTTCAGCTCAGGATATCGGTCAAGCTGTGCTTCTAACACTTCGTAGGTAGCTAAAGTATCAGCTTCAGCACCGTGTGCACCTATCAAATCTTTGTCACAGTAGAATTTGTAAGCTGCTCCAAGGGTACGTGCCTCCATTTTGTGAAAAATGACCTGCACATCCACAAATTTACGTTTCATCAGGTCAACATCCACATCTGCACGAAGTAATTCTTCTGCAAGCAATGGAATATCAAAGCGGTTGGAGTTATATCCGGCTAAATCACAGCCTTCTATGTCACGTACTATCTCTTTTGCAACCGATTTAAATGTTGGACAATCAGCCACGTCACTATCTGTTATACCATGAATATCCGAAGCACTTGTAGGAATGGGCATTTCAGGATTGATACGTAAAGTCTTGGTTTCTTCACGCCCATTTGGTGAAACTTTATGATAGGAAATTTCCACAATCCGGTCGCTAACGATATTTGTTCCGGTAGTTTCAAGATCGAAAAAGATAATTGGATTTTTGAGGTTAAGTTTCATTTTTTTAGAATATATAAAGTCAAAAGACAAGGGTCAAAAGACTTGTGTAAATACTAGTTTGAATTTAAATTAAAAATTAAGGTCTAAAGACTTTCGACCTTAGACCTTAGACTATAGACTGATTTTCTTTTTAATCATTGAGCAGCATCGGCATCAACAACATCAGAATTTCTTCATTTTCTTCATTTTCAAATGGAAGAATTAATCCGGCACGTGAGGCGTCTGATAATTCAAGAATAATGTCTGAAGCGTTAATATTCCCGAGAATTTCAATTAAAAAAGAAGATTTAAATCCAATTTTTATTGGATCGCCTTCAAATTGGCATGAAATTGTTTCTTCAGCAGAAATTGAAAAGTCAATATCCTGAGCCGAAATATGAATTTGATTAGCGTTTATAGCGAGTTTTACCAGATTACTAGCCTGATTAGCAAATACAGATACACGTTTTAATGCATTTAATAAAGTTATGCGGTCGATAATAATTTTGAACGGATTGTTTTTTGGTATCACTCCATTATAATTTGGAAAACGACCTTCTACCTGACGGCAAATCATAGTATAGTTTGCCAGTTTAAAATGTGCATTTTTGTTGTCAAAATGTATTTCAACTCCACCACTTTCTTTTGGCAAAATATTTTTCAACATGGTTGCTGGTTTCTTTGGAAGAATGAAATTCGCTGTTTCTTCTTGAGTAAGCGATACTGAAGTGTGATTCGTTTTGTAACGAACTAATTTGTGAGCATCGGTAGCAACCAATGTCAGATTTTCAGCTGTAATATCGAAGAAAATACCGTTCATCACCGGACGAAGTTCGTCGTCGGCTGTACAGAATAGCGTTTTGGAGATACCCGACGAAAGAGAAGAAACCGACATCCCCAATGTGCGTGCATCGTCCTGTAATTGTGGCATACGTGGATATTCATCCCCATTTTGTCCAATAAAATTATACGAACCATTGGCAGATGAAATTACCAGTGCCAGATTGGAATCATTGATATTGAAAGTCAGCGGTTGATCTGAAAATTCGCGCAAGGTGTCGAGTAGCAAGCGTGAAGCAACAGCCACTTTCCCGTTACCTTCGGCAGTTTCCACTTCCATTGAGGTTATCAGTGTGGTCTCTATATCAGATGCTGTCATCGTAAGGGTTTTACCTTCCAAATGCAGCAGAAAATTATCTAAAATAGGGAGCGAGTTTTTGTTGTTTATTACACGGCTGATGGCTTGTAAATGGCTCAGGAGTTCGGTGCTTGAAACAATGAATTTCATATCGGATTGGATTTAAATTTACGTTAGAAAATAATTTAGCAAATGTAATGATTATTTTATTCAAAAGAAAATTCTATCAAAATATTTCACTAAAAAGTACTGAAACTTTTGTTATTTCTTGTCATTTTGAGAAATATAAAAAAAAAGCAATTATTGTTTTGTGGAATAAAATAATGTTCGTAGTTTTGCGAACTACAAACAAGAACATATTATTTTTATGAATAGTTTTAAAAGCAAGGATTATACAATTGATAACGAACAACTTGCCCGATTCGCAAAAGCAATGGGACATCCGGCACGTATTACCATTCTCCAATTTCTTGCCTCACTGGATAGTTGCTACTTTGGTGATATCCATAATGAATTACCTATTGCCAAAGCAACTGTATCGCAACATTTGAAAGAGTTGAAAGATGCCGGACTGATTCAGGGCGAAATTGAAACCCCAAAAGTAAAGTATTGTATTAACCGTGAAAACTGGGAAAAGGCACAAGCATTTTTCGAAACTTTTTTTGAAAGCAGGAAAGAAAAAATAAAATGCTGTACCCCTAACCCCTGAAGGGGAATTATGTAAGTTCGTCTTCATAATTCGAACTTACTAATAGGGATTATCAATACTAATCACTCTTACTCCCCTTTAGGGGTTGGGGGTAATTTTAAAATAACATGAACATACAGGTATTAGGTACTGGCTGCCCAAAGTGTAAATCGCTGGAAAAAGCCACACGCGAAGTTGTAGATCAAAACAAAATCGATGCTACAATTACTAAAGTTGAAGACATTGTTGAAATCATGAAGTTCAACATAATGACCACACCGGCACTGGTGGTCGATGGTAAAGTTGTTGTAAAAGGTCGTGTGCCATCAAACGAGGAAATGAAACAAATTCTAACCACTAAAATTTATATGATATGAAAAAGGCAATTTCCTTGTTTATTCTGACTTTGACTATTCTGTCAATTCAGGCTGTTAGCAAAGTTGAAGTATACTATTTTCATTTTACCCGACGATGTGTAACCTGTCAGGCAGTTGAAACAGAAACTCTCAAATCTATCCAACAACTTTATCCTGAGCAGTTTAAAAAAGGCTTGATAACTTTCAAATCGCTGAATCTGGACGAAAAAACCAGCGAAGCTTTAGCCCAAAAATGCAAGGCGGAAGGTCAAGCACTTTTGGTAATTAGCACTAGCAAACGAGTTGATTTAACCGAACAAGGCTTTATGTATGCCAAAAGTCAGCCTGAAAAATTGAAAGAAGAACTAAATAAAGTGATTCAACCGCTTCTTAAATAATTGAGAATGGAAGTACTACAACCTATTTTGGAAAATTCGCATTACGCATTTATTTCAGCCATTTTACTTGGATTGATGACTGCCATAAGCCCTTGCCCATTGGCTACAAACATTTCGGCTATTGGTTTTATAAGCCGTGACATTGAAAACCGCCGACGGGTTTTTGTTAATGGACTGATTTACACGCTCGGTCGAGCTATTAGTTATACCGGATTAGCTCTCATTATATACCTTGGAGCAAGCAAAATGCATATTTCCATGATTTTTCAGGGTTGGGGCGAGAAGTTGTTAGGACCAACTCTCATTTTAATAGGATTATTTATGCTCGATGTCATTAAACTCAAATTCCCGGGATTTTCAGGTTTAACCGAAAAAATAGGTGAAAAAAGTAAAGGTAGCTATTGGAGTACACTTTTGTTGGGAATGGTTTTCGCACTGGCATTTTGTCCGTATAGCGGAGTTTTGTACTTCGTTATGCTAATTCCTATGACTGTGGCAAGTGCAAGTGGTTTGTATCTGCCTGTTTTATTTGCCATTGCTACGGGTTTACCAGTGATTCTTTTTGCCTGGCTTTTGGCTTTTGCAGTAGGAAATGTTGGAAGATTATATAATCAAATTAAAACTTTTGAACTGTGGTTCAGGCGTGTGGTTTCTGTTGCTTTTATCTTGACTGGAATTTATTATATCGCTATTTTCTTTATTTAATCAGAAATAATGAAATCCAACAAAAATCTAATCATAGCATTAATATTATTGCCGGTTTGGTATGTAATTTATACCAACCTGCAAACTCTATCCGATTGGTTTATTGATACGGTTTTGGGAATGACCAAAGCTGAGAAACTTACGGAAGCACTCAGGTTTTTCATATTCGAATTTCCTAAGGTATTGATGCTGTTGGTGTTGATTATTTTCTTTGTGGGAATTGTCCGCAGTTTTTTCACTGCCGAACGTACCCGAAAAGCACTGGAAGGTAAATCAACATTTATAGGTAACATTATGGCTGCCTTGCTGGGTATTGTAACGCCTTTCTGTTCGTGTTCGGCTATTCCATTGTTTCTCGGCTTTGTTGAATCGGGTGTTCCGTTGGGTGTGACTTTTTCGTTCTTGATTGCAGCTCCGATGATAAATGAAGTGGCTGTGATACTGCTTTATGGTATGTTTGGGTGGAAAGTAGCTGGTATTTATATTGGTACAGGCCTGGCAATTGCCATTGTAGCCGGTTGGATTATTGGTAAATTGAAATTGGAGAAATGGGTGGAAGAATGGGTATATGCTACCAAATTAGGTAAAGATGACGGAGAAGAAGAAAAAATAACTTTCTCAAGACGAATTATAATGGGATTTGACGCGGTAAAAGAAATTGTCGGCAAAGTGTGGTTGTATGTGGCATTGGGCATTTTAGTCGGTGCAGGTGCACATGGTTATGTCCCGGCAGAATTTATGGCTTCCATTATGGGGAAAGATGTATGGTATGCTGTTCCGCTGTCCGTATTGATAGGTATTCCGTTGTATTCAAATGCGGCTGGTATTGTTCCCATAGTTTCGGTTTTAATTGAAAAAGGAGCATCACTTGGAACTGCTCTGGCATTTATGATGTCGGTAATTGCTCTGTCATTGCCCGAAATGATTATTCTTCGAAAAGTATTGAAAATGCCATTAAT
>CAIUTB010000066.1 GCA_903901975.1 uncultured Bacteroidales bacterium
ATCTAAACTTGCCGTCGCCAGACTGGAGTTTTTCAGATAGAAAAGGCCGCCACCGAAGTGCTTTCAGAGTTCTATAAACTAAATGACTGGGTCGCGCCAGTATGCTCTCTACCCCGGAAGGTTACCAGCTGGGGTGATTTTGTACGGTTTGGGAAAAGCTGAGCTGCCTGGGGATTGCGGCTGATAGAGAATGGGGGGTCATAACAGCGAAGGCCAGTCGGGAGAGGGGTGACCAAAACGCTGCCACTGGCGATTTAAAAACTGTAGTTTTTTAAGTCGCCAGGAACAGAGCCAGTTCTGAAATCTCAATACCGGGCGTCACACCTCTACCGGACTTGAACAATTACTTGGTATTAAGACTGAAAATCTTGTTAAAAAGAGCGTCCGGTCGAAAACCTATAACTGCATAGTATTTTTGGTCTACAATATGATACATGTATCCGGCTTGAATCAACCCATTAATATCTAAAATTGTCCCGAATGCCAATGTATATGGCGTATCTGTTTTGAGACCAAGTCCCTGGTTATTTGATCCACTACTTGTTGCAGCATTTGAGGTGCTGCCTGTAACCGGATAAAACGTAGCAAATGCATTTAATGACAAATATTTAAACGTATTATTGTCGAAATGATATTTAATACCTGATGCAATGGTAGGTGCTACGTTTTGAAGCTGAAACTGGTTTCCACTGGGAACTATACGCATAAGGAGAGGGAAGGTCAATCCTGACCATGACCAATGATGTGAATAATCAAAGTAATACCGAGACGGTTTATTTGGTTCTTGAGACAGATGATCATAAACTGAGATCCTGGCTATACTGTTATGCGGAATTCCTCCGTCAAACTGGATATCACCAAATTTACCTTCCAATGTTCCCTTTGCAGAGCTAAACGTTCCAGGAACTTTTGCGGGAGCCCAATCATCCGATGTTAACCTATTCTGATTTATGTCAACTTTAATACTATCAATTGGCGAAGATATGGTTACCCCGGTGCCTCGGTTTACATAAGGAGTCGCATGTTTTTCGTTAGCCGTTACCTGGTCATTGGCAGGCCATTCATGACCGTCCTGACGTTCTGCACCAGTTAATGTAACTGTAGGATTTCCTGGTATAATTTTTCCACTTCCTGATGTGAGTGGGGTAAAATCAGCGGGCTTGGATTTTGTTTTTCCCTTTGCCTTGGGTTTATTGGATGCAGAAACAGTAGCTTTGGGATTTCCAGAGGCAGAATCAGCGGCTTTGGACTCTGTGGAAAAACAGAAAATTACAGGGAGCAATAAGAAAATAATTCTATACCTGGATTGCTGAATCAAAGACCGCATCATTGCCTCCTTTATGTTTGGAAAGTTGGATGAAAAGTTTTAAGGGCTCAATGTTTATTTTGCGGTAAATACGAGAATAAAAAAACGTATCAACTATAATAAATAAATAAATAAACTATATAATTCCAAAAAAAAGCTTAAAAAACTCTTAAAAGCCCACCAAAAAAACAGGAATAAACTATACACCTTGTGCCCGAACACGCCGAAACCCTGAGTGCCGAATGGCCATAGTTTTGGCGAAAAACAAAAACCCCGGTGATAGTCCCGGGGTTTTTCTGTAACGCTTTTTTCGCTCAACTATTCCTGCTGGTTAAACGGAGAGTTCTTCACAGTACCATGTCAATGGAAATAATAGCGAACACCA
>CAIUTB010000067.1 GCA_903901975.1 uncultured Bacteroidales bacterium
ATGTCCGATTTGTGGAAAAGAACCTGGAACAAATCGAAAAACAATCGGGCGAATGGTCAGCTAAACTGACAACCTACGACACCACTTTGCCAGTGGAAAAGGCCACCGGCAAACCGCCAGTGAAAAGTGAATTGCTGATAACCAACAAAACTCATGAGGAAATAAAAACAACTGAAAAGGTCATATCAAAATCACTTGCTGAACATAAAATTTCTGTCAAATCAGAATCGAGTAAAAAAGAAAAAACCCACAATTCAGAACAATCAAGTCGTTGGTGGGTGTGGATTCTGGTGGGAATAGGAATTCCAATTTTGTTGTTTTTAGGATGGAAATTAGTACCTAAGTATTGGAAATTAGTTTAATTCCTCACTCAAACCTCACAGCAATGTGAGGTTTTTTTGTCTTTTTTCTATCCTGAATTGTGCGTGTTCTTTGCATTTCTAAAAAGGAAATGTTATGCAAAACGAAAGAGCACAAAGCACCGTAACCGTAAATGGAGAGCAAGCCAAACAGGAACTGAATCTATTGGAATCAAAAGCCATACGGTTACGTGAAGCCCTTATTCAAGCAGGGAAAGCCGCACCCAGTCCCGAAGCCGAAAGAGCATACAGCCGTTTGAAAAAAGAGCTGGCAGCTACCGACAAGGAAATACGCCAACTCACAAAATCCAATTGGGATATCAAAAAGGTACTTGACAATCTGTCAGGAGCTTCCATGCGCGACCTTATCAAGGCTCAAAAGGAATTGACCAACTCTATGAATAAATCCAGCATAGACAGAAGTTCAGAAGCGTGGAAACAACACGCTAACCAACTTAAAGCAGTCAAAACAGAAATTGCCTTGGTCAATGCTGAAACAAAGGTAGGTCAATCCGGCTTTATGAAATTTGCTGAATGGACTAATCAAACCTGGCAACTTTTCGCAGTAGCAGGAATGGCAATTACAGGAGTAATAACCGTGTTGAAAAAATACATGGATATGAAAAACGAATTGGAAGATACCACCGCCAATTTAAAAGCACTTACCGGCTTAGAGGATAAAGATGTAAACAAACTTAGAAAATGGGCGGAACAAATGGCTTCTAATCCATTGGAAGGCACCGGTATTCGTATTCGTTCCTCAGTAAATGAAATTATGAATGCCTATAAATTAGTTGGTTCAGCAAAACCTGAATTACTGGCGTTTCCTGAACAACTGAACGAAGTAACAAAGAACGCCATGATCATGTCGGAAGCAGCCGCCATGCCATTGGCAGATGCAGTAATGGGATTGACTACTTCATTAAATCAATACGGTGCAGCAGCCGATAAAAGCAGTCAATTTATTAATGTGTTAGGTGCAGGTGCAAAGTTTGGTGCAAAAGAAATACCCTACATTGGCGAAGCACTTACCAAATTTGGTGCATTAGCAAAAGATGCTAATGTACCATTAGAAGAATCGGTTGCAATAATCGAAACATTGGGTGCAAAAGGTCATCAGGCCGATGTGGTTGGTACCGGAATGAAACAAATGTTTGTAAAAATGATGGCAGGGGCAAAAGAAACCAATCCGGCGATTGTAGGTATGGACGTTGCACTCGACAACTTAAATAAAAAATTTAGCGGTCCCGGTGGATTTAATAAGATGATTGATATGTTTGGAGAACGTGAGGTGGTAATAGCACGTTCCTTAATTGCCAACCGCGAAGAATTTAAAAATCTGACAAAACAAGTTACAGGAACTCAAACAGCCATTGAACAGGCCGGAATTGCCAGTAATACCACCAATGCAAAAATAGCACAAGCTACCAATCAATTAGGAATTTTGGCTATGCAATTATTCGCTAATGTAAGTCCTGCATTTTTAAAAGTTGCAAATCTAACTAATGTATTTCTTAAAGTCATAATACAACTGCCTGCATGGCTTAAAGAAAATGCTGGTTTATTGTGGACGCTTACCGGTGTAATGATAAGCTATACAATAGCAGTAAATGCTTTTACAATAGCAGAAAAAGCAAAAAATGTACAGAGAGCAATAGGAACAGCTTTAGAAAAAGCCAATATGATAGCACAATTAGCCGGTTGCGCCATTCAACAACTTTTTGCCGGTAATTTAAGAACCTCACAACTTGCTATGAAAGCATTGAACGAAGAAATGAAACTGAATCCCTATATAGCAGTTGGAATTATAATAGCAGCAGTAACAATCGGAATATACAAA
>CAIUTB010000068.1 GCA_903901975.1 uncultured Bacteroidales bacterium
AATTTTCACAAAAAAGGAAATGAATTCGTGTAAATTCGTGCAATTCGTGGTTTAGAATAAAATAAAAACGATCTTTAAATTAATCAACAGTGAAAGATAATTAACCACCAATTAGACAAATTTTCACAAAAAAGGAAATGAATTCGTGTAAATTTGTGCAATTCGTGGTTTAGAATAAAATAAAAACGATCTTTAAATTAATCAACAGTGAAAGATAATTAACCACCAATTACACTAATTTTCACAAAAAAGGAAATGAATTCGTGTAAATTCGTGCAATTCGTGGTTTAGAATGAAATAAAAACGATCTTTAAATTAATCAACAGTGAAAGATAATTAACCATCAATTACACTAATTTTCACAAAAAAGGAAATGAATTCGTGAAAATTCGTGCAATTCGTGGTTTAGAATAAAATAAAAACGATCTTTAAATTAATCAACAGTGAAAGATAATTAACCATCAATTACACTAATTTTCACGAAATAAAGAAAATAAATTTATTCAATTCGTGGTTCAAAAGTAATTATCTTCGTAGTTTAAAAATATAAAACATGCCTACAGCCATAAAATTTGAAAATATATCCAAACAATACCGCCTTGGGTTGGTATCTACCCAAACACTTAGCCACGACCTAAACCGTTGGTTTCAAACTGCCATACGGGGTAAAGAAGATCCCTATTTGAAAATTGGGGATGTAAACGATAGGGCTTCCAAAGCTGATAGCGATTATGTGTGGGCATTACGCGATATTGACTTTGAAGTACAACAAGGAGATGTATTGGGTATTATAGGAAAGAACGGTGCGGGAAAATCTACGCTACTAAAAATTCTCTCTAAAGTAACTGCACCCACTACCGGAATTATTAAAGCCAAAGGCAGAATAGCTTCATTGTTGGAAGTTGGAACGGGTTTTCATCCCGAAATGACTGGACGTGAAAATATTTATATGAACGGTGCAATAATGGGAATGACCAAAGCGGAAATAACCCGAAAACTGGACGAAATTGTAGATTTCTCGGGGGTTGAACGCTATATTGATACACCAGCCAAACGCTATTCAAGCGGGATGACCGTAAGGCTCGGTTTTGCCATTGCCGCCCATCTCGATCCCGAAATCTTGGTGGTAGACGAAGTATTGGCAGTGGGCGATGCTGAATTTCAGAAAAAGGCAATCGGAAAAATGCAGGATGTAGCTAAGGGAGAAGGTAGAACCGTGTTGTTTGTTAGTCACAATATGACGGCAGTGAAAAGTTTATGTAAAACGGGGATTATTTTAGAAAATGGACTAATCGTGAACTCAGGTCTGATTGATCCGATAGTAAGCAGATATCTTAAAGGTGACAGTAAAATATTTAATCATAAAACCTGGGAAATACCGGTTATAAACCAAAATAATTTTGAATTGTCAGAAATTGGAATCAGAAAATCAAAAGCTAAGTTTGAGGATGTAATGAGGGTTGATGACGAATTGGAGGTGGTTTTGAGCTATAAATTAACAAGAGCTTTCGAGGATTTTCATATTACCTTGCTTTATAAAGATGAACAGGGAAACGATTTGTTCACTACTTATGCCCAAAGTGATGAAATTTCATCAAATCATGAAGCCGGAGAATATGTATTAAGCAGTATTATACCAGCAAATTTCTTTAATTGGGGCAATTTCGCAATTGATTTTTATGCAATTGAAAAGAAAACAAAAGCAGTTGCCATTGAAAAGGATATAATTTCATTTACACTTGTAAACCGAGAATATGCTTTGGGTGATTGGATGGAAAGAGAACCGGGTGAAATTACCCCAAGGTTCTCATTTTCTGAACTAAGACGCAACTAAATTGATTGTTTATGATACAGAAAATCAACTTGCCCAAAATATATGATCCACGCGGAAACCTTACTTTTATCGAGGGTGGAATGCATATACCTTTCGAAATTTCAAGAGTTTACTGGATTTATGATGTACCCGGTGGTGAATCAAGAGGTGGTCATGCTTTTAAGAAACAGCAGGAGTTTATTGTTGCGTTGTCAGGTAGTTTTGATATTGTTATCCACGATGGATTGAAAGAAGAACGAATTCACCTGAACCGTTCATACAATGGGCTGTTTGTGCCTAACGGGGTGTGGAGAAGTATGGATAATTTCTCTACCAATTCAGTAGCGATGGTGTTAGCTTCAACAAGTTACGATGAAGCTGATTATATTCGTGACTTTGAAATATATAAATCAACTGTTTCTCAATCTGCTGATGAAGAGAAAGTTGTGTCCGGAGATGCAGCTGAATTTAGTTTTGATATTGGAACAACAACTGTATGGGATTGCAAACTTGTTGATTTAGATATCAATCATCGGGATAAAGGTAATATTACAGTGGCAGAAGGTTTTAAAAATCTGCCATTTAATATCAACAGGGTTTATTATTTATATGATGTGCCGGGCGGTGAAGAACGCGGCGGACATGCTCACAAAGAACTTCAACAATGGATTGTTGCTGCCAGCGGATCCTTCGATGTGGTGTTGGACGATGGACATGAAAAACGCAGTGTAACTCTTAACCGACCATATAAAGCAATTCAGGTTGTGCCGGGAATTTGGAGAGAACTTAATAATTTTTCCTCCGGTTCAATTTGTTTGGTTTTGGCTTCACATCATTATGAAGAGCACGATTATATTAGAAACTACGAGGACTTTATAAAATTAAAATCAGTATGATTCATCCTTTAGCAGATTGTTTATCAAGTATTCCTGAGACAACCCGTGTATGGCAGTTTAGCATTATTTTGGCTCAGGCTAAAATTGGTGAAAATTGTAATATTTGCAGTCATTGTTTTATCGAAAACGATGTGGTGATAGGAAACAATGTGACCATCAAAAATGGTGTTTATTTGTGGGATGGAATTGTTTTGGAAGATGATGTTTTTGTAGGACCAAATGTGACTTTCACTAATGATAATTTTCCGCAATCAGGAAACCATCAATTCAAATTAAGCAGAACCACTGTTTGTAAAGGAGCATCAATAGGAACAGGGGCCGTAATTTTAGGTGGTTTAACTATAGGTACCGGTGCGATGATTGGTGCCGGAAGTGTGGTAACAAAGGATATTCCCGCTTTTGAATTATGGGTGGGAAATCCGGCAAAGTTTGTACGGGAAATGACAGCTCAACCTTAATTGAAATCTTGATTGATACCTGATTAATATTTGTAAAAAAATAAAATAAATATGATAAAATTTTTAGATTTACAAAAAATAACTGCAAAATACGATACCGAAATCAAACAGGCTGTAGACCGGGTTATCGATAGTGGCTGGTATTTACAAGGCAAAGAGAATGAACGCTTTGAAACAAATTATGCGAATTATATCGGTGTAAAACACTGCATTGGTGTGGCTAATGGTTTAGATGCACTTATCTGGATAATACGTGCCTATATTGAAATGGGTATTATGAACGAAGGAGATGAAATAATTGTTCCTGCCAATACTTATATTGCTTCTATTCTGGCTATTACCGAAAATAATCTGAAACCAATCTTAGTTGAGCCGGACTTAAATACTTATCAGATGGATGACAGTCTGATTGAAAAGGCCATTACTTCCAAAACCAAAGCTATTATGATTGTACATTTGTATGGTCAGTGTGCTTACACCGAAAAGATTGGTGAGTTGTGTAAAAAATATAAGTTGAAACTGATTGAGGATAATGCGCAGGCAGTAGGATGTTTATACAGTCGGCAGTCGGCAGTAAGCAGTGAGCAGCAGGCAGTAAACAAAAAGACAGGATCAATTGGTGATGCGGCAGGACATAGTTTTTATCCCGGGAAGAACCTGGGTGCATTGGGCGATGGAGGTGCGGTAACAACCAATGATGATGAATTGGCAAAAGTTGTCAGAGCTTTGGCAAACTATGGCTCAACACAAAAATATGTGTTTAAATATACCGGCAGAAATAGCCGTTTGGACGAAATTCAGGCTGCCATTTTAGATGTAAAACTTAAATATATAGATGAAGACAATGAGAAACGCCGGCAAATAGCACGATATTATATTGAAAATATAAACCATCCAGATATCATTCTACCCACTATCTCCCCCTTTAGGGGACTGGGGGGCAGCCATCATGTATTTCATTTATTCCCGATAAGGACTAAGCGAAGAGATGAACTGCAACAGTACCTGACAGACAATAATATTCAAACCAATATTCATTATCCGATACCGCCTCATAAACAGGAATGTTATAAGGACTGGAATCATATTTCATTACCAATAACAGAGCAAATTCACGTCGAAGAGCTCAGTTTACCAATGAGCCCAGTTATGACCACCGATGAAGTTTTGTATGTGGTAGAGGTTGTTAATAATTGGAGATAACACAAGGTAATCATTAAATTACAATCAATGACTTTAAGTAAAAATAATTCAGCAGATATCCCTTTGGTAAGTGTTTGTATGTGCACATATAATCATGAAAATTATCTGTCTGAAGCTATTGAAAGTATACTGTTGCAAAATACCGGTTTTTCAATTGAGTTGCTGATAGGCGAGGATTGCAGTACAGATAATACCCGTAAAATAGTTGAAAAATACGTTGCCGTCTATCCCGAATTAATTATTCCGGTATTTCCACCCAAAAATGTGGGAAGTACCCGAAATCTATTGTCGCTTATTGAAAAAGCGCGCGGAAAATACATAGCAATCTGCGATGGGGATGATTACTGGACCGATTCCTTAAAACTTCAAAAAGAAACCGACTTTCTCGAACGGAACGATGAATATGGTATGGTGTGTAGCATTGCAGCCATGTATATTCAGGATGAAATGAAAATGGATGGATATTTGGGTGATGCAAAGGTAGAAAGCTATGAAACCTTAATTGCCGGTTATGATGACGTGGCTGCACCAACTATGTTTTTGCGAAAGGATTTATTTCGTAATTGCATAGCTGATTCTGAGTTTTTTATTTCCCGAAACATGTTTCTTGATACTGCAATAGCTTATTGGTTTGCCTATCATAGTAAAATTAAGTTTTTCGATAATATTTCAGCGGTTTACAGAGTATTGGCAAATAGTGGATGTCATACTTCAGACCCCGACAGGAGGCTGAGTATGGATTTAAATTACAGTTACATTAAGTTGTACTTTTTATTAAGATATCCTGTTTCGGAAACCAATATTGAATCTGTACTTGAAAGTTATCACAATTATAATAAAACAATTGTAGATTTTGCCCGATTTACAGGAGAAGTCAAAGCCAAGCAAACAAAATCATACCGAATAGGAGCTTTACTCCGGCGACCGTACGATTCTATCAAAAAATATGTCCGCAATAAAAAAGAAAATAAAGATAATCAATTGTTTTGAAGCCAATTGTGTGTAAAAAAGGAACCGAATGCCACTTAAGTTAAACGAAATAATCAGGAGCTACGAACCGCTAAAAAAATCAGCGTTTAAAGAATTCCGAAAGGAAAATTACAAACAATCGCTTGAGGATATTTATCGTGCAGTTGGCTATGTTCAGCAATTTAACTGGATTTATTCGGATGAGGAACTGGAAGTGCTAATGGGCAAAATATCCCGTTTAAAACTTTCGGGCAAAGCGAATTATCTCCCCAATCCTGACCGGGTAGTTTTGTTTGATGACTGGTGTACATCGTATGTGCTTGCACTGCAATACATTGAAACTTTATCGCTTCATTTTAAAGAGGTACTTTATGTAACCGGCCGCGATGTTTCAGCTATGACATATCAAAATATTCTGGGAACTATTTCACAATATGCAAATGTTGAAGTAGTGGTCATTCCCGGGAATTCTGATTATTTTGAACGCTCACAATTGATTCTCGATACCATTACCGCGTTTTGCCCATCCAAATTGTTCTTGCATATTGGTTACAATTCACCCATATCGCTTGCTTTATATTCGATACCTTCAGGAATTGTACGGTATCTGATTAATTTGTCAGATCAAACATTTTGGCTCGGCACAAAAGCCATTGATTACACACTGGAATTTCGCACGTTTGGAGCAACTGTTTCGCTTGAAAAACGGGGTTTAAAAAAGGAGCAAATACTTTTTCTGCCGTTTTATCCGGTTCGTGATGGCAATCCGTTTCAGGGTTTTCCGGAACAAACAAAGGGAAAAGTTGTAATTTTTTCAGGTGGTGATTTCTATAAAACTCTTGACCCCGAAAACAGCTACTGGAATTTGGTGAGGGATGTGTTGTTTGAAAATCCTGAAGCAATATTTTTATACGCAACCAAGAATGTGATGGGTCAGACCGATGAGTTTCTGAAAAACTTTATTACCAAAAATAATCTTGCTAATCGCTTCATTTATATTGGTTTCCGTCCCGATATTGATGAGGTTTTTAAACATTGTGATATTTTTATGGGAACCTGTCCGGTCTGTGGGTCGCTTATTACACAACTTGCTGCAATAAACAGCAAACCGATCCTTCAATACTATTTACCCAATACTTATGACGATGAAACCGAACAGGCACTATGTTTCAATTCAGATATACAAATATCGTTTAACGATAAAAAGGCTTTCATGGATGAAGCGAAACGATTGATTCAGGATAAAAATTATCGTGAACAACGTGGCCAATTGATTTATAAAGCTATGTTTACACGTGAACAATTTGATGCGAAATTTGCCGAAATTATGGCCACTAACACGGCATTAGCTCCATTCAAATCGATTGATTATAAGGTAGTTGCTGAACGCTGGTGGTGGTGTGAATTGCTGAGTTTTTATGATACCATTCAACAATTATTTGTTTTTTTCGGAAAGAGAACATATTTAAAGATGTTTCCAACCATTGCTTTAAAGTATTATCGTAACAGACTGATTGCTGTATTAAAGCGCATTAAACCAAAAACTAAATATGAATACTAAGTTAGTTTACGTTTTGACCTGTGCTCCTGATCATTACTTTATTGAACAGGCATTGTTGTCGGTTTATACCGCACGGTATTATAATCCCGATGCAACTATCGTTCTGATTGTGGATGATTTAACGGATAAATTACTGGTAGGATCGAGAGCAGAAATTCTCGAATATATATCCGAAAAAATTGTAGTTGAATTGGATCAACAGTTATCAATGGAATTGCGATCGAGATTCTTAAAAACGAGTTTCCGAAATTTGGTGTTAAACGGCGATTTGTTATTTATTGATTGTGATACTTTAATAACCTGCCCTCTTAACGAAATTGATAATTGTAGTTTTGAAATAGGAGCAGTTTTGGATTCGCACCTACCAATTCGTAAATATAACAAATCAATCTATAATCATATTGAAAGTCGAGCAAAAGTTGTTGGTTGGGATATTTCCAAAGAAGAATATTATTTTAATAGTGGGGTTGTTTTTGTGAAAGATAATGAGAAAACAAAATTATTTTTCAGGAAATGGAATTCAGCTATGTTTGAAACACCAAATAAAACCTTTATTGGCGATCAACCTTATTTTGCATTAATAAATATAGAATTTGGGCACTTAATTCAAGAACTTGATGAAGTTTGGAATTGTGTTATGTACACTCAGCCATTGTTTGATAAACAAGCGAAAATAATGCATTTTTCTTCTTATCAAAATATGTCCTATGTGTTTGGTCATGCTTTTTTGCAAAAGCTTAAGACAGAGGGATTAAAGACAAATGATTTTGCAAAATTCTCGATATTTCATCCTCACTCTACTTATATTCCGTTTGATAATACGATATACCAATTTCGATTAAAAGATTTTGGTTTAATGATGTTGGAAATTCGAAGAACTGTTATAAAATTGACGAAATATATTGGAACAAGTTACGATTACTATATTCCGGCAAAAGGAATCTACAAAGTGGTACGATTCTTCTTCACAAACCGACAATTTACATTAGGAGCATTGGTACTTATGTTATTTAAGTTTTATAAAACAAAGCTAAATAGAAATTATAAGTTCGTTTCAAATATTTGCATAAACGAAAATGAAATTTAAGTAAATTTGGTTTGAATTTCTAATTAAAACATGATTAAAGTTTCAGTAATACTTCCTGTTTTCAATCCCGGATATAGTTTGATACAATGCCTTGAAACATTGGTTAATCAAACTTTACACGAGATTGAAATAATATGCATTCTTGATTTACCAACCGATGGAAGTGATAAAATTGCAGCCGGTTATGCTGCAAAAGACGACCGGATAAAGTTAATCTACAACGAGCAGAACAAAGGTGTGTCTGAGAGTAGAAACATTGGCATGGCAATAGCTCAGGGCGAATACATTGGTTTCTCCGATCACGATGACATCAGAAGCCTTGAAATGTACGAATTACTCTATTTAAATGCAAAGAAAAATGATTCGGACATTGTTTTTAGTGACTCAATTATCAGAAAAGATGATTCCAACGAGATAGTTAAATACGACGATCCGAACAGAGATGGTATAATACGATCAGTTATTTTACCAATGGATTTAAATAATAATTATTTATGCAAAAGCGTTTGGGGTTCGATTTATAAAAAAAAGTATTTGCAGGATAACAATTTTATTTTCACTGACAGAGATGTTTGCTTTTCAGAAGATACACTATTTAATCTAAAAGCGTTTCTGAAAACTACGAAAATCTCATATATCGATAAACCGCTTTATGTTTGGATTAAGCACGAAAATAGTTTGTCAGAACAATGGACTTGCAATATCGGATTAAAATTACTTAGCTTTTTTGAATTAATGTATGAAGATTTGGTAAATGCTAAGCAATTTGATGATTATTTTAATGAATGGTCCGTTTTAATTGAGGATTCGTTGAGAGTTAATCTCTATCATTTTGAGAGATTAGTTTTGAAAGATAAAAGAAGATTAGCCAAACTATTGTATATTAGCGGAATCCCGGTTTTTGGGCATTTTAATGAATTGAAGTTGTTAAGTAAAAAACGAATTAAACTATATTTCTTTGTTTTAAAACTTTATTCGGACTATTGGCTACAGAGAAATATATTTACAAAGCAAAATAATTAAATAGAAATGAAGCTTTCCATCATAGTCCCGATTTATAATGTTGAGGCATACCTTCCAAGCTGTTTGGATAGCCTGCTGGAACAGGATATTTCACATAATGATTACGAAATCATTTGTGTGAATGACTGTTCGCCCGATAATTCGAGATCTGTAGTGCTGGATTATCAAAAGAAATTCTCCAATATCAGATTAATCGATCATAAGGAAAATAAAAAATTAAGTGCGGCACGCAATACCGGTTTTGATAAAGCAAAAGGAGATTTAATCTGGTTTGTTGACTCAGATGATATGGTACAACCAAATTGTCTGGCAGATATTCTGTTAAAATCTCAAAATACTGAGGTTTTATTATTTAATTTTAATAAATGTGATATTGAAAATAAAATAATCGAAGAAGCAGCTGTATTTCGGAATAGCACTATCCAAACAGGAATAGAGTTTGTTAATGATACTTTCGGCAGCTCTTTTGTTTATCATATTGGATTTGTTTGGCGAATGATTTTTTCTGCAAAATATCTTCGTGCTATACATGCTAAATTTCCCGAAGGAGTTTTTTGGGAAGATACTGTGTATATGCCCCGTACCATAATATTAGCCGAAAGAGTAGCATCAATAGCCAATTCGTATTACATTTACCGAACCAACGCAGCTTCAATCACGCAAGTCACAAATCGTGAACACAGGGCTGATTTGCTTTATCAGTTTGCTTTTAATACCGGTTCTGATTTAATTGCCTTTTCAAAAGAAATTGAAGGTTTGTATCCCGAAATGTCGAAAGTGTTTTTTGACCGCTCGAAATGGTATATTAATAGTTTTGGGTATCGCATACTTCGGGCTGATAGTAAGCAAATCAGATTGTTTTTTGAGTTAATTTCAAAAAACAGAGAATTCGTTTTAACACTAATGCCTTTTATGACTAAATTCAACCGTTTTCTGTGCGAAAATCAAAAGTTGGGATTTATACTTACAAGAATCATTTCTCCACTTTATAAACTGAAGAATAAATTAAAATAATATGAATTCGTCTTTTCAAACCCCGATACTACTTCTTACGTTTAATCGCCCCATTCATACCCAAAAGGTGTTTGACGAGATTAAAAAGCAAAAACCTGCCCGTTTATTTGTTTTTCAGGATGGAGTGCGTGCCGGAAACAAAACGGATATTGAAAAATCCGGGGCGGTTCAGGCTATTTTCCAAAATTCTATTGACTGGGAATGTGAGTTAAAAACCAATTTCTCCGAAATTAATCTTGGCTGCGGTCAGGGACCGGCCACAGGTATTTCGTGGTTTTTTGAGCATGTTGATCAGGGTTTGATTTTTGAAGATGATGCAGTTCCTGCCCCCGATTTTTTTGATTATGCTGCTGAATTATTGCAAAAATATAAAGATGTTGATTCTGTGAAAGTGATTGGCAGCATGAATTTAAATGGAAAATCCTATGGCGATGGATCGTATCATTTCAGTATGGTTAATCGTAATTTGTGTGCCTGGGCTACCTGGAAAAGAGCATGGTCAGGTTTTGACTATTATATGAAAGATGTGACGAGGAAAGATTTGAGGCGTTCTATGGATTTTTACCACGTTACTCTTCGCGAAAAAGATTATTGGTGCGACCGCTTAGATGAAATTCATAAAGATTGTTTGAATAATTCAAGCTGGGATATGCAGTTTATTATGTCTGTCTGGCTGAATGGGGGTATCGGAATTTTTCCAAATGTAAATCTTTCATCTAATATAGGTTTTGATATGGAAGGGACACATGCTAATACCGATGATAATCTGGCTGCAAATATCGGGCTTAATGAAATTTTGCCATTAATTCATCCTAAGTCAATTAAAATTAACAGAATTGCAGATTTGAATTATCATAAACTCTATTTTCAACCTTTTGAATATGGTTTGAAAGGCTTGAAGCGTTGGCCATTTAGAATGAATAAAAAAATTAAACGATTTTTTGGAATTAAAGGTAGCTGGATAAAAAAATGAAAAAGAAAATATTCTATTTTTTGCAAAAACTGATAGGCTTAATCCTAAATAAGCCCATTATTCCCGATGGTAAAGTGTCCGGGTATTCAATACTTAAATCGCAAAAAGCTAATTTTAAGGCTTCTGAAAAGGTGAAATACGAAGCCCCGTTTTTCTTTAGCGATGTAGAAGTTGGTGATTATACAGTCATAAAAAATAACGTTGTGATAAACAATACTGTTATCGGGAAATTTTCATCAATTGGTGCGGGATTTATGTGTGGAATGGGTATTCATCCCACCAATGGAATCAGCACCAACGCCATGTTTTATTCTACTTCGGGAATTAATGGTTATAGTTTGGTTACCGAAACCAAAATTGTCGAAAACAAGCCTGTAGTTATTGGTAATGATGTGTATATTGGTATAAATGTCACCATTTTGGATGGAGTTACAATTGGTGATGGAGCGATGATAGGAGCGGGTGCTGTGGTAACAAAAGATATAGCACCTTATGCTATAGCAGTAGGAGTGCCTGCAAAAGTTGTAAAATACCGTTTCGAACAAAATCAGATCGAAAAATTACTTAAAATTAAATGGTGGAATTTTGCTGACGAAAAATTGCAGGAGGTTGAAAAGTATTTTTTTGATATTGATTTGTTTATAGAAAAATCGAGTGCTAATATTGATAATTAAATAGCATGGCCAAGTTTAAATTTTTTTACCTGTTACTTTTTTGTTTTATCTCATTTCAGGGTATTTCCGGAAAAATGAAGGTTGTTTTTCGTTACGATGATTTTATTCTTAAAACTGATAAAGTTAACGAACAGGTAGTCAGAACATTTCAGGATAATCACATTCCTTTGGTTTTGGGTGTGATTCCCTGTGATTCCAATGAAAATTTTATTCTTGAAAAACCTTATTTATTTTTACCGGTATTAAAAACCGGTTTGAAAAATAATTCAATTGAAATAGCCTTACATGGTTTGACACATCAGCAAATTGTACGTGGTGAATTTGATGGGATTAGCATGACAGAACAGAACAGACGAATACAAAAGGGAAAGAGCTTCTTAGACTCTGTTTTTCAAACAAATATCAAAACTTTTATTCCTCCGTTTAACTCTTATGATAAAAACACATTGCAGGTATTGGTAAACAACAGATTTACAGTCATTTCATCAGCCTTATGTTTCGGTCAGTCTACTGTAAATGCTGAATTGCAGTATGCTCCCGAAACCATTGAAAACTTCAAAGAGTTAATACCGGTCTTAACCCGAAACAGGAATAGAAATGGAGTTGTGATAGTGATGTTTCACGACTATACCTTTAAAAAGAATTATAGTATTTCTGAGTTGCAAACCGTTTTAGAGTCTGTTAATAAGTTGGACTTTGTAACATGCACCACATTCAACAAACTGGGTGAAGGTTCTGAACAGTTAGATGAGAGACGAATAAATGCTAATCTGGAAAGTAATTTACTCTCAAAAAAACTCAAATTGAATGCTGTAATTCAAACAACGGTTTTTGCTTCTACGATTCGAATTGTAAATTTAATTGCTTATTTGCTATTGTCAGTATTCTTCTACTTTTTGACATACTTGATATTTTCAAAAAACAAAAAAATAAGAACTTACAGACATGCAATATGTCTGTTAATGGTAATTGTTCCGACCGGATTATTTGTGTGGTTTCATGTGCTTACACCCATGGTTTTGCTTGCTTTTGCGGTTTCACTATCAGTAATGGTCTCACTATTTTCGAAATTTAAATGAAAAACAAATAAGAAATGCCCATACTGACTATTATAACAATTAATTACAATAATGCTGAAGGTTTACAGAAAACCATGGAAAGCATTCTGAATCAAACTTCAAATGATTTTGAATACATTATAGTTGATGGCAAGTCTGGCGATGCTAGTGTGGAAATAATTCGAAAGTTTGAAGGTTTGAAAGTTCGTGACTTTTTATGGATTAGTGAGAAAGATTTGGGCATTTACCATGCCATGAACAAAGGAATCGAGTTGGCTAAAGGAGAATATATTCAGTTCGTCAACTCGGGTGATTTGTTGGCAGCCAATGATGTGACTGCCCGAATGCTTGAAAAACTGGAGGTTCTGAGATCAGAATCAGAGGTCAACATACTCTATGGAAATATGTTAAAGCCATACAAAGGCAAAATAATACAGGACAAAGGATTTGCCGGCAGGCAGCCTGCGATGCATGATTTTTATAATGGCACACTTAATCACTCCCCAACTTATATAAAGCGCTCATTATTTGATAAATATGGCTTGTACGACCAAAATCTGAAAATTGTTTCGGATTGGAAATGGTTTTTGCAGGCGATTGCATTTAACCAAATTCAGATTGCTTATTATGATATTGATGTAACCATTTTTGACTTGACAGGTATAAGTACAGTCAATTCTTCGCTTGACAAAGCTGAACGCCGCCGCGTACTCGAAGAAATGTTGCCACTTTCGGTATTGCACGATTACGATCAATATGCTTACTCCATGAATCAGTTGAAAAGAATAAACCGCTATTGGATTAGTCGTAAATTATTTTTCTTAATGGAACGAATGTTGTTTAAAATGGAAAAAAGGTTTTAAAGTAGCAATTTAATTATGAGTAATGATATGACTAAAAATTTAGAATCATTTAGTTTGATAAAAAATACATGAAATCATTATTAAGATTATATGCTGAAATTATTCAAATTAGAAAACTTATTAATCCTGATGACTTTTCGAATGTTAAGAACTATCTCAATACGCATTTTAAAATTATAAATCAATACAACATATTAAATACAAACATGGGTTGTGTAAAGAAATATCTTTATATTATTTACCAATAGGTATTTATTTAATTTACTTGTTTACTCCATAATTTTAAAACGAAATTTATTTGCTCATAAAATTAAGTAATTTATTTCATTTATAACATAATACAATTTGTGAAAAACATCTATTATGGGAAATTCAACAATGGTTTCGGTACTAATTTGTACCTATAATCAGGAAGATACTATATCACAAACAATAGACTCTGTCTTGATTCAGGATGTGAATTTTGATTTCGAGATTATTATCGGAGATGATTGTAGTACCGACAATACTCCTCAAATTTGTGAAGCATATCAAAAAAAACATCCACATTTGATAAAATTGGCTCACATTAGCAGGAATGTTGGTGTTGTGCAGAATTGGTTAACATGTGTAGCTCTGTCCAACGGAAAATTTATTACCAGCTGTGCCGGCGATGATTTTTGGCATAATACCCAAAAGCTTCAGATTCAGATTGATTACATGGAGCAACACCCCGAATGCGGGGTGTTGCATACCGATTATAATATACTGAATTCGGTAACTAACGAGCTTGTTGAATTTAATAATAAACAAAGAAATACCCTTATTCCTGAAGGAAAACAACAGAAAAATATATTTAACGGTGGACTTAAGATATGTGCTCCAACTGCCTGCATCCGAAAATCATTGTTTGATAAATATGTGCCTGTTGATAAATATGTTGAGTTAAATTTTCCGATTGAAGACTGGCCAACCTGGATAATTCTATCGGCATATTCCGACATCAATTATCTTCCGGTTTCTACGGTTACATACCGGCACGGACATGAATCGCTCAGTAATTCAGCGAGTTATCCTAAAATTGTTGCCCGATTTAAAAGGGAAAAATTAATGTATCAATTTTTGTGCGAGTTGTTCCCCACTGATCTTCCATTCGATGCAAAGGGCTATGATGTGTACGTTCAAGCTGTACTTTTGAATACAGCATTTAAGAACAATGATTACCTTCATGCTAAAGAATACGGTAAATTACTTTTTCAGTCGGGTGTAAAGAATTTAAAAGTTTTTTCGGCTCTTAACCCCATTTTATTTTACATTTACACAATTTTAAAAGAAACAAGAAAATGATTTTCAATAGTATATATAAGTAGTGAAAATGATATAATGTCCCATTTAATACAAAAAATCAAACACATAGTTCACATAGTGACATAGCCTTACATAGAAAAACTAAAAATTAGCTAACATAGTGTCATAGCTTATTCAACAGAACTATATGTACTATGTTTTCAAAGAAATATACTCTGTGTAACTATGTAACTAAATGTAACTATGTGATTAAAAAACAGGACATTTAATTATTCCTCTTACTTAAACGCGATCAAAGGTTTTTTATAATAGTCAAAATATTGTAAGGCAACAACGAATAATGAAATTACTTAGTATTATTGTTCCGGTTTATAATGTCGAGAAATATCTGTCAAAATGTCTTGATAGTTTATTAGCTCAGGATATTCCGGTTTCCGATTACGAAATTATAATTGTAAATGATGGCTCAACCGACGGCAGCTTAGTCATTGCAGAATCCTATTGTCAAACAAATTCAAATATCCGGGTAATCTCGCAATCAAACAAAGGTTTAGGTGGAGCGAGAAATACCGGTATACGTTCATCAGAAGGTAAGTATTTGTTTTTTGTGGATTCAGATGATACTATTCAGAAAAATACCTTAAAGCCTTTGTTGGAATGTATGGAATCAAAGAAACCTGAAGTTTTGAGATTTAATCATGAGGCCGTTGACGAAGATGGAAAAATAATTCCAAAGACCAAAAATGCGACAAAAAATACCGTTTTTAGTGAAAAAATTGTAGATGGTGAAACATTTTTGTCGGAATACCTCGGATGGGCCTGTTATGTTTGGGCTTTCATGTTCGATGCATCTTTCATAAAAAGTAATGCATTATTTTTTGAGGAAAATTTGTATATTGAAGATGTTGAATGGATAATACGATTGATGCCCAAAGTTAAACGCGTTTGTTCGCTTAACTTGCTGGTTTATTATTATTTACAGCGAATAGGGTCAATAACCCAAAGTGTTCAGACTGAAAAACGGAACAAACTTTTACATGATGGTTTATTTGTGTTAAGTAAATTGAATTTATTATCGAAGGAAACCCAAAACCGAAAAACCAAATTGTGGGCAGAAGGGATGATATCAATTTCGTTAATGTGGATTTTAGATTTTCTTTCGAATGAAACATCAGCGAAGAGAAAAACAGTAATTAATGGTTTTAAAAATGATGGAATTTTACCTTTAACAGCCTATCATTTCACCAACAAACAATTGTTGAATGTTTTGCTGATAAACCTGAGTCCTGATCTTTACTGCTATTTGAGAAAGAAATAAAACCGAAAAACAGCAATTATAAACTGAGTAACCAATTATAAATCAGATGAATATAATCAGAAAAATATTAGATGTTCTGAGAGGAGAGCAATCACTCGAAAAATTAATTAACAAGGGTCTTAAAGTAGGCAAAAATTTCAGCCGAATGTCCGGTGTTATTATTGACCCATCTCATTGTTGGCATATCGAAATAGGTGATGATGTGATTTTAGCTCCTAAAGTACATATTTTGGCTCACGATGCAAGTACGAAACTATTTCTGAATTATACACGAATTGCCAATGTTAAAATCGGCAATCGTGTATTTATTGGTGCCGGAAGCATTATTTTGCCCGGAGTGAGTATTGGCAACAATGTGGTTATTGGTGCCGGAAGTGTGGTTTCGAAAGATATTGCTTCTGATTCAGTTGCCGTGGGAATACCTGCAAAGATTATTTGTAGTTTAGATGAATATCTTGAAAAAGAGAAGCTGAAAATGAATGAAAATAATGTTTTTAACGGGGACTTCACGATGAGAAATCCCGATTTTTCAACCGAACAGCAGAATAAAATGATTCAATCCTGCCAAACCTTCGGAGAAGCATTTGTAGAATGAAAGTTATACCGATTGTACAAACAATATAGCCCTATTTCGACTTTGTCTTATTGTTCTATTTGTTTGTAGACATCGGCATTAACAACAGTAGACCTGAAAATGACTTTGGGTCATTTTATATGTACAGTTGGTATTAAATGACATTTGAATTTTTTTGTTGATAAAATGAAGGTAAAAATCGCATATTTGTTGGGTTCGTTGAATCGTGGAGGTACTGAAACCCTGCTATTGGATGTGTTTCGAAATGCAAAGGAAAACCACCTGAATGCAATTGGAATTTACCGAAAATCAGGAGCTTTGGAAACTGATTTCCTCGGCAGTGGAATAACTATGCTTAATCTGCCAACCGGTAGAAATACAGTAAGTTATATTTTAAAACTTCGCAGATTGCTGTTGAAAAATGACATTCAGGTGGTTCATGCCCAACAGCCGATAGATGCATTTTATGCCCGCTTAGCCTCTTTTGGAACACGGATTAAAGTTGTACTGACTTTTCATGGCTACGACTTTAATGAAAGTAAATTGGGAACAGCCATTCTAAAACAGGCGATTAATCACAGCGATGCCAATGTATTTGTTAGTGATACTCAGCGTCAGTATTATGTCGAAAAATACAGGCTTAAAGTTGAAAATCAGCATGTTATTTACAATGGAATTTCGTTTGATAAGCTTGATTGTATTCCTGAGATTTCGGCAGATCAGGTGGATATCAAATTAAGAGATGAACTTCAGCTCAACCCCAACACTCTGTTATTGGGGACTGTTGGCAACTTTGTTCCCGGACGCGATCAGTTTAGCTTGTGTCGATTTGTAAAACTGCTTGACGAGCAAAAAGTTGATTTTCATTTCGTATTTGTAGGGAAAAAATCGGAAGCTAATCCCCGGCTTTATGATGATTGTTATAATTTTTGTAAAGCGAATAATTTGCTGACCAAAATAAGCTTTTTAGGCTCAAGAAATGATGTGCCGTCTATCCTGAAGCAGCTTGATGCTTTCTTCTTTTCGACCGATCACGATACTTTTGGAATTGCAGTAGTGGAAGCCATGGCAGCAGCTATTCCTGTTTTTGTTAATGATTGGGAGGTGATGAACGAAATAACTTCCTCTGGAAAATACGCTACAGTATATAAAACAAAGGATGAAGCCGGTTTACTTCGGGAATTTATGCTATTTTTGCAAAACAAAAAAAACTACGAGTCCAAAGCCACAGAAGCAGCCAGATTTTCCCGCGACTGTTACAGCATTGAAAAACATATTGAGAAGCTGAAAAATTTATATACTTCACTTTTAATTTTTTAATTTTTTGTATAAATCACTGAAATTCAGATTGAATGCTTAACTATTTCCCTAAATTTTTTACTTCAAAAGCGATATCAATATACTTTGCTGCATTGCTTATTTCTAATATTGTGTTTTTTAACCATATATTAAATTTTAAGTGGTGGATTTTCGGAATGGTTGAAGTTTTAGCTTTTTTCTATTACTCTAACGAAATTACCCGAAAATGGCAAAAGTATAAGGAAGAGCGATTTTTGAAAAAGGTATTAAGTACCGCTTTTTTTATTCGGTTAAGTTGGATGATAATTGCTTACATATTTTATAATGTAATGAACGGTAACTCTTTTGAGTTTGACTCTGCTGACGCAATCGGGTATAATCAGGATGGTATGGATGTTGCGTCACTACTTCATTCGGGAGAATTAGCCAAGTATTTTGTGTATATGAAGGGACGCTATTCGGATATGGGTTATTCCCTGTATTTGGGAAGTCAGTATTATTTTACAGATAACTCAATAATAATAGCCCGATTAATAAAATGTCTGATTGGAGCTTATACTTGTACAATTATTTACAAATTCAGCAAAAGAAATTTTAATGAAGATGTGGCCCGGATGGCAACTATTTTTTGTATGTTAATGCCAAATCTGATACTTTATTCGGGTTTGCATACGAAAGAAGTGGAAATGTTGTTTCTGACTGTTTTGTTTATGGATCGGGCAGATTTAATGCTACGGAACCGGAACTTCAATTTTGCGGAAATAGCACCTCCGCTTTTACTGGCAGCTTCTCTGTTCTTTTTTCGAACAGTATTAGGAGCTACAGCAATTTTTGCATTGTTTACAGCTATTCTTTTTACACCCAATAAAATTTTAAATTTTGGAAAACGTTTAGTTCTATTTATCTGGATTCTTGGGGTAGTTGCTTATTTTGTGGGAGGCACAATCAGCAATGAAGTTGAAAGTGTGTGGAAGAGCAGGGGTAACAATCAGTCATTATCGATGAATATGAGAGCAACTGAGGTGAATGGGAATAAATTCGCTAAATATATGACCGGGGCTATTTTTGCACCCATGATTTTTGCCATTCCTTTTCCTACAGTTATTGAAACTCCAAAACAGGAAAATCAGAAGCTGATTAATGGTGGTAATTATGTGAAAAATATAATGGCTTTTTTTCTGCTGATAGCTGTGATTTATATAATTAAGGCAGGAAAATGGAGAGATTATCTTTTGTTAGGAACGTTTATAATAGGATATCTTGCGATTTTAACAATGAGTGCCTTTGCTCAGGCCGAACGGTTTCATCAACCGGTACTACCCTTTGAACTCGTAATTGCTGCTTATGGAATAAGTGTTATCACAAAGAAACAAAAGAAATATTATACATGGTGGTTAACATTGATTTTTCTTGCTGTTGTGGCGTGGAGCTGGTTTAAACTGGCAGGTAGAGGAATGGCCTGAAAATAGTTTATAATTTATAGTTAATAGTTTATAATTGAAGAATGCGAATATTAGTGGTTTGCAGTAAAAATTCGGGAAAGGTAGCGCCGTTTATTACGGAGCAGGTCGATTCATTGAGTAAGACAGGACTTATCATTGATTATTTTACTATTCAAGGCAAAGGTTTTTTTGGGTATCTTAAAAATTTAGATAAGTTAAATTTAAAAATTTCAGAATTTAATCCCACTGTAATTCATGCACATTATGGACTTTCGGGTTTAATGGCTAACCTGCAACGAAAAGTTCCGGTAGTAACTACTTATCACGGAAGCGACATTAATAATGCGAAGGTTTATCCGTTTTCTAAAATATGTATCCTGTTGTCGGCATTTAATATTTTTGTGTCGGAAAAGAATATGATTAGGGCTCCTCAATCCATCAAAAGGGACTTAAAGAAAGTGTTAATCCCTTGTGGGGTGAATATTGATTTATTTAAACCCATTGATAAAGAGGCTGCACGGAAGAAATTGGGTTTGAATTTTGAAAAAAAACTTGTTTTGTTTGCCGGCGCGTTCCAAAATAAGGTTAAGAATGCAAGCCTGGCACAACAGGCAGTGGCATCGCTTCACGATGTGGAATTATTGGAACTCAACGGGTTTACACGCGATCAGGTGGCTTTGCTAATGAATGCTGTTGATTGTGTTTTGATGACAAGTTTTACCGAGGGTTCTCCGCAGTTTATTAAAGAAGCAATGGCTTGTAACTGTCCCATAGTTTCGGTTAATGTAGGAGATGTTTCTGAACTTATCGAAGGCGTTGATGGTTGTTTTATGAGTTCATACGATTTAGTAGATGTTGAAAATAAACTAAAGCTGGCTTTGACATTTAACGAAAAAACCGAAGGACGACAACAAATTATTGATAAAGGATTAGATACCGAAACTGTGGCAAAACGGATTGTTCGGGTATACGAAAAAGTGATAAATAATTGATTACAATTGATAATTACTAAAACTACATGAAAACAGTTTACCTACTTCTTTATTATGGTTTTGCACGGTTTCTTCCCAAGTCGACAGTGCCGGTAATCGGTCGTATTTCAATGAAATTCAGAGGCTGGCTTTGTCGAAAATTGTTCAAAAGTTGTGGTTCTAAATTAGTTGTCGAAAACAATGCATACTTTGGTAATGGAAATGATTTTTCGGTGGGCAATGAAGCGGCATTGGGAGCTAATTTTAAATGTATCAACCGGGTTGTAAGCATAGGAAATCATTTAATGATGGCCGAAGATGTTATTTTCATTGGTGGCGGTCATGATTTTTCGAGAATTGATATTCCGATGGGTCATCAACCGGCATTGCCCAAAACAACTTTACTTATTGAAGATGATGTGTGGATTGGATCAAGAGCTATGATTCTTCCGGGTTGTAAGCATATTGCTAAAGGTGCTATTATTGGTGCCGGTTCAGTTGTGACAAGGGATGTGCCTGAATATGCAATTGTGGGAGGTAATCCTGCCGGTATTATAAAATACAGAAAAAACTAATTCACAAAAATATTGGCGTTACAATGACAGTATATACCGGCATTTCTGAAATAAATCGTGAAGAATGGGAAGAATTAGTTAAGATTTCGCCTAGTGCATCTTTCTTTCAAACACCTGAATGCTATGATTTCTTTGATTCTTTATCTTTCCTGAAGCCTTTTGTATACGCCGTTTCGGAAAATGATACGCTTGTTGGTGTGGTTTGTGGATATGTAATTTCTGATGGTTTTTTCCTGAAAAATTATTTAAGCAGAAGGGCAATTATTTGTAGTGGCCCAATGCTTCATCCCGATATTTCAAATCAGGCCCTTAGTTTTTTGTTAAATTCAATTAAAAAAGAGCTTAAGAATAAAGTTATATATTTAGAATTCAGAAATTATGTTGATTATTCAGCATATAAAACTGTTTTTAAAGCGGCAGGCTTCGAATATCACAAACATCTTAATTTTCATATTGCAACACCGAATGAAGAGTTTGCATTAATGCAACTCAATACCACCAAACGCAGGGATGTGAAATTAACCCGAAAAAATGGTGCCGACTGGTTCGAAACCAGGAGTCATATTGATCTGGTTGATTATTACAAATTGTTGGAAGATTTATATAAAAACAAAGTTAAAACTCCATTATTTCCATTCGAGTTTTTTGAAAAACTGATTCAACTTCCTCACGGGAAACTGTTCGTGGTTAAATATGAAGGTAAGGTGATTGGCGGTAGTGTGTGTGTAGTATTAGACGGACGAATTTTATACGAATGGTTTGTGTGCGGACTTGATGGAAAAGCTAAGAATATTTTTCCTTCAACAGTAGCAACCTGGGCTGCCATTCAATATGCAGCTCAGAATGGAATGAGCCGATTTGATATGATGGGTGCCGGTAAACCGGGTGATGATTACGGAGTCAGAGAATTTAAGTCGAAGTTTGGTGGCGAATTAGTCGAACATGGAAGGTTCATTATTGTTTTTGATAAACTTTTGTATACTATCGGTAAAAAAGGAGTTCAATTCTATAAAAACGGATTCAGGAAAACGGAACCACCTTTAAAAACCGATTCAAATTATTCTATCGAAACAAATCCTCTTAAAATTGATAAGCAATCGTGGGTTGATTTTGTGCAAAATCATCCAAACGGAAACATTTTTCACACGCCCGAAATGTATGTTGTTTATCTTAATACTCCCAAATTCAGCCCTTTAGTATTGATTGCGACCGATAAAAACGACACTGTAGCAGGTTGCCTGATGTCGGTAATACAACGTGAATACAGTGGTTTGTTTGGTGAGTTTACTACCCGATCAATTATCATGGGTGGGCCTTTGACCGAAAATAATTCAACTCTGATTGCTGATGCTTTGCTTCGAAAGTATAACGAAATTATTAAATCGAAAGCCATCTATTCACAATTTAGGAATTTATTTGATTTAACAGTATTTGAAAATGTTTTTGTTAAAAATGGATATCATTTTGATGAGCACCTTGACATCTTCCTTGATTTAACACTTAGTGTAGCGGATCTTGAGCAAAATTTACATAAGGAAAGAAGACGCAACATTGCGAAAGCAGAAAAAGAAGGGTTGGTTTTCAAACAACTTAATGATTTAGATGAAATTAATGCCGTAATAGTATTATTGAAAAAGACCTACGATCGTGCTAAAGTGCCCATGTCGTATGATGAATTATTTGTTCAATCCAAAAAGTTGTTAGGCGAAAAAGTGAATTTTTTTGGAGCTTATTATGATGGAATAATGATTGCCGGACAGGTTCGCTTATGCTATAATGATACCGTATATGCCTGGTATTCGGGAAGTGATGCCAATTACCTGAATAAGAGGCCGAATGATTTTTTGCTATGGAATGTTATATTATGGTCGAAAGAACATAAGTTCAAAGTGTTTGATTTTGGAGGAGCCGGAACTCCGAATGTCCCTTATGGTGTACGTGATTATAAACTGAAATTCGGTGGAAAATTAGTGGAATTCGGACGTTATGAGATTGTACACAAAAGCGTTTTGATGATTATTGGACAATGGGCATATAAACTTTATAAAAAATTTAAAAAATGAATATATTAATAGAAATAGGTCATCCGGCTCATGTGTATAAATTGTTGGCAACAATTAAAACATTAGAAACACATAAACATAAAGTTATTGTTGTTACAAAAGATATTTCATCAATCAAATTCCTTCTGACCAGGTTTGATATTAAATACCGGGTTTTAGGAAGTAAAAAGGATAGTTTATTTGGCAAATCCCTGTTGCAATTATTGTATAATATCCGTTGTTTTTTTATTCTTAAATCGGAAAAGATCGATTTAATGGTCGGTAGCTTAACTGCTTCTTTTATGACCAGAATTACCAAAATACCCTCTTTGTTATTCGATGACGACGATGATGAAGTTGAGCCGTTAATGGTTAAATATGTTCATCCCTATATTTCTGCAATTCTTTCGCCCGATGCCCTGCTTGGAAAACGTTTCAGGAAAGATACAGTTTATTATTCGGGCTATCACGAGTTAGCTTATTTACACCCGAATCGGTTTACGCCCGATTCAACTATTTTCGATGAGATAGGACTGAAGGAAGGTGAGCCTTATTTCGTGATGCGTTTTAATGTATTTAAAGCTCACCACGATATTGGAATACATGGTTTATCCATTGAAAACAAACGAAAGTTGATTGCATTGTTAGAGAAAAAAGGGAAAGTGTTTATCACTACCGAACGTAATATTGACGAAGAATTTAAGAAATATCAATTGAAACTTTCGCCGGAAAAAGTGCATTCCTTACTTTATTATGCCACTATGCTTATTGGCGACAGTCAGACTATGACTTCTGAAGCGGCTGTGTTGGGAACTCCATCAATCCGAAGTAATTCGTTTGTGGGACGAATAGAATATCTCGAAGAGGAAGAACATAAATATAAGCTTACTTATGGATTTTTACCGGAGAATGCTGAAGCTATGTTTCAGAAAATCGATGAATTGCTTGCCATGCCCGACTTAAAACCTGAATGGCAAAAACGGAGACAGTTGATGTTAAAGGACAAAATAGATGTTTCGGCTTTTTATGTTTGGTTTATCGAAAACTATCCTGAAAGTTTAAAAATAATGAAAGAAGACCCGGAATATCAATACCGGTTTAAGTAACACACAGAAAAATATGAAAAAACTGATTTTAGTGGCCGGAGCCAGACCTAATTTTATGAAAATCGCACCTTTGATGCATGCATTGAAAGGACATAAAAGCATTCAGCCGGTGTTGGTGCATACCGGGCAGCATTACGATGTGAAAATGTCGGGTCAGTTTTTCGAAGAATTGAATATTCCTGCACCGGATATGAATCTGGAGGTCGGTTCGGCTAGTCATGCAGTGCAAACTGCCCGAATCATGGAAGGCTTTGAACAGGTTTGTTTGAAAGAACAGCCTGATTATGTATTAGTAGTAGGAGATGTGAACAGCACAGCTGCCTGTACCTTGGTGGCTTCGAAAATGGGAATAAAAACGATACATTACGAAGCAGGATTGCGAAGTAATGACCGGACGATGCCTGAAGAAATAAACCGCTTAGTAACCGATGCTATCAGTGATATTTTTATAACAACCAGTGTGGATGCAGATGAAAATTTGTTGCATGAAGGAATTCCAGTGGAAAAGATACACATGCTTGGCAACCTCATGATAGATTCCCTGGTTGAGCAATTATCTAAAGCCCGACAAACTAATTTGACATTTAAGTTACTCAACAGAGCGACTGATATACAACTTGGCAAGGATTTTTTTGAAGACAATTACGGCGTCCTGACTTTTCACCGTCCGGGAAATGTGGATGAGAAAGAAAGCCTCACCCAATTGGTTCAATTATGGGGCGAAATTTCGAATCAGATTCCTTTGGTTTTTCCCGTTCATCCCCGAACGTATAAAAACATTCTTCAATTTGGCTTGCAAGCACTTATCGACAGCTACCCGAATTTGTTCTTTATTGAACCACTCGGTTATCTACAATTTATACATTTAGTGAGTCGGTCTGCTTTTGCTTTAACAGATTCAGGAGGCATACAGGAAGAAACTACTTACTTGAATATTCCTTGTTTGACTGTGCGTCCCAATACTGAACGGCCAGTAACGGTATGGGAGGGAAGCAATAAACTTATAAAAGTGGATGAAATTGTATCTGAAGTAGATTTGATAATTCAGGGAAAAGGAAAACATGGGACTGTACCAAAATACTGGGATGGGCAAACAGCCTTACGAATAGTGGAGCTGGTTAGTAGTTTGTAGTTTATAATTAATTGAATGGCGGTGAAAAAGTTTGTTGCACCTTATATAGAGGAATTAATTCATGCCTGTAAAGGTTATACCGAAATTGGTACTAATTTTTACATGGAGAAACTTGTTGCCATTTTCAATGAATTATTAAAAATTGAAGTGCAGGGCGATGATGATTACCGAAGTATATGGCTGCCTGTTGAATGTGGTTCGATTGAAGACTTTGGGGATTATGAAGAATTCCTCGAATCCGGAGAAGTATCAAATAAACAGGATTTTGAAGAACTGTGGAGGTATTATTATCCTGAAAAACATAAGTGGTTCAGCTTTTCAATAACTCAATATGCCAGTGTTCGTTATTTTTTTATAGATTCAACCCTTGTATTTCAATTAAAAGAAGAGAGTGTATGTGAGCAAAAATATGATTTTCAATCAGATTTAATTGATTGGTTGTCAAGTGCTGTTTCAGAAACAATTTTATTAATCGAAGCTGACATTGATAGCTATAATCACTATATTGATGCGAATTTACCCTATTCGAAACGTACCGGACGAATATTAAGAAAAGATTACTGGGACATTTTTTCTGAGGATGTTGAAGATTTTAAACATTCAATTACCCCGGAAATGGTTGAAAATCTGAACGAAATTAGAAATCATCCTCGAATAGATGAAAATAGCTATTTGTCGGCAATTTCATCGGGAGATTTTTTTCGATTCTGTGAAATTGGGTATGATGCCAATCATTATTTTGATTCTACTAAGAAATTATCATCAAAAGAAAAGTATTTGGCAAAGGCCGATGGTAGGGATTGTGGATTAAGAAAGTTGGATGAATCTTCTGTTGCCGAATTTGCTGATTGGTATAAAAATGAAAAAAATTGTGGTGGTCACCCCTGGGAAATATGCAGGGGAGGCAATTCTACCCATATTTCACTTTATGTTTGTCATGATGATAATGGTTGGTATTTATGGCTTGAAGGAAGTAGCAGAATAAGAGTGGTGGAAACAATTTTAATGGCTGATGCACTTTATAAACTGAAGATACCTTTTACTTTAGGAAAATCAGAGGAAATCTATAAAATGGTATGTGGAAATGATTATATTGGTATTGTTCCTGAAAAAGTTACACCAAGATATTGCCATTCTTATTTTCCACCTGAAGATAAAATTATTGATTTTATGAATTTAGGTAGTGAACGTGTACCGGAATTGATTCAAAAATCATATTGGTATCCATTGGATGCTGTTAAGTTGTCAGATATTCACTAAGAACTGACTCAAAACTCAAAACTATCTATTAATGAAAGATTTCACTCTACATACTTACAGTCAATTATTGCAAGCTTTAAAAAATGCAGACTACACATTCCTGACATTTGAACAATGCTGTGATGGTAAAGCTAATGGAAAGTATGTTATTTTACGTCATGATGTGGACTTGAAGGCAGGTCATTCTCTGGCAACAGCTCAGCTAGAGGCTAAACTTGGAATCGTTGCTTCCTATTATTTTAGAGTAGTTCCTCAGAGTAATCAACCGGAAATAATAAAGGCAATTGCTTTGTTAGGCCATGAAATAGGCTATCATTACGAAGACTTATCGATTTGTAAGGGTAATTTAGAGGAGTCTATAGCACATTTCAGGAAACAATTAGCTCATTTCCGACAGTTCTATCCTGTGAGAACAATTTGTATGCATGGAAGCCCTACTTCCAAATGGGATAATCGTGAACTTTGGAAGACTAATAATTACAGAGATTATGGCATAATTGGTGAACCTTACTTTGATTTTTTGACTGCTAAATCTATAAAAGGAAACTTAACGAAAGTGCCTGTTTATCTTACTGATACCGGTAGAATGTGGGATGGTGATAAATACAATATCCGTGATAAAGTCACAGCCCCAATACCCAATACGAAAGCTTACGAGAAGCCCGAAATTCACTCCACATTTGATTTTATTGAGTGGCTGGGTAAAGGAAATACTTCGAATACTTTAATGATCACCACTCACCCGCAACGCTGGACAGACAGCCCGATGGAATGGATTACAGAATTCATTGCCCAACATCTTAAAAACCTTGTCAAACGCCTTATTACACTTGGTTCTTAGAAGTTGAAAAGATTAATAAATGTATATAAAGTGTTGGTTTAGTATAAAAAAACACAATGAATTGAATCGTCTTAGGCAGTTTTCAAAAATTAAATTCAAAGCTTAATTTTTAATGTGGCAATAACTTTTGGCAATAAATGCCTAAAAATCCTAAGATAGGTAGTATAAAATACTACATAAAAATAGTTTAGAGAAAATATTAAATGCCCACATGTTGTAAATAGTTTATTTCCAAGCTTTTAATTTGGTTATTTTTGATTATATATTATAGGTCCGAAATGAATAAATTGTCAGTTTGGTATGCAGTTGATTCACTGTAGTAAAAACTCTTGTTCCGACCCACAATATACCACAAAATGCTCAATATCAATAGATTACGATAATTAATTACATTTGTGCAGATAAAAATATATCTGTGCAATATGAATCACCACGAGAATACTTTACTCATATGGGTATTAACAATAGCCGGAATCCTTTTGGCTGTGTTGTATTCTCCTCTTGGCAGTCCTGATTTATATCATCCCCGAAAATACTATACAGAAAATCAGTGTGTCAATTTTAACGTAGCTTCTATTAGTCATGGTTCAAAAGATGTCAGTTCGATAAATTCAAAAGTCAGTTCCATAAACTCAAAAGTCAGTTCCATTAATGCTAATGTCGGTTCACTCAGCACTGTAAAAAATTCGCCCAAAGGAAAAGGGAGTAATTCTAATCAGGATGCTGAAATAAATGTACCTGAAGCCTCTAAGAATAAGAAACATTATCAAAGTTCCGGTTCAACGGATTCAAAAACTCAGAATGGGAGGGGAGTTTCAATCAAATTTATTAAACCAATAAGTTCAATTGCCAATTCAGGAACTTCAAATTCCAACACTACGAATTATGCAGGTAATAATGTGGCCAGTAATGGAGGTTCAGGTGAAACAGCCTCAGGAAGTTCTAACAGAAGTTCACATAATTCAGCCAATTCACAAAACACGGGAGTAACATCTGTAAGTGTAAATTTGTCGGCAATGGATTCAACATCGCTTTTGGCCAGTAATTATTCGGCTCAAAAAACAACTGAATTTGTTGATCCGGGTACCGGAGACCCTCTTGGTGATCCTGTCCCAGTTCCTGAAGGTTGGGGATACCTCGCTTTTTTAGCTCTAATTTATAGCCTTTATATTGTGCTAAAAAAGAGAATGGCTGGAATATTAAAGTTGAAAATACAAAATTAGCTTATTCTATCTCTATCCTAAATTCATTTCCTACTATAGTCAGGGTTCATTTAAAGTCAAGAAAATTTTGAAAAAAAAACATAGCAAAACTTTGTAATATCCCTATTCGGGAACAAAGTCTTGCTATGCAAAAGTCTTCTGATTTTTCAAGATATAGTTACTGACATAGTAAGTTGTGAACTACTTCAACTTGGAAGTTCCTGAAAAATAGTATTTTAATTAAATCTGGTGCGCAGAATGGGATTTTCCCATACACGTTAATTTTATTTTTATTCAGCTGTATTTCAATTGGTTACAAATTTAACAAGTAGCGTAAAGTGCTGATAATTTCATTATTTATGCACTGGATTATGCACTCAAAAATGCCGTAATATCAACATTTTGAGTTTTTTTGAGTTAACCCGATGCTTATTTTTTGTCTTATTTTTTTTCTAGAAATTATAATCTGGTATTCCGATCTACAATTTTTATAACATTATAAATCTCTACAACATCATTCAGATTTAAAGTAAAATCGGTAAAATTTTCATTTAGTGGATGACATAATATATCTGCATTCTCTACATTATGATCTGTAATTTGTTTCAAAGTTATGCCATCTGATTTATGAATAATTACAAAATACCAATCTTTAATATGCAGCTTGTGTTGCCAAAGTGGTTTCACCACTTCCCTACACAATAGTTTATCTTTATCACAAATAGCATTTCGAGTTCCATCGTCCATGCTATCTCCATTCACTTCAAAAATTCGATAGTTCCCTTTGAATTTTTTATCAACAATAACCGGTATTGTTGGTAAAGACTCAATATATTCTATATCGCCATATCCTGACGGATAACCACCCTGAGCAAATATTGGAACAAAAGGTACTTGAACAAATTCAATATTTTGAAGAGTCTTTATTTCAGTAAACATTCCATTAAAGTACTGCTGGAGCAAAATTGCATTTGCTTCAGTAGGCCTTGACAAACCACGTGTATATCTCCCGATTGCACTTTCTGAAATTTTAGTCGCCTTAGCAATTTTATAATTAGAATCTTTAGTATCTGCTAAAAGTTGAAGGACTCTATCAACTATGTTTTCACTCATGCTGCTGTTTGTTAGCAATTTAATTATTTCACACAGTTATACTCATTCTAAATACTGATATATTACAGTATTTCTATTTCATATACTGCCAAATGTTAGTATATTTGCACTGTGTTACATTACTAACAGCAAAAGTAATACATTTTATTGTAAATAGCAGATTATGAATGAAAAAATTGAAAAAAAAATGGAAGCAGAAATTTTAGAAAGAAAAGAAGCACTTGAAAGGGCTAGTAATGTAACCGGAATAGAGGCAGAAAGCCTGGACATGGAAGTGGGTGAAAGCAGGGAATTTAATTTGAAAGATATTCAGGCTTATCAAAGAATTAAAGTCCGGTTCACCCGATTAAAATCAGAAACTGGTCGCTGCTACGTCACAAATATGAACGGTAATGCAATCAAAGTTACACGTAATGAAGATGAGGAAGTGCGATAATGAATAAGAGAATAACAGAATTAAGATTACTTGAACTTGGAGGTTCATTGGAAGGGATCATGCAAGAGCTGTCGAAAGCGTTCGATGGCCCTGCTCCCAACCCTCGTAAACGCCGAAACTTGAAAAATGCAAGAGTGGCAAAGTATTTAAACGTAATAGATTCAAAAATTGCAAAAAAACAAAGATTATGAGTTACACAACAAATCACGACACAGCTAACAACTGTATGGAACATGATTTTGGTAATGGAAATTCCGTGTTAGTTGACAAAAACCGGAACATGGCATATAAGTACCAAAAGACAGTACTAATAGAAAGCATTAGTATAATTGGTATTGGACTGGACAGGTACCTGGCTACACTACTAAAATTGGATCAGAACTTCAATCACACTTTAGCAAGTACGTGAATGAATCATTGCATTGAAATTAATTGCCCTGACTGTAAACAAGCTTACTGTGTTAGATGCCATTCTTTCGTTTGCCCCTATTGCGGAACACCAACCCCAAAAGAAATAGATTGATATGGAAAACTTATCAGAATTTAAAATGACTTCATACGAATGGTATGAAGAATATGAATTGAAAATGGGCGAACAGAACCTACGAGACTATGTCAATAAAGTTTGGAAAGGACTTTTGGAACTGAAGTTGGGAGAATCACTGGATGTGATTGAAAATGTACAACCTGAACGATATGATTTATTTATCAAAATAGGTTGCCTTTTCATTCAGGAGAATAATATGAATTACGAATTTAATAATCAATACACAAAAATAAGACACCGCTATGATGCACAAGAAATGGAGAAAACACTTGCCTTTTTTAGAGAAAAACGTAGGCAGAATGACGCAAGAAGAAATGGCCAGGGAATTGAAAGTGGATTTGACGGAACTGAAACTGTTTCTCCACCGTTATCGGATATTTCCGGAGACTGAAGACCGCAATTTGGCACAAGAAATAATAGCACTCAAATTTATTTACCCGGAGTATTTTACTCCAACCCGCACATTTTTTAATGTAACGGGAATCGGTCAACGTCGTTGGTGGCAACTCTATCGCGGTGATAAGAAAATGACTGAATCTGAATACAAAGCCATTACTGAGCATTTAGAAATATCACTGCAAGAGGCTTTTGAAATAAGACAATTAATCCTATTTGAAAAATGAAAGAAACAGAAGATTCAAATTCAGACAAATTGGAAGAAAGCAACATTGAAAAGTCATATCTGCAAACCCGGGTTTATGACAACCTCAAGATAACACCCGAACAAAATTCTGTTCGGGTGATTAGCAAAGACCAATTCGATAGTGATACATTTATCACTATGCCCATTTTTTCGAGTGATAAAGATGATAACATTGATATTCTGGTCTATACCATTGAACGTCGCTTGATTTTCTATGATCACCCGAAATCCGAGCCGACCAAAAAGAATATCTATAATGACAGGGAACAGACATTCAAAATCACACGAATTAAAAACCCGAAAGAAAATGAACCAAAGTACCGGATTCCGAAAGGAGTTGGCACATATCCGTTTTTTCCACCCTCTTTATTAGAGAAATACGATAAATCAACACCAATCAACACCTTGGTAATGACGGAAGGATATTTCAAAGCTTTCACTGGTGCACTTCACGATTGGGATATTGTTGGACTGTCGAGCATTACGCATTATGCTGACAAAAAAACAAAGCAAATTCACCCGGATATTGCCAAAATAATTTTGCAATGCAAGGTAAAAAACGTTGTCATGCTTTATGATGGCGACTGTTTGAATATATCTACAACAGCTATTGAAAAGGTCGAAGATTTAGCCAAACGGCCAAACTCATTTCTAACTTCCATGCTCAAAATTCGTGAGCTGCTGAGTGATTATGATGTGACTATTTATTTTGCTCATGTACGAAGTGAGAATATAAAGAACGCACCCAAAGGGCTTGACGATGTTCTGATTGAATGTGCCGGAAAGGAAGATGAAATATTGGAAGACTTAATGCGTTTGGGAACACCCGGACAATACTTTTACCGACTGAATGTTTCTTCATTTCAAAAGAAATTGCAAGGCTATTTCAATTTGAAAAGTGCGGAACAGTTCTATACTGCCTGGGAAGAATACATTGGAGAACGTGAATTTGAATACTTCGGCACGTTGTACAAATACAATGCAGCCGAAAAGAAATTATTGAAAACC
>CAIUTB010000069.1 GCA_903901975.1 uncultured Bacteroidales bacterium
AAAATTAGTGTAATTCGTGGTTAATTATCTTTCACTGTTGATTAATTTAAAGATCGTTTTTATTTTATTCTAAACCACGAATTGCACGAATTTACACGAATTCATTTCCTTTTTTGTGAAAATTAGTCTAATTCGTGGTTAATTCCATTTTACATTTGTTTTAAAGAGCATGTTTATATTTTTTGAACTACGAAGATATTTTTTTTGAACCACGAATTGCACAAATTTACACGAATTCATTTCCTTTTTTGTGAAAATTCGTGTAATTCGTGATTAATTATCTTTCACTGTTGATTAATTTTATGTGTTTAAGTATCGTTTGTATTCCAGACTATCATTTCCAAAATTAATGATAATTCCTAATTCTTTTTTTGTAGCTTTTAAATAATTAATTAACTGTGCTTCATGAATAGCTAAAATTGATGAAACTGCTTTTAATTCTACAATAATACCATCATAACAATACAAATCTGCTACAAAAGTTTTTGACAAGAGTTTTTGTTTATAATATATCTCTATTTGCTTCTGAGAAACATGAGGAATCAATCTAACTTTTAACTCTATCTCCAACGCTTCTTGATATACTGATTCTAAAAATCCATGACCCAAACAACGATGAACTTCCATTGCCGCACCAACTATGTCATAAGTTTCCTTTTTATAAATCATTGTCTTTAGCGTAAATTTGTTGTTTATATCCACAGTTCATAACCACCGTTTGATTTCGTTGCTAAGTGTTTAAGTACTTACAAGACCAAAGCGTAATGTTTTGATAAGTATTAGAATTTAATGGCAGTGCTCATACTTTAATTTGCATTATTTTTTCAGTGTGGAGATTACCGCTGTAATTTGGATTTCAATACGCTATGTTATCACAGTCGGAAATTTGGCACTCATTAACATTGAAATAAAATCGTTTTCCCTGTAATTTACTACAAAAATAACAATAATTTCCTTCAAATCACTCAATAAATATCAGTTTATCAATTTTATCTCCTAAAAACATCATGTATTTAACCGAATTCCGGTCAATTGATTAATTTTTTAATAAAATCATTCGTTTTCCTTAAATAATGCAAACTCATTTTTTTCATCGTTTTTATTTGTAAATTCATTTGACGTTCCAATTATTACATACATTTATTTAATCAAAAACAGATATTCATAGTACCACTTTTTGCTTTTCTTGTTCCGGTATTGAATCCTAGCATAGTCGTATCATATTCTGTATAAATTCATTTATAATCTGTATTTAATTCGTATATAATCCATATATAACACGTAATTAATAGTTATGGATTATATACGGAATATTTTTGTATTTAAAATAAATCATCTATTTTTGTATTAGCTTACAGCTACGAATATGCTACGACTAAAGAAAGCAGTATGTGCTAAATTGAGAACTGTAAACAGTAAGTGACAAAAATTGATCGTTTAAACACACTAACTTTTTAAACTTTAAGCAAAAAAACATGGCACGTGTAAAACAATTTGATGTAATAACAGGTAGTATTGCTAATCTCTCGTTTTATACCCGAAAGGGAAGTAATCAGGTATTTGTACGTACTAAAGGTGGTGCGACCAAATCGCAAATCAAACGCCGTCCGGAATTTGCCAATACACGAAGAAATAACAAAGAATTCGGGGGTTGTTCCAAAATGAGTAAAGAAATACGAATGTCGTTTTTCGGACTACAGCAGGTCGCTGATTTTAATTTAGCTCCGGCACTGTGTTCACTGGTGAAGAATATTCAGAAAGCTGACATGGAAGGGGAATGGGGTGAACGAAGTATTCGTTTATCAGCCCATAAACAATATTTAGTAGGCTTTGATTTTAACCGGATAGTGCGGTTTGACAGTGTGCTCCGTGTACCATTACAATGGACGATAAATCGTGAAACTACACTCGCAACTATCATCATTCCTGCTTTTGCCTGTAGTATGGGATTAAATTCGCCGAATAAATACAATTTATTCCGAATCAGTGCAGCATTCGGTGTGGCAACCGATCATCGGTTGGGAGAACGAAAATACGATTACGAACCGGTGCATGATACCATCGGATTGGGTGGAAAAATTACATCCGGCAACTGGTTTTCCACTCAAACTACGGTAGCTGAGCAAAAACTTGAACTGCAACTGAAGCTAAATCGGCCTGAAATTACATTCAATGAAAGTGACACACTGATTCTTACAGTTGCCGTTGAATTTGGAGCATTGGATGCCTTTGGAAATCCTACAGCGGTGAGAGGTGCAGGTGCGGGAAAGATTTTGGGAGTAGGATAGTATTAATGTTTTTATTTACTGCTTGCTGTTTACTGTTTACTGTTTACTGTTTACTGCTAGTAATAGCTTCCGGTTATAAGTATCTTAGCCAGATAAATTACTCCCAATCCGATATGAATTCCAAACAGAAAGAGTAAAACTATATTTTTCACCGATCTTCCTTCCGTTTTAAAATCTTTCATTAGTGCCAGTAGTGAAACAAAAAAGCAAAGCCAGGTGGTGATTACAATTTGCCAATAGAAGTTTCCATGCGAAGCACGTGGACCGGATTCAGAGATAAAAAAGAATATCAACACTGAAACCACAAATGATAAAAACGTGTAGTTAAACAACTGATTTTGAATTAATTTTCTAAAATTCAAGATTGTATAAAGCAGTGGAAATAACAAAGAAAAAAGCAATGAAATTGGGATATTTATCATACCCTCCTTCAATTCGGGATTCTTCCAAAATGGCAGAAATACGACTGAAGAAGTATCTTTGACTACTTGTGAATTAATTTTATAGATTATGATAAATTGCCCGATAAGCAAAACTCCCCCCAGAAAAACAGGAAGTATACTAAGCCAGAATTCTTGACGAAACTTATATTTATACAATAACATCAAAGGATATACACATATAAATACAAAAAAGAAACTGGGTTTTATAACTAAGTTCAAAGCAATTAGGAGAAAAATCAATGCATTCCTTTTTGCATCGTAGGTTTGTAGCTGTTTGTACGATAATTCAAAAAGGATTATAGCAAAGGGAAAAAGGAAAAGAATGGTAGAATTATGCCAGACATTGGGAGTATATGACCCAATATACATGTAGCGGTCATCAGTTAAATAACCAGGAATCGGAATTACAAAAACAAAAAGCAGACTTAATGCCAAAAGGCTTAAATAAAGTTGATTGGTTGAATTGTTGATTTGTGAATCAGCAAACAGAACTTCATTCATTTTTGATAACGACAGGTAATATCGGTACATTCCTGCAAAAGCCAACAATCCACAAAGTGCCAATTCTGTTGCTTTAACTCCTGCAGTAAAAAATGAAAAAATATTTACCAACAAATACAGCAGGAAATTACCGGTATACGGAATTTTACCCCTACACATATCCCTTGCAAAGGCTGCATGGTCGTGCAAATCATTATAATCAGAAGGAATTACTTTCAGCAAGCCATAAAAAACAGCAAAAAGAAAGAGGAAGAGAAGGGGAAATATAAGTTTGTTGGCTTTCATACTAGTGGGTAGTAGCAGTCGGCAGTGGGCAGAAAGAAAGTGCCAACTGATACTGCATTTTAGTCTTGTTTTACTCCAAATTTACCGGGGTTGTTATACATATACATTAAAAGTTTTCCAACTTCCACGTTTAATTCATCTAATATTTTGTGTTCATTCTCAGCAATATATCCACAATGAAGTGCAAAATCAAGCCAAACAGAGGTTTCACTATTTTCACCATCACAGTCGGATATTTTCAATAAGTAATGATTCAGATAAAGCCTTTTCCTATAAGCTTCAGCCAAATTAGCACAAACTGATCTGGATGATCTTCTAATTTGATCAGTTAGTGAGTATTTTTCCTCATTTGGAAATTTTAAAGAAATGTCATAAATATCACAAGCTAGTTTAAAAGCTTTTTTATAGACTATCAAATCCTTAAAGCCATTATTTCCAAGCATTTTCTTTACTATTTTTGGTTATAAAACTGCTACTGCATACTGTTTCTGCCTACTGCTACTGCTACTGCTACTACCTACTGCTACTACTTATTGCTATGCACACTATAAACTCCTTTTATCGTTTCAATAATCTTTTCCAAATCACTCTCGCTTAATTCATAAAACAAAGGTAGTCTAACCAAACAATCCGCAAAACGGTCACAATTTGCCAATACCCTGCCATCGTGTTTATCGGCATAATAAGGACTGCTATGCAAACTCAGGTAGTGGAAAACTGCCCAAATATCATTGTTTTTCAATGTGTTTATAAAGGTGGTTCTTTCTTCCAATGAAGGAAAAATCAGGTAAAACATATGCGCATTATTTGTGGCAGAAACAGGTAATTCGGGCAATTTGAAAAAACCTTTATCGGCAAGTAGTTTTAAGGCTTCATAATACCGATTCCAATGTTCCTTTCGTTTCGCTTGAATATCATCCAAATGTTCAATTTGAGCCCAAAGGAAGGCAGCAATTACTTCGGATGGTAAAAAAGAAGAACCGATATCCACCCAACTATATTTATTGACTTCGCCCCGGAAAAACTCAGCACGATTCGTTCCTTTTTCCCAGATAATTTCAGCCCTGTGAATAAAGCGTTCATCGTTAATAGCCAACATACCCCCTTCACCCGAAATCAAATTCTTTGTTTCGTGAAATGAAAAAGCGGCAAGATGTCCTATACTTCCCAATGACTTAGTGCTTGCTGCTTGCTGCTTACTGTTGTAAAACGAATCCACCGCCTGTGCAGCATCTTCCACTACCAATAAATTATATTTAGCAGCCAATGCCATGATTTTATCCATATCGCAAGCCATACCGGCATAATGAACCGGCACAATGACTTTTGTTCTGGGAGTAATCAATGATTCAATTAAATCGGCATCAATATTCGGATGTTGAATCTGGCTATCAGCAAAAATTATGGTTGCACCCTGACGAACAAAAGCTAAGGCTGTCGAAACGAAGGTATAGCTTGGAATAATTACTTCGTCGCCCGGTTTAACATTACACAAAATGGCTGCCATTTCCAACGCATCAGTGCAGGAAGTAGTCAGCAAACATTTCCGAAATCCGTACCGCTGCTCAAAATAGGTCTGACAACGCTGCGTAAACATCCCATTTCCTGAGAGTTTTCCCGTAAATACCGCTTCGTACATATAATGTGCTTCTTTACCCGTGAGATAAGGTTTGTTGAATGGAATCATTTCAGTGTTTTATAGTTGGTAGTATGAAGTTTATTGTCGGTAGTTTATAGTCAATAGTGTGACAGCATTTAGTCAACAAATTATTAGTATTGATACTTAGATCTTGATTCCTGGTTCTTCTGTCTGATTTCTTTTTTATATAAATATCCCAATTTATCAAAATCAATCAATTTATAGGTCGCTAGTTTTAATTCTTTTTCTGAGAAAATGTACTTCGCCTGCAACTTGTCGGAAAAACCATTTACCGTGCAGATTCCTGTTCCGGCAGGAACGTTCAAAACGATATTCGGACTAGACAGTTGTATATCAATCGTATTTTCAAAGGGTGATGCAGCATTGATTGAATATTCAATCCGATTTAAAACACTACTTTTTGCTGGTTGTTTATATCTTCCATCTGAAAATAAATCGAAAACAGGAGCAGCAAAAATCAATATCAGCAAAACAAGCGTATTGATTGTAAAAATTCCAATCCATTCAGGACGATCGGAATTCAAAATCAGGAACAATACACAACCATACAAAACCGTTGCTAACACTCGGTAATCTCGCCAATCAAATACATCGTAAGCGCATAGAGTTATCGAAAGTACCGAAAGCAAGATCAAAAATACAACAAAATATCTGATTTCAATATTTTTAAAGTTAGATTGCAGTAAATCAGATTTCACTAAACTATAAACCAAGACCAAAAGAACGAAATAGCGTTCAACAGCTTGTATAAAATTATCAGATAAGGGATTTATAAAATTGAGCAAATTATCTTTTAAATGAACTGAAAAAAAACTCAGTTTTGGACTGATTCCGTTCAGATTGAACAGGTCGTGCAAAAATGAATCGGGATAAGGTGAAACAAGCCTGGAAGTGATTAAAAACAATATTGCGGCAAAAAAAATTCCTGAAATAAAGTACAGTAGCGATTTACGATTAAAAATTAATTCTTTATCCCGAATAAAAAATAAGGGTAGGAATAATACGATATAAATAATACGTACAAATGAAAATGCAGTACATGAAACCAACAAAGTGAAAAGTAACCTTTTCGTTCCACGTTGCATAAACGCATACAGAAATACAAAATAAACAGTCAGCAAGGCATAATTAAGTCCTTCAGACATGGAGGTTATTGAAAATAAAAGATAGGGAGTATATGAAACAGTGAATAATAGAATAATCGTAATGAGTTTTGCCGTAGGTTTAAGTATTAAGACTAAAGATAGTAAGGCCAAAGACATGAAAAATGCATTGGCAAGAGGTATTGAATAGGCTCTCCAACCGAAAAGCTTTGCAAACAGCGCATAAACCGAAACCGTACCAAAACCGTGAGGTCCAAAAGTAGAAATAGCAGGAATCACCTCATTATAAGCATAATATCCATGATATAAGCCTTTTTGACTTAGAGAGAGTATTTCGTGCCAGTAGGACAATTCATCTGACCAAACCGGAATTGATTGAGTAACAGAATGACTTGTGATTAAAGAAATGGCGACCAGGATTAACCAGGGAGATGCAATTAGCAATAACGCTGAGAGCAAAGTTGATTTGTTTATATTCAGCGCTTTATACGAATTTGGTCTATCCATTTATTTCTATAAACTATCAACTTTTAACTGTCAACTATCAACTAAATTTCAAAACCGTTGCTCCCCACGAATAACCTACCCCAAAGCCTGCCAATAATACATTTCCAACTAATTTCCCTTCCTTTTGAGCTTCGTACAAGGCTATCGGAATAGTTGAAGAAACGGTATTACCTACTTTATCGAGACAAAAATAAAATTTATCCGGCTCAATTTCAATCAGTTTTCGCAGGTAATTCATCATGTATTTATTAGCCTGATGAAATACGAATAAGTTAATATCATCCTTTTCAAGCCCGTTTTTAGCCAATACTTGTTCCACTAAAACAGGAACAGCTTCGGAAGTAAAATTAAAAATCTCGCCACCATTCATAAACAAATAATCAGACGATGTGAGATTGCCCGATTCATCAACGATGGTATCGTTAATTGCTTGTGATTGACGTTGTCCGCCTTTTTTTACAATCAGGTTTTCCGCTCCCCGTCCATCCGTTCCCAGACTGAAATTTTCAATGGAAGCAAATCCATCAATGGAAATCAGGGTAGCTGCTGATGCATCGCCAAAAATGGTACGGTTTCCTTTATCCAAGGGGTGAATATGTTTTGAATAGGTTTCGGCAGTGAGTAACAACACATTTTTAGCAATTCCTGCAGCTATCAAACCTTTAGCAAGCGACAAACCATAGACAAAACCCGAACAGCCCAGATTAAAATCAAGCGCACCGCAGGAAGTTGACAATTGGAGTTTATGTTGAATGATACAAGCCGAAGTAGGCAAAAAATAATCAGGGCTTTGAGTGCAAAGAAGTATAAAATCTACGGTACTTCGGTCGATAGAATGTTCGGAAAACAGTTTTTCTGCAGCCTGAGTAGCCATATCTGCAGCTGTTTCATTCTCAGCTGCCTGATGGCGTTCCGTCACACCAACTTTTCCGGCTATTTTATCAACCGTCCATTCTGGAAATTCTTTTACCAGATCGTCATTCGTGACCACTTTCTCGGGTAAAAAGTAGGATATTGCTTTTATAAATGCTTCCATAAAATATATTAACCACTAAAGGCAATCATTTAGTTTCGTTTTTATTAGTAGATAAAACCGCTCTGCATAAAACCGCATCATCAAGTTCACTATAGAATTTCGGGAGTTTTGCTCAGCCACAGATCAAGCAAAGTCATGGCTGCCATCGCTTCGACAATTGGCACAGCACGGGGTAGTACGCAAGGATCGTGCCTTCCTTTAGCTTCCAACTCCACTTCGTTGGAATGAATATCCAGGGTATTTTGTTTTTTTGATATTGTGGCTACCGGTTTGAACAATACCCGAAAATAAATATCCTGTCCATTGCTTATTCCACCCTGAATACCACCGGAATTATTGGTTTTGGTACTTACCTTATCTCCATCTTTTATTAAGGAATCATTCATTTCGGAACCACGAAGACTAACACCTTCGAAACCCCGTCCGTAATCAAACCCATGAGTAGCATTGATACTTAGCATGGATTGAGCCAGGCGGGACTGTAATTTATCGAAAATGGGTTCGCCCCAACCAACCGGAACTCCTTTGATCATACAAGAAATGATACCACCGATGGAATCACCTTCTTGCTTGAGTTCAGCAATATATTGAATCATTTGTTCGGCAATTTCGGGTTGTGGGCAACGAACCACATTGCTTTCAATCAAAGATAAATTGGCTGTTTTGGTCATTGCAATATGTCCAACCTGTGAAGTATAAGCAGTGATTTCGACCCCAAGTTTTTTGAGTGCAAGTTTGGCTAAAGCGCCAGCCACAACGCGGGAAGCGGTTTCACGGGCAGAGCTTCGTCCACCACCCCGGTGGTCACGAATACCGTATTTTTGTTGATAGGTATAATCAGCATGAGATGGTCGATACACTTCTTTCAAGTGGTCGTAGTCGGTACTATGTTGATTTTCGTTCCAAATAATGAAAGCGATAGGAGTACCGGTAGTCTTTCCTTCAAAAATCCCGGATAAGAACTCTACTTTATCAGCTTCTTTTCGAGGAGTAGAAATGGCAGATTGACCCGGACGACGACGATTCAGTTCATTCTGAATATATTCCTCATCCAACTCAATTCCCGAGGGACAACCATCAACAATTCCTCCGATACCTTTGCCATGAGACTCGCCAAAGGAGGTGAACGTAAACAATTTACCAAGTGTATTCGACATATTTAAAGAGTATAATTAATTTTAGGAAAAATCGTATTTTCAACTTTCGCTACAAAGTTATTCAAAAGTTTTAAATTTCGAGTCGTTTTTTTAAAAACAATGGATATCAAAATGGCATTTTGCCATCTGATATCCATTGTTTTAGTATCTATGAATTATCTGATTAGTTACAGCCACAACCGCTTCCGCAGCCGCCACTTCCACAACTGTCAGCCATTTCTTCTTCTGAGTCACCACATCCTGAGCCGCAACCGCCGCTTCCACAACCGCAGCCGCCACCACCACCCATAATAGCAGCTAATTCTTTTTCAGTAGCTTCACGAACTTCAAGAACTGAACCCTTGAAATGTAGATTTTCACCTGCCAACGGATGATTTAAATCAACCTTAACGTGTGTCTCAGAAAGGCTTACAATCTGCGCATTAATACGGTTTCCTTCGCCATCCATCAACGGAACAACATTTCCTTCGAAAATCATTTCTTCATCTAATTTACCGTCAATTTCAAAAATTGAACGGTCTAAATCTAATACACTTTCGTCGTCGTAAGGTCCGTAAGCATCATCGTTATTGATTACAAAATCAAATTTGTCTCCAGCCTGCATTCCAAAAATATTCTCTTCAAATTTGGGTAACATCATGCCCACACCGTATACAAAACTCAAAGGTTTTTCTACAGTGGCTTTTTCCATTAATTCTAATTCTCCTTCTACTTCGGCATCTACGAACAATTCGTATTCAGCCAAAACTGATTTGTTTGCTGTAATTTTCATTTTTTTATCGGGTTTAAAAATTTATATTCTGTTTTTGATTAATTATAAGTGTTTTTATACTGAGATTGTTCATTATTTTGTGTTAATTATCACCCCTTCTAATACCAGTTAATAGGAGTAACCCCATATCCGCTTTGTTTATCATATTTCAAATCCTGCAACATACTGGCATTGACGCCTATATGGAAATTATACGATTTGTAAGGTCCAAATGGAACAATACTGGCCGACATGTTCCAGCAATGCAACGTACGGTTGACACTTACACTCGTGTAGGTAAACTGATTGGCTTTAAAATCATAGGAAGTATTTGCCGAAATTCGCCAGTTCGTTGTCAACGAAATATTACCCGAGATACTTAAATTATGCGTAAAACCCATTTGGTATTCCATTAAGGTTTTATCAAACACGTTGATATTTCCATACATCACCGAATAATTAAAACTCAAACTCCACGGAATTGCAAGCTTTTGATAGCCTTCCAGGTCTTTATTCGTAGTTTTGACATCCTGATTCTGAGCAGTACTTCCGGGCTGATTAGTTTGATTTCCGTCATTCTTTGTCGGAATTTTATCATTCAGGCTGTCGTCTGCAGTTTTTTTCTTTTTAGTTTCTTTTTTCTTGAATGTGTCGTTATTCAAGGTATAACTATAGGAAGTACTGGTTCCCAAAAAGCGGGGAAATCCACCATTAGCCCATCGCAATTTATTGATTCGCACCGGATAACCGCTACTATTAAGCCCATACATATAGGGATCAAACGAACCACTCAAACTCAGCGTATAGCTTTTACCTAATTTAATACGTAAGTTGGTACTGAAAACAGACCATTGCATGGAGTCTGCGGCCATATTATACGACCCATTGACTGAAAAATTATCAATTAAACTTATAATATTAAATGCTTTAGTACCCGTTGTATCTTTATCATTCCGCACTTTCATTTCCACATTATTACTCAACGAAAAGTTTATATTACCCGATTTTCCTGCTCCGGGAGTACCATACAGACTATTTTCGTAATGTGAATATTGCACCGCCTGATCGTGAAAAACCAAAGGATTAGTGGGATCTTTGACAGATTGAACGTACGTGCCGTAATACCCCCACATGGCTTCACCAAAATCGGGCATATAACTGAACCCGATGGAAGGTTTCATGACATGACGAATCCGGTCAATTTTGTCACCGAACAGAGAACGAATGGGTTGATAAAAGCCATATAAAGTGGTAGAAGCTGAAACTCCCATATTAAAATCGTACACACGATTAAATCCTGAAATCGTATCCGTTTTTGCTTTTTGATTGAGTTTATCCCACGACCGGTTAATGGATTGCAAATACCAGCGTTCATTGTAATTTATCGATGGTGAAATGTTTATGTATTTAAACAAATCGAAGGTAGCACTGATTGGAATACTGTGTCTCATACCATTTCGCCAATCACGGGAGAAATTGGAAGTCAACAATTTATTTTCCTTTGTATCTATGCTATTTGCAAGAGTCCCGGTATATGACATGGAAATTTTTTCATACCAACGTTCTTTCCCTACTGCATCTTTCCTTTTGAAAGGATAAATTCTGCTCATTGAAATATTCAGACTAGGCAGTGTCAGACTGATGGTCGAGTCTTTCGTTCGTTGATTAATCAACATACTTCCCGAAATATTGAAAGGACTTTCCGGAAATCGTTGGGTAAATGAAACGCTGGAGCTTTTGGTGTTCTCCGAGTTCAATGCGGGATTGTAATAACTGTTGATATTACTCCTGTTATAACCACTTGTCGAAAAATTCACGCTCGAAGAAAAATTAAAAAACGGATTGGCTTTGGCATCCTGCGAATGCGACCATCGCACACTCAAATTATTCGATTTACTGTAGCTTGAGGGTATTTCCTTTTCACCAATAACGTCTTCACGATAGCTGACACTAAGACTTCCTCTGAATTTATATTTCTTCAGATAATTTGAATTGGCAGTTAACGCCCAGGTTCCCTTGGTATAGATATCACCACGCAATTCCAAATCGGTATAATCATTTATTGCAAAATAATAACCAACGTTTGTCAATCCGAAACCTCGGGTTAGTTCATCCTGAAATGTCGGCATTATTATTCCTGAAGAATATTTATCTGTAAACGGAAAAAATCCAAATGGCAACGCAATAGGTAAAGGAACATCTTCGACCACCAAATAAGCCGGACCTGTGACTATATAACCCCCCGGCTTCACTTTCCCTCGTGTCAAATCTAAGTAAAAATCAGGGTGATCGTGATTTTCACAAGTAGTGTATTTACCATCGGTCATACAAAGAATATCGGTACTTGATTTCTTGGTTTTATCACTGATAACATAGCCTTCGCCCTGTTTTGTTACTGCCTGACGAATATAGCCTTTTCGGGTTTTTAAGTTATAAGTCAGTTCCCGTGAATTGTATTCAGTTTTGTTTTCAGAAAAAACAGGTTCGCCAATTTTCTTTCCCAGACTATCTGTTTTTCCATGAGCATATACGGTACTACTGTCCATTTTCACGCGTACAAATTCCGATTTCAGGTTGATATTCCTGTACTTTATATCACTTTTACCATAAAGATAGCCCGTTCCATTTCCCCAAAAAACAATAGAATCCTGAGCGCTGTAAACAATTTCAGCATCAATCTGGTTTGATTTTTGTTTAGGCGTAGTAACTGAATCATTTTTCTGTGAAATTGTATCAGTTTTAACTGATTTTTCAACAGTTTTGAGTGCTGCAATCTTTGATTGGCTGAACCCGGAAAAGGGTAAAGCTAACCACAAAAAAAATAGCAAAAACAGGACAGTTTTGCTGAAATATAATTGGTTACAGATTTGCATCCGGTAAGATTGTCGATTTCAAAATTAGGGTACAAAATTAAACAAAAAAAAGGGAGTCTAAGTTGGATATATCCTTTTTTTATGAATAATTCAAAATTTACTCCTTTCATTCGCATTAAAAACAGGATAAAAGCATTACTTTTGCACAAATTTAAAAAGCAAATTTCAGTACTACAATCTTTTGTCTTTATGAGATTAATCAATAAGTATTTCACTGTAATTCAACGCACTATTTTAGGAATTGGACTATGTCTGTCGTTGGCGGTTCAGTCTCAGGATGCCCGTTTTACAGTTGTACTTGATGCCGGCCACGGTGGTCATGATCCAGGGGCAATGGGTTCGAATATGCGGGAAAAAGATATAAATCTGGCGGTAACATTGGATTTAGGAGCCTTATTAGAACAAAATTTCAAGGATGTAAAAGTGTTCTATACCCGTAAAACAGACCGTTATCTCACACTACAGGAACGTGCCGATGTGGTTAACGACCATCATGCCGATTTATTTATTTGCGTTCATACCAATTCATCGCCCAGTGCAGCAGCCTGGGGTGCAGAAAGTTATACACTTGGGCTTGCCAAAACCAAAGCAAATCTGGATGTGGCGATGCGTGAAAACTCGGTTATCACCCTGGAAGAAAACTACAAAACAAAGTATCAGGGTTTCGATCCAAATTCTGTCGATTCGTATATCATGTTCGAATTTATGCAGGACAAATATATTGACCGTAGCGTTGATTTTGCATCAACTATTCAGAAACAGTTTAAAACCTTTTGTAGTCGGGCCGACCGTGGAGTGCGTCAAGCGGGATTTTGGGTTCTACACCGTTCTGCCTGTCCGAGTGTTTTAGTGGAAGTGGGATTTATATCTAATCCGGCCGAAGAACGATATCTTTCAACCGAAAGTGGTCAAAAGGAAATGGCAACAGGTATTTTTAATGCATTTGTAGATTATAAACGTGCTCACGATAAAAAATCCGGTAGACAAATTATGAATGTTAGCAAAATAGAGCAAATGCCTAAAGTTGAGAACACTAAAGAAAATACAAACATAAAACAATCGGAAGAAACAGCAGCAAAAAACAAGAATGCTGCTATTGAAAAACCAATAACGGAAACTTCCAAAATACAAACTATTAACACAAAACCGATAATTGATACTGTAATAAAAGTTGTTCCAACAAAGGCAGCACCGGTTGTTAGCACTTCAACTGAGCTTAAAGTAGCCGAAGGTCAAATAACTAAAACTACGGAGGTCAGAATCAATGCTGTTCCTATTTTCAAAATACAATTATTTGCTTCAAAAAAAGCAGTTAAACGAAACGCAGCGGATTTTAAAGGATTAACGAACGTGGATTGTTACATCGAAAACGGGATGAATAAATATACGGTAGGAGCTGAAACAGACTTTCGGAAAATTGAGCAAATTCGGAAACAAATTCATTCAAAATTTCCGGAGGCATTTGTAATTGCATTTTTAAGTGACAAAAAACTATCAGCCAAAGAACTTTCAAAAATATCAAAATAATGGAACAGTTTAATTTAAACAAATCCAATTCAATACAATAAAACAATGAAGAAAAATTATTTTAGCAGAGAGGTTAAAGTTGGAATAATGGCTGTTGTAGCCATTTTTGTACTATATTTCGGAATGAATTTCCTAAAAGGGATTGACATTTTTTCGCCTGTAAATTATTTCTATGCCCGTTATGAAAACATAGGGGGTCTGGTAACATCAAGTCCGGTTTATGTAAAAGGATTTAAAGTTGGACAAGTTGAACAGGTAAAATATGATTTTACAAAAAAGGAGTCCTTTGTAATTAAAGTGTCAGTTTCGAAAGATATCAAGATACCCAAAGGAGCCAAAATCCTGCTATATGATGAAGGTATTATGGGTGGGAAAGCAATTCAGTTAGTATTTGACCCTATCGTAGCATCACAAGTTATGTATACTCCCGGTGATACCGTTGAATCACAGGTTGGTATTGGTTTAATGGCACAACTTTCGGGCGATTTGATGCCAAAAATTGAAGGAATTTCAACACAGGCAGATTCACTCCTTCGTTCAGTACGCCATTTGATTGAAAACAAAGATTTGACCAAAAGTTTGTCTTCGATTGAACATACAACAGCCGATTTGGCTGTCAGCTCATCGCAGTTAAAGAAACTGATGAGTACCGATTTCCCTAAGATAATCGGCGATGTAAATGTCGTTACGTCCGATTTCAAACAAATCAGCGGAAACCTGAAAAAAATTGATTATGCAGCCACCTTTGCCAGTATAAATCACACCATTACGAACTTGAATTTGATTACTGATAAGATGAACAGTTCGGATGGTACACTAGGGCTATTATTGAACAATAAAGACTTGTATATCAATCTGTCAAATACAGCTGCAAGTTCAGATAAATTGTTAATCGATTTGCAGAAAAACCCAAAACGTTATGTACATTTCTCTCTTTTTGGGAGCAAAACAAAATAGCAGCATTATTTATATTGATTCTAAATAGTGAACTTATAGAAAAAAAAATCCATTACATTATTTTGAATACCGAAACCTTTTAAATACAAGAGTTTCGGTATTTTTATCTACTTTAACCATGACATTACTTACAAATTGTCAACATCTTATAAATCAGCCACATTACAAAACTATTACAATTAACTTACTGAATATCAAGTTCATTTCTTAATATGTTGATTTCGAAATTGTTGAACAGAAAACAAAGTAGTGAAAAAATATTAGATTTTTTTATGTCAGAAAAGTTTAGGATTTTTGTAGGGCTGAAATTAGCCTCTAAAACAAAACGATTTTTAGTGCTATTTTCATTTGGTTGATTTACTCTTACTATCTAATTTTTTGATTTTATTTTTACGATGTTGAATATTCACGATCAATTATGGAACCGCTGTCTGGATGTAATTAAAGACAATATTAGCGAGGCATCTTTTAACACTTGGTTTGCTCCAATTGTTTCTCTAAAGTACGAAAATAATATATTTGTTTTACAGGTTCCAAGCCAGTTTTTTGTTGAATATATAGAAGAAAAATATATAGACTTATTGCGGATGACTCTTTATCGGGAAGTTGGAGTTGGTACGCGTCTTGAATATCGTGTATTAATTGACAAATCATCCGGTAAGGGAACTCAAATCCCAAGTAGTGGTGATCAAAAACCAAAATCAGTCTCTAATATCTCTAACTATATTAGTCCATATAATAAACCTCAATTACCTGAGATTGATCCACAGCTCAATCCGGCTTATAATTTTAACAATCTGATTGAGGGAAACAGTAATAAATTGGCTCGCACAGCCGGAATTAGTATTGGAAATGAGCCCGGAAAGAATATTTTTAATCCGTTGTTTATTTATGGACAATCAGGTGTGGGAAAAACTCACTTAGCGAATGCAATAGGTGTAACAGTGAAACAATTACACCCTGATAAACGAGTTTTGTATGTTCCTGCAAATACCTTTCAAATTCAATATACTGACTCGGTACGAAGTAATACTCAAAATGATTTTCTGAATTTCTATCAAACAATTGATGTATTAATCATTGATGATATACAGGAATTTGCGGGAAAAACCGGAACTCAAAATACATTCTTTCATATTTTCAATCACTTGCATCAATCAGGTAAGCAACTAATTCTGACCTCCGATAAATCGCCGGTGGTAATGGTAGGATTGGAACAACGTCTACTAACACGTTTCAAATGGGGTTTATCGGCCGAAATTGAAAAACCTGATTTTGATTTACGTAAATCTATTCTTCAAAGTAAAATATACCGTGATGGCTTAGAATTTCCTGAAGAAGTTATTAATTTTATCGCTGAACAAGTTAGCGATAATGTACGTGATCTGGAAGGTGTTTTGGTTTCAATGTTAGCTCACTCTACACTTGCCGACATGCCTATTGATGTAGCATTGGCAGAGAAAATAATAAGTCGTATTGTCAATATTACACGAAAAGTTAATACGGTTGAAAAAATAAGGGATGTAGTTTGCGAGTACTTTTCATTAACTGTGGATGCTATATCGACTAAAAGCCGTAAACGTGAAGTAGTTCAGGCACGGCAGATTGCGATGTATCTCTCCAAACAACTCACAAAAAGCTCATTATCTTCTATTGGAAATACGATTGGTCAACGAGATCATGCTACTGTTTTGCATGCCTGTAAAATTGTAAATGACTTATTAGATTGCGATAAAAACTTTCGATTGAGTGTAAGGGAAATTGAAGAAAAACTAAAAAGTTAAATACAAGTTATAATAATTTTAAAAAACCGCCTATAGCGGTTTTTTTTATGTCATAAGACACTCAATTTCAACTTATTCTAATAAGTATCCAACAAAATATTTACCGTAAAATTAATTTCAAGTTGATTAGAAAAGAGATATAAAGTCATTTGTTTCAGTGAAATTTATATTAAAAACTCAGTATCAATTAAAAAAAAGTAGTATTTTTACAACCGAAAATTAAAAAGCATTTTATGGTTTATAAATTTACAATATTATCGGACGAAGTTGATACTTTTGTTAGAGAAATAGGGATAGATTCCGAAGCAAGTTTCTTTGATTTACACAATTCCATACTGGATTCTGTAAACTATGAGAAGAATCAAATGACTTCGTTCTTTATCTGTTCCGATGATTGGGAAAAAGGTCAGGAAGTAACATTGGTTGAAACGGAATCAAGCTCAGAATATGACAATCTGGTGATGGATGAAACCAAGCTGGAGGATTTAATCAGCGATGAAAATCAGAAATTGATTTATGTTTTTGATATGATGTCCGACAGAGTCTTTTTTATGGAATTGACTGAAATTGTGCCTCGTAAAAGTCTGGATAAAGCTGTTTGCCTCACCACAGAAGGAATTGCTCCCGCTCAGATTTTAGCAGATGAAGGGTTGGTAGTTGTACCTAAAACTACTCTAGATGAGAACTTCTATGGTGATGAAGATTATGAATTAGATGAATTGGATGAAGAAGGATTTGGCGAAATGAATTTTGATGATAGTAGTTTGTTTTCTGAAGACCCAAAATTTTAACCAGTAAAGACAATATATTTAGAGACAGAAAATATCCTTATTATTTTCTGTCTCTTTTTTTAAGTAAGAATGGAAAATAAACCCACATTAATAGTAATTTTAGGTCCAACCGGCGTGGGGAAAACGAATATAAGCCTTTCGCTGGCTGAACATTTTAGCTGTCCGATAATCTCATCCGATTCACGACAGTTTTACCGTGAATTAAAAATTGGAACTGCTGCCCCAACCGACGAACAGTTGAAACGGGTTAGCCATTATTTTATTGGTTCACATTCCATTTTCGACGAGTATAATGCAGGCCAATATGAGCAGGATGTTATTGAATTAGTTGCGAAATTAGTTGAAAAACAAAATGTTGAGCTTTTAGTAGGTGGTTCAATGATGTATATTGATGCTGTTTGTAATGGAATGGACGACGTTCCCACAGTCGATGCTGAAACACGAGCTTTTTGGCAAAAGCAATTTTCGGAATTTGGATTGGAATATATTCAGAATGAGCTGAAACGACTTGATCCGAAACATTACGAAGAAGTTGATTTGAAAAACGCAAAACGTATACTTCATGCACTCGAGATTTGTACGATTAGCGGAAATCCATATTCGGATATCAGAACCGGAAAACGGAAAGAACGGGCATTTAATATTCTAAAAATCGGGCTCACCCGGCCCAGAGAGGAACTTTACGAACGAATAAACTGCCGTGTGAACCAAATGATGGAGGAAGGATTGCTTCAGGAAGCAGAACAATATTATCAGTATCGTCAATTGAACTCACTCAATACGGTAGGCTACAAGGAACTTTACGAATATATTGATGGGAACTGGACTTTAGAATTTGCGGTGAATATGATTAAGCAGGATTCGCGCAGATATGCCAAACGGCAATTGACCTGGTTTAACCGTGATAAAGAAATACATTGGTTTCATCCGGATAATGAAAAAGAAATTACTGATTTTATAGATTCTAAGATATGATAGTAAATACAAACGCCTCGCTCCTTCCCTACAATACCTTTGGCATTGCAGCCAAGGCAGATTATATTATCGAATATGACTCAGTAGCCGATCTGCAAAAAGTTTTGCAAGCAGAGTATGTGAAATCGAACCGAATTCTGCCTCTTGGGAGTGGGAGTAATTTATTATTCCTGAATGATTTTAAGGGAGTTGTTTTACATTCAGTTATTCGAACAATTGCGACCATTAAGGAAGATGAGGATTCTGTTTATCTGGAAGTAGGTTCAGGCGTAGTTTGGGATGATTTTGTTGCGTATTGCGTCGAAAATGAGTTGGGTGGGGTAGAGAACCTTTCTAACATTCCAGGCGAAACAGGGGCTTCAGCAGTGCAAAATATTGGTGCTTACGGTGTTGAAGTAAAGGATGTCATTGAGCAAGTTAACACAGTGGAAGCAAGAAGCACTATTGAACGTACTTTTTCGAACTCAGAATGTGAATATGACTATCGTGAAAGTATTTTTAAAAAGGGATTAAAAGCAAAATATATTGTTACTTCTGTTGTTTTTAAATTGGCTAAAAAACCTACTTTCAAACTGAATTACAGCAAATTGGAGGAGGAAGTTTTAAAAAATGGAGCTGTAAATCTACAAACTGTCCGCAATACCATTATTGCCATTCGACAAAGCAAATTACCCGACACAACAAACCTTGGAAATGCGGGAAGTTTTTTTATGAATCCTGTTGTTTCAAAACAGCATTTTCATGAGTTGGAAGTTCATTATCCACAAATTCCACATTATTTTGTTTCTGAAACAGAAGAAAAAGTGCCTGCAGGTTGGTTGATTGAACAATGCGGTTGGAAAGGTAAAAACATCGCTAATGCCGGGGTGCATGATAAACAAGCTTTGGTTCTGGTTAACCGTGGAGGAGCAACCGGAGCAGAAATAGTTTTTCTGGCAGAGCAAATTCAACTGTCTGTAAAAGATAAATTTGGAATAGGACTTCATCCGGAAGTAAACTATATTGAATAAAAAATCCCCTGCAACATTAGTTACAGGGGATTTCCAATTATATTTAGGTCAGCTTATTTTACTGAATCCATATGTGCGATCAAATCCAACACTTTGTTAGAATAACCCCACTCATTGTCGTACCAGCTAACTAATTTTACGAAGTTACCGTTCAATGCAATACCTGCATTTGCATCAAATACAGAAGTGCGTGTTTCGTGGATAAAGTCAGAAGAAACTACTGAATCTTCAGTATATCCAAGAACACCTTTCATGGTAGTTTCAGAAGCTAATTTGATAGCAGCTTTGATTTCGTCATAAGAAGCAGCTTTTTCCAAACGTACTGTCAAATCTACCACAGAAACATCAGCAGTAGGAACACGGAAAGCCATACCAGTTAATTTGCCATTCAAAGCAGGAATTACTTTACCTACAGCTTTAGCAGCACCAGTAGAAGAAGGGATGATGTTACCCAAGATAGAACGACC
>CAIUTB010000070.1 GCA_903901975.1 uncultured Bacteroidales bacterium
AACACTTTACTGCTGGAAAGATTTATTGAGATGTTTGCCATTAAACCATACTTACTCAAAAATAGCCAAAATGTCAAAGAGCTACTATTATACGGCACTATTGCCGCTTAATGTTAATGAAAGATTAACGAACTATTGTTATCAAGCTGCGTAGCTAAAAGTACCTTTTCCTCCTCCTGTTTATTTTGGAGATAAACAGCAAATTTTTTGAGCATTTCTTGAGATTTAATCAATTCATTTTCTGCCTGTTTAAGCTCACTGATGTCAATAAAGGTGCAAATCACTTGCTTAATACTACCATCGTTATTCAATTGAAGCTCAGCATCTACATTTAACCACACCCGGTCTGCTTTTGAGGGTCGATAAACTCCCATTACTACATTGTGAACTGATTGTTGAGTTGCTATGGCTTGTGGAACAGGATGTGTAGGTCCGGGAAATGCTGAACCATCTTGGTGAATGACATTCCAATCGGGATCGAATGAAGTTTTTCCCAACAGTTGTTCTTCGCTAATGCCTAATAATTCAAGCGATTTAGGATTGCTCAGGAGTATTTCTGAATGAACGTTTTGAATCATAACACCCACTTGCATGTCCCAAACCATATTTTTAAATTTCAAATCACTCTCATTACTTTCAGCCAAATTGTTTTTAGAACTTTGGTCTGAATAGATTATTGAGGCCAACCTTTCGTTTTCAATCTTTAACTCATTATTCTCTGTCTGGAGTGTAAAAAGTTTCTTTGCAAATTCTATCTCAGATAAGGCATTATTATTCATGAAATTCTACATTATTAATGAGTCCTAAGGAATATTTATGACAAATATATCAATATTTATTTATAATCCACGATATTATTTAAATTCAGAAAATAGTCCATCGCCTTAAATGTTAAAATAAAACTTGATTTTCTTCGGATATTATGGTGTCAAATCCATTTTTTTATTGTATATTTGTCTGTTTTTTTGGATAGAACAGCTTAAATTGGAAATAAATAAAAAACTATCTTCAAACAACTGAAATTAAATAACATATAATAAAAATGAGCGAAGAAGAAAAAGCAAGAGACGTTGCAAGTGCCAATTATGGTGCAAGTAGCATTCAGGTGCTGGAAGGTTTGGAAGCAGTGCGCAAACGCCCTGCGATGTATATTGGTGACATTGGCGTAAAAGGCTTACATCACTTAGTTTACGAGGTTGTAGACAATTCTATCGACGAAGCATTGGCCGGACATTGTGATACTATTCAGGTATTTATCAACGAAAACAATTCCATTACAGTTATCGATAATGGTCGTGGTATTCCGGTTGATATGCACGAAAAAGAAGGCAAATCTGCTCTGGAAGTGGTTATGACTGTACTTCATGCTGGTGGTAAATTTGATCATGGCAGCTATAAAGTTTCCGGAGGTTTGCATGGTGTGGGGGTTTCGTGTGTGAATGCCCTTTCTACTGATTTACGCGTTGAAGTTTCTCGTAACGGAAAATTGTATATGCAGGAATACCAATGTGGTTTTCCTAAATTTCCGGTACAAGAAATCGGGACATCCACTACTAACGGAACACTTACTACCTTCCTTCCCGACAATAGCATTTTTATTGAATCGGTTTATAAATGGGATATTTTGGCAAACCGCTTGCGTGAATTGTCTTTTTTGAATGCCGGAATTACGCTTACTTTAACCGATAAACGTCATTTGGAAGAAGATGGAACATTTCGTTCAGAAGTCTTTCATTCAACCGAAGGTTTGAAAGAATTTGTTGAATATATCGACGAAGCCCGTGAAAAATTAATCGACAGTGTGATTCATATAAATACTGAGAAAAATGGAACACCTGTGGAAATTGCGATGACTTACAATACTTCGTATAATGAAAACGTTCACTCTTACGTAAACAATATCAACACCATTGAAGGTGGAACTCACCTCGCTGGTTTCCGTCGTGGATTGACCCGCACCTTGAAAAAATACGCAGAAGACAGTAAAATGTTGGAGAAACTGAAAATCGAAATCAGTGGCGACGACTTCCGTGAAGGATTGACCGCTGTAATTTCCATTAAAGTTCAGGAACCACAATTCGAAGGACAAACCAAAACAAAATTGGGTAATAACGAAGTGATGGGATCGGTTGATATGGCTGTTGGTGAAGCACTTGGAAACTATTTGGAAGAAAACCCAAAAGCTGCCCGCATCATTGTCGAAAAAGTTATTTTAGCAGCTACTGCTCGTTATGCCGCTCGCAAAGCTCGCGAAATGGTACAACGTAAATCTCCTCTCTCGGGTGGTGGATTACCAGGGAAACTGGCTGACTGTGCTGACAAAGATCCTGAAAAATGTGAATTATTCTTAGTCGAAGGAGACTCGGCGGGTGGTACAGCCAAACAAGGTCGTAGCCGTCAGTTTCAGGCCATTTTGCCCTTACGTGGTAAAATTCTGAATGTGGAAAAAGCAATGCAACATAAAGTACTCGAAAGTGAAGAAATACGCAATATATATACTGCTTTAGGCGTTACTATAGGTACGGAAGATGACAGCAAGGCTTTGAACATAAAAAAACTTCGCTATCATAAAATTATTATTATGACCGATGCCGACGTGGATGGTAGCCACATTGCCACTTTGATAATGACATTCTTCTTCCGTCATATGAAGGAATTGATTGAGCAGGGTTATTTATATATTGCTACACCACCACTTTATTTGTGTAAAAAAGGCAAAAACGAAGAATATTGCTGGACAGAGCTACAACGTCAGACATTTATTGAAAAATATGGAGGTGGAGCGGAAGGTGGAATTCACACACAACGCTATAAAGGTCTGGGAGAAATGAATGAAATTCAGTTGTGGGATACCACGATGAACCCGGAAAACCGGACCTTACGTCAGGTAAATATAGACAATGCAGCAGAGGCAGATCACGTTTTCTCTATGCTGATGGGTGATGATGTTGCTCCCCGTCGTGCATTTATTGAAGCTAATGCCACGTACGCAAAGATTGATGCTTAAATTAGTTTACAGTTGATAGTTGGCAGTTAATGGCTGGTCAACTATCAACTGTCAACTATCAACTAAAAAATGAATATAGCCGTTTTTTGTTCTTCAAGTAATCACATTGCCGACAATTATAAACAAGTCGGATTTCGACTGGGTGAAATGATTGCCGAAAGTGGAAATACACTTGTATATGGTGGAGCAACAGGTGGTTTGATGGATTCGGTTTCGGAAGGTGCGGCCTGTAAGAACGGACAGATTATCGGTGTAATCCCGCAAGCAGTTATCCGAATGAACCGGCAAAGTTCACTGCCAACTCAGCTGATTACGGTGGAAACCATGAGTGAGCGAAAGGCAACCATGAAGGAGCTTTCGGATATTTTTGTGGTTTTGCCCGGAAGTTACGGAACCTTGGACGAAATGCTCGATATAGTAACTTCTGCCATTGTGGGAGAACATAAAAAGCCTTTAATACTGTTAAATCAAAATGGTTTTTATAATCAGTTTTTGGGACAGATTGAGCTTATGCGAAATGAAATGTTTATACCTGTCGAAAATTACAAACCGATTGTTGTTGAAGATATTGAATCCTGTTTTGAATTAATCATTCAATTCAAAAATTCATGAAAGAGCTTCAATTATGAAATATGAATTATAAATTTTGAATTATAATGAATCTTTTTTGGAAAACACTCTTTGGAGCAATCACTCCGACAGCTAAGCTCGAAAAGAATGAAGCTGATTTGGTAAAAGCCATGCACCGCTATGCTGAAGTCGAAAAATCGGTTGAACTTGCCGAATACAAAAAGCTCTACCACCTTGTAAAAGCTGCTGAATTTCAGGAGAATAAGAAGATTCTGCAAAACCGCAAGTATAAAGATACCGAAGAATACCGCATCTCAAATAAATATAAGAAACTTCATCATTCCCCCGATATTTTACTTTATTATAAAGTGTTGGAATCAGATGATTTGCTGCAATACTTAAATTTTAAAACTACCCCTGAATACGAATTATTGGGCGATAAAAAGAAAGTAAAAGCTACGGAATCGCTTAAAAAAATGAAAGCTTATGAAAAATCGAAAGCTTTTAAAACCTACACACGCTTTCATAATTCTTTCATAATCAAAGAGTATGAAGATTTAAAAACTAAAGTTACAAAGCCCGAATTCAAAAAATCAAATGAATTTTGGGCGAATGAAAAACGTTGGCACAGTACTCCCGAATTTGTAATACAAGAACGTTTTTACGAATTGGCCAAAAATTCAGATATTGTTTTTTATGAAAATGAAAAGCCGGAACGTTTTGAAAAATACCGCAAGCTCAAGTTGACTTTTCAGGACGAATTTGAATGGAATACGCTTGATAAATCGCACTGGAACTTTGGGTTTCATTATAAGAGTGCAAATCTGATTGAAGATCACTCGTTTGCAAATGAAAAACAGGCTAATAATTCCGGAAAAAATGTTTCGGTAGAAGAAGGTATTCTGAAACTGGAAACCAAACGCGAGAAAGTAAAAACACGCGCTTGGCATGAAAAAAAAGGTTTTATCCAGAAAGAATTCCATTACACTTCTGATGTTTTACAGACTGCCGAAAAGTTCCGTCAGAAATACGGAATTATCAGAGCAAAAATCCGTTGTACAGGTAATATTAATCATACATTTTGGCTTGGAGCAGATGATAAACTTCCTAATGTCAAGATATTCCATTTCGATGGAAAGAAAATAAATATTGGTAATGCCAACAAAAATATTTTTGATGGAATAAAAATTGCAGGTCTGAATACAAGTCAATACTATATATACTCACTTATTTGGACCAAAAAAGAACTTATCTGGCAAATTAACAATCTTGAAGTTTATCGAACTGCAAGTAACATTCCTGAAAAAGAAATGTATCTGGCTTTCAACTCGTTTATTAAAGAAAAACAGCGGGGAACTACTGGTCATATCGAAGTCGATTGGGTGAGAGTATACACAAATTAGAAGCCCTCTAAATCCCCCATAGGGGACTTTAAGAAATAAGTTTTAATAATATCATATTCGCTTTTGTATTATTTACAATCTAAATGGATAATTCAGATACTTCAAATCGAGTCTTCAAGTCCCCCATGGGGGATGTAGGGGGCTTTTCAACCCACAAAATAAATGTCCTTAATCGTTTTGAAATTGGTGGCAACAACCGTTTTGTACTGATTGCAGGGCCCTGTGCCATTGAGTCAGAGCAAATGACGATGGAAGTAGCAGCTGAACTTAAACAAATCTGCAATGATTTAGACATTCATTTAATCTTCAAATCCTCATTCGATAAAGCCAATCGTTCTTCTGTAAAAGCACCTCGTGGATTGGGAATGAAGCGTGGTTTAGAAATCCTTCAACGTGTAAAAACTGAGCTTGATTTACCAATTGTAACCGATGTTCATGAAACATGGCAATGCGCTCCGGTAGCCGAAGTGGCCGATATGCTGCAAATTCCTGCCTTTCTTTCCCGTCAAACCGATTTACTTATTGCTGCTGCAAAAACAGGTAAAATTGTTAACGTAAAAAAGGGACAGTTTATGGCGCCCTGGGATATGAAGAATGTGATAGACAAATTGCGTGACTCCGGTAACGAGAATATTTTGCTTTGCGAACGCGGTTCTAGTTTTGGCTACAATAACTTGATTGTCGATATGACCGGATTGGTTGAAATGCGCAGTTATGGGTATCCGGTGGTTTTCGATGCCACCCATGCTGTTCAGAAGCCGGGTGGTCAAGGAACTTCAACGGGTGGTAACCGCGAGATGGTTCCATATTTGATGCGTGCTGCGTTGGCTGTGGGTGTCGATGCCATTTTTGCCGAAGTTCATCCCGATCCTGATCATGCGTTTAGCGATGGACCAAATCAGATTCATTTATCTAAAATCCGCGAAATCCTTGAGCAGGCCATTGCGATTGACAATATAACGAAAAACATCAAATCAAATCAAACTATATCGTACGGACAGGTCGCGACCTGTCCCTACACAACTAAAATAAAACTGTTCCTAACTGACGTGGATGGAGTTCTGACTGATGCTGGAATGTATTATTCCGAAGCAGGCGATGAACTAAAGAAATTCAATACGCACGACGGTATGGGTTTGCAACTGATTCGTGAAAAAGGAATAAAAACCGGCATCATCACTTCCGAAAATACCAACATGGTGGAGCGCCGATTCAATAAACTGAAACTCGATTACCTGTATCAGGGTAAACGTGAGGGAGGAAAACTTGCCTCGGTGAAGGAAATCTGTGAGAAAGAAGGAATTACATTGGACGAAGTGGCATATATTGGTGATGATGTGAATTGTTTTGAATTACTTTCGTCGGTTGGTTTGGCTGCTTGCCCCGGTGATGCACTTGATGCTATTAAAAATATTTCGGGAATTATTCAGATGAAGAAAAAAGGTGGTGAAGGTTGTGTACGTGAATTTGTAGAAATGATTATAAGCAAGCTATAGAAAATGGATTTTATTGAACGTAGCAAAGAAATATTCCAACAGGAAATATCTGAACTTCAGAAGTTAGCTGATAAGATTGGACCGGAAATAAACGAAGCAGTTGAGCTGATTTATGCCAGTAAGGGTAAGTTGGTTATTATGGGCGTTGGGAAAACCGGAATTATTGGGCACAAAATATCTTCTTCACTTGCTTCTACCGGTACTCCTTCTATATTTATAAATGCTGCAGAGGCCATGCATGGTGATTTAGGAATGGTAAGCAAAAATGATATTGTTGTACTGATTTCAAATAGTGGTAGTTCTTCCGAAATTCTGAATGTAGTTGCACCTTTAAAAAAGATTGGTTGTAAACTGATTGCCATGACAGGAAATCCCCATTCTGCTTTGGCGAAGGAAGTTGCTTTGGTATTGAATACTGGAGTCACCAAAGAAGCCTGTCCACTTGATTTAGCACCTACAACATCAACTACAGCCACTTTAGTCATGGGCGATGCTTTGACAATTTGCCTCATGGAACGCCGTGGATTTAAGGCTGAAAATTATGCACTTTACCATCCCGGAGGAGCTTTGGGTCGTAGGTTGATTTCCCGTGTGAAGGACGAAATGTTTACCGATGTTCCGAAAGTGTATGAAACGACTGTTTTCAAAGATGTTATTTACGAAGTGAGCAACAAACGATTAGGAATGACAATGGTTTATAATGCTCAAAATCAAGCTATAGGAATCATAACTGATGGTGATATTCGTCGGGCTATTCAAAAATTTGATGAGCTGAAAAACCTGAAGGCTGTTGATTTTATGACTCAGGGTTTCAAACGGATTAATCAGGAAGAATTACTGACTGATGCACTTGAAATGATGGATTTGAATAAAATTACCACTCTTACAGTAATTGATGAAACCGAACAGGTTGTTGGAATTCTTTCCATTCACAATATCATTGATTTTAGGAATCCAATAAACTAATAAATAAAATATTTCTCTTTTGGGTTAGGGGTCATGAGATTCAAAAAAATATATATTGAAATAACAAACAGCTGCAATTTCGATTGCAGCTTTTGTTTTAAAACGTCACGAGCAAACAAATTCATGTCACCGGATGAATTTCGGTTGGTGGTGGAGAAAATACGACCGTTTACTAACTACATTTACCTTCATGTATTGGGTGAACCACTTTTACACCCACAACTCGATGAAATTCTAAGCATTGCAGAAGCTGCCGGATTGAATATCAACATTACTACCAATGGTGGTTTGCTGGAGCGAAAGAAAGAAATACTTTTCAGGCATTCTGTCCGTCAAGTAAACATTTCACTCCATGATGCTGAGGAGAATATAGCTCCCGAAAAATGGGATGATTACCTGAAATCATCACTTGATTTTGCTCAAAAGGCTGCCCCGGATATGTATATTTGTTTACGACTTTGGAATTCAACCAGTGAAACCAGCCAGGTATTTAATTCGCTATTTTTGAGTCGGATAGCTGCAAAATTCAATTTTGCAGAGGAAACATTAAATGGAAATACCAATGGAAATGGTATCAAATTAGCTGAACATATTTTTCTGCAACGTGCACCCCGTTTTGAATGGCCGGATGAAAAGCAAGTCGGAACACAAACTCTGAAACATTGCTATGCACTTCGTGACCATATTGCTATTCTGGCTGATGGTCAGGTTGTTCCTTGCTGTTTGGATGCTGATGCTAGTATATTACTTGGAAATATCTTCACCGGAGATTTATTAGAAATTCTGAAAACTCAACGTACAATAGACATAAAAAAGGGATTCGAACAACGAAAAGTTGTCGAACCCCTTTGTGCTACTTGCGGGTTTATTGTAGACTAACTACTTGATATTCATACCCGCTCCTTCAATCTGTTTCTTTTCAATATTAATTTCAGTTTCCTCTTTACTCTGGAATTTTCCAAAGCGGTACGACAGTTTAAACCAGAATGTCAGTCCATCATAAGCATTGTAAAAGTCGGTCTTTGTATATTGTGTCGGAAATGATAATTGCAATGGATAAGATTTGGTTACTTCAGCTGTAAGTGTTAAGTTATTGTTTTTCAGGAAACTCCGAGATACATCTACAAGAAAATATTGAATCGGTTTTTGAAGTGTGTAAATTTGAAGATTCCCTTTAGGAATCAACTGATATTGCGCATCCAACTTCAGTTTCCAGGGCATATTTATATGAGTACTTGCATAAAATACCCAATAGGGTTGAGCATTTTTACTTCCATCGGAATAAACATAACCCGCAATATTCTGAAGATTGTATCCAACATAAAAAAACAGATAACTCATTTCGTTGAAATTCATGGGTTTCTTAAAGAAATCAGGACCTTTCGTAATCAGGTCGAACGGAATAGGAAACGACAGAGACGCATTAAAATTTCCAATATTCTCGTAATTCTTATAAGTTTGATTGCTGTATAAAGAGTCTTTAAACGATTCTGAAGTCAGCATTGAGATATTTTTTGTAAAGGAATAACTTGTACGCAGACTTACAAAGTTGAATGCCGTAAAGTTCAGGTTATAATTGTCGTAGAAATTTGGCTTAAGATTTTGATTACCAACTGTTCCGGTATACTGGTCGAAATAGCCGGAACTATTCGGGTCGAGTGTATTGTAGGATGGGGCGGAAATTTTCCGTGAATATTGTCCGCGCAGGTTTAAAATAGGGGAGAACTCATACATTAAATTTAGAGTTGGGAAAATATTCAACAAAGTATCACCATAAGCTCTTGAACTGTTTGCAATCTTGCCCGAATATAATAAATTTTCCATACGCACTCCAACCGTGGTACTCAATTTTCCAAACTTTTTACGTGCTTCAAGGTACAAAGCGAAATTCGTTTCATCGTAGTTGAAGTCTTTTGTCTGGTTTTCGATATACAGTCTGTTTGTAAAAATATCTGCTGTCGGACTCGATAAATTGTATTTGCCCAGGTTGTGAGCCAGTGCTTTACTAAACTTTCCACCGGTGTTCAACTGAAAAGGTTTGAACAGTAAATTAACATCATATTTTAAATAAGCATTTGTTAGATTCAGGTTTATAGAGTTGATACCATAATTGGGAATCTGAGGCATGGATGAGTTAGCATTTCCATTGCGGGTATAATTGGATAAATAAGCTGTTATTTGTAGGTTATTTGTGCCTGCCGAGTCTAATTGAGTCTTGAATTTAGCTACTAATTCGTGGTTCGCATTCCGATTTTGGTTAGTATATAATGAATAGTAATTTAATTGAGAAGGAGCTGGAAGACTTTGCGTGAAATTATTGGTTGAGTCATTGCTTATATTGTTTGCAATGTTGAGATTATAATTGAAAATTAGGTTTGAACGAGGTGTAAGCCTGAAGTTAACCATGGGGCGGAAATAAAAATTATTGTTTAAATCCTTTGAAATTCCATCGTGTGTAAAAACCAGCCCTTTGAGTTTATCATTATTGTCGTTGTATCTCAGGTCAGATCTTGTTTCTATTGCTACTTCATGCGAATTATAGCCGGTTTGAAGTTGCCAGTTCACCTTTTTGACTTTCCCGTTCATCAGCAATGACGGTGAGTATTTATTTTCCCCCAAACTGTTACCGTAATGTAAATTCAGCGTTCCATTAAATGAATTCAGAGCCACTGAACGTGTTATAATATTAATCACACTCCCATTGGTATTAGCTTCGAAGGATGCTCCAGGATTTTCTACCAGTTCAATTTTATCAATTGAGTTAGCTGGTAATCCCTGCAAAAAAGCCTTTAAGTCTTCGCCCGAAAGATTAGCGGGAGAACCATCAATATATACAGTCAGATTTCGACCATTAAAAGTCAGGTCACCGGTAGCGGATTTAATCACTCCCGGAATTTTCTTTACAGCATCTTCCATTGAACCGGATGTCAATGAAGGATTTCCTTTAACCAGATAGGTTGTTTTATCGGCATCAACTTTGATAAATTCCTGCTTATTTCCAAAAATAGTAACTTCATTCAGCTTAACTTCTTTTTTGCGGGTAAGTAGCTGTAGATCCGGTAATTTAATCTCTGTAGAATTTTCAGTTATTTCAAAATTCAATGAATCCGGTAAATACGATTCTGCAGACACTTTAAGTTGATATTTACCTGTTTTTTTTGGAAAAAGAAATTCATTCTCACATTTTTGTGAGGAAATTGTTTTAACCGGCCTTGAACCAGAGATTCCGGTATTTTTTATCACAATTTTTTTAGTTGTAAAGTCAGACTGGCATTTATTGTCTTCTGTCTGAATGCTGATTTTCAATGTAATATTCTGTGCTTGAGCAAAAAACACAAAGAAAAGAAACGGAAGGAAGGAGTATCTTTTCATATTTATCTTTTAAAAGTTAAACCATATATAAATAGACTCAAAATACTGAAGTTTCTTACATAGAAATCTGATTTATTTTTTCCGATTAAAACCCGATTTTATCAAATCCCATTTGTTGAATAAAAGCCAACCAATAGACATCCATAAACCGTAAAAAAGATAATGGAAGATGTTGTGATATTCTCTTAAAATTACGGCATCCCAAATGAACCACAATGTAAACCAATAAACAAAATATAAACCAAAGTAAATTAGCAACTTGAATTTATCCGGTTTAACCCCAATCCAATTTTTGAACTTCTTGATCATGTCATATTTCTAATTTATCTAGCAATTCAACATAAATCTCAATAGCTTCCACAATTTCACTGGTCAGTATAAATTCGTCAGCCGTGTGAGAGCGCACTGAGTCACCGGGGCCCATTTTAATACTTGGGAATGACATTAATGCCTGATCGGATAAAGTAGGTGAGCCAAATAATGAAAGCTTTAATTGTTCTCCCCGCATTACAATTGGATGATTTAATGGGGTGCCAGTGGAACTCAACCGTGTAGAACGAGCCTGTACATCACAAGCAACATTTGAACGAATTTCTTCCAATATTTCTTCGTTGGAGTACATTTCGTTGCTGCGAACATCCACCACAAAGCTGCATTTGTCCGGAACAACGTTGTGTTGAGTTCCGGCAGTGATTTGAGTAACAGTCATTTTTACTGGTCCCAGCAAATCTGTTTTCTTCGCAAACTCATATGTCTGAAACCATTCTAAATCCTCTAGGGCTTTATAAATGGCGTTTTCTCCTTCATTGCGAGCTGCATGACCAGCTATTCCGGTTGAAGTACAATCCAGAACCATCAATCCTTTTTCCGCTACAGCCATGTTCATTTGGGTCGGTTCTCCCACGATTGCAAAATCAATTTTCGGTAATTCCTGCAACAAACTTTCTATCCCATTTTTTCCGGATACTTCTTCTTCGGCACTGGCTGCAAAAATCAGATTATAAGACTGTTGACCTTGTGTAAGGTAAAAGAAAGCATATAACAAACTGACTACACTTGCTCCCGCATCGTTGCTTCCAAGTCCAAGCAATCTTCCATTTTCTAATAATGGAATAAACGGATCATGAACCCAACCGCTAACCGGTTTCACGGTATCGATATGCGAATTCAACAAAATGGTTGGTTTTGCTGAATCAAATCCGGGGCTCAAAAGCCAGATATTGTTTTCTTTTCGTGAAACGACATAACCCTTTAGTTCTATGTAACGTTCCAAAAAATCAGCAACAGCCGTTTCTTCCCTACTAAAAGACGGAATTGCTATAAGTTGTTGAAGCAGTGCGACAGCGTCGTTGGTTTCTTCCTGATAGTGCATTTGTCAGATTAATTTATTCTTTTTCATCCACGTTTTCAATAAATCTGTCCAGTTATCTACCGGAATATTACGTTTTCGCATTCCAAATCCATGTCCACCAACTGCAAAAGTGTCCAGCTCAGCTTCAATCTTCTTCTCTTTCAATGCCTGATAAAGTTGAATACTATTTTTAACCGGAACAGTTTTATCATCCGTGGCGTGTACAATAAAGGTCGGTGGTGTTTTTTTTGTCACTTGAAGTTCATTCGAATAGAGTTTCACTAATTCATCAGAAGGTTTTTTGCCCAATAGGTTATTCCTTGAACCACGATGAGTTAATGTGCTATCCATTGTTACAACAGGATAGCCCAAAATCATAAAGGCCGGACGTTCTACGCTGGTTTTAAAGTGTGTGCCTACTGTTGAAGCGAGGTGACCGCCGGCCGAAAAACCCATGATACCGATTTTCTTTTTATCGATTTTCCATTCGTTGGCACGTTCATGAATAATTGCCAATGCGGCCTGAGCATCAGTAAGCGGTACAAGGGTATGACCGTTGGGCATGCGGTAATAAAGCACAAAAGCGCTCACTCCCAGATCGTTGAACCATTTGGCAAAATCAGAACCTTCTTTTATTTGTGAAACTCCTCCATATCCACCACCGGGACAAATTAATACGGCAGTACCATTTGCATTTTCTTTCGAAGCCGGAAATACGAACATACGTGGTTCAGAAATATCCATTAAAAATTCTTTGTCGCGGTATTTCTCCGGTGTAGTAATTTCATTACTTTCTTTTGGACCGTTTGGGTAAAGTTTAATTACTTCCTGCGCATTCAATAAACTACTTAACATAACTATCAAAACTGAAAAAAGAATTTGTTTCATGCTGTATTATAATTTAATTATTTTCCGACAAAGGTAAAAAGGATTTTCCGAATTTCATTTTTATAGGTCAAATTTTTAATATTCTCATCCTTCAAATTCAGCAATTGATGCTATGGATGCACCACCAAATCTAGAAGATGTGCTTCCATATTGATTTTATTTGGCTAAGGGACTAAAACAACATTTGCAATTTTCCTTTTTGCAGTATTTGACTTTGACTTAAAGTAATAGCATTTATGACATATTTCGAAATGAAATTTATGTTTTTTGCTTCTAAAACCAGTACCTTTGTCAAATATCCTAATCACGAAAATATGAACACTACTTACAAAGAACTCACACTTGCTACTTGTGAAATCGCAAAAATGGCAGGCCAATTTATGGCTGAAGAGCGCAAATCTTTCAACGACAATATGATCGAGAGCAAAGGAATGCACGATTTGGTGAGTTATGTGGATAAAGCTTCTGAAAAACAAATTATAGCGCAACTTCAACAATTATTACCTGAATCGGGATTTATTGCCGAAGAGGGTACATCCGATATTCATGGTGAACGGTTCAACTGGGTGATTGACCCACTGGACGGAACAACCAATTTTATACAGGGAGTTCCAATTTATGCAGTAAGTATTGCGTTGCTCGATATGGAGGAACTGGTTCTTGGAGTGGTTTACGAAGTGGGTCTTGACGAGTGTTTTTATGCCTGGAAAAACGGTGGGGCTTACCTGAATACTCTGCCGGTTCAGGTTTCCAAAAGAGCAAATATCCACGATGCTTTAGTGGCTACTGGTTTTCCGTACTCAGACTTTAGTCGACTGGATGATTATATTGAAACATTGAAATGGACCATGAAAAATGCACGTGGTGTTCGTCGGATGGGTTCTGCAGCAACTGATTTAGCATATGTAGCTTGTGGACGTTTTGATGCTTTTTGGGAATATGATCTCAAACCCTGGGATGTGGCTGCCGGTGCTTTGATTATTAAAGAAGCCGGTGGAATAGTAACTGATTATAAGGGTGGAAACAATTATCTTTTTGGACGTGAAATCGTCGCGACAAATGGATTGCTTAAGTTAGCGCTTAATACTGGTCATTAACTCTAAGATTTTATTCCGCTTAATTAAAAATACAATTGAAAACTAAGAGTTGTTCACTTGCCTTTATACTTTTTCGTAATTTATTCACAATAAACCCAATTTCATTCGATTAAAATACAAGAATAGGTCGTTATTATTTTCTTTGGTTAGCGGTTTTATACCCAAAATCAATAAAAATAAAAAATAATGTGCTGAAAATTTGGCTTATACCAACTTGTTTTTGTTATTTTGCACTCAATTTCAATTTAACATCCACCTAACTGATTGTAGAATGTCTAAAAATCTTGTTATAGTAGAATCACCAGCCAAAGCTAAAACCATTGAAAAATTTCTTGGGAAAGACTATCAGGTAATGTCCAGTTTCGGGCATATACGTGATTTAGCAGAGAAAGGAATCGGGATAGATTTTGACAACAATTATCAACCTGAATATGTGGTTTCTACCGACAAGAAAAAAACGGTTGCTGAACTCAAAAAAGCAACAAAAGATGCAGAAATTGTATGGCTTGCCTCCGATGAAGACCGGGAGGGAGAAGCAATTGCCTGGCATTTATACGAAGAATTAAAATTAAAAAAAGAAAATACACGCCGAATTGTTTTTCATGAAATTACAAAAGATGCCATTCTGAATGCTATCGAACATCCAAGGGATATTGATATTCATCTGGTGGATGCTCAGCAGGCACGACGTGTCCTCGACCGGATTGTGGGTTTTGAACTGTCTCCGGTGTTATGGCGCAAGGTTCGCCCATCCCTTTCGGCGGGACGAGTTCAGTCGGTCGCTGTACGTTTAATTGTGGAGCGTGAACGTGAAATTAATCAGTTCCTGGCAGATGCAAGTTATAAGGTGAGTGCCTTGTTTAATTCGGTTGATGTAAATGGGAAAGCCATAGAGCTGAAAGCAGAACTTTCTCAACGTTTTGCTACTAAAGCTGAAGCCATGGTTTTTCTGGAATCCTGCAAAAACGCACAATTCAGCGTGGATAATATCATTACAAAACCGACTAAGAAATCACCTGCACCACCTTTCACTACATCCACACTCCAACAGGAGGCAGCCCGTAAATTGGGCTTTTCGGTGGCGCAAACCATGCAGGTGGCGCAACGATTATATGAATCGGGTAACATTACCTATATGCGTACCGACTCCGTAAATCTTTCGGGGCTCGCATTGGGAACTTCCAAAGCCGAAATTATAAGTATGGCCGGTGAAAAATATGTCCATACCCGACAGTTCAATACCAAAACCAAAGGTGCTCAGGAAGCTCACGAAGCCATTCGTCCGAGCTATATGAATGCTCACACCGTCGAAGGAAGTTCACAGGAAAAACGGCTTTATGAATTAATCTGGAAACGTACCATTGCATCTCAAATGGCTGATGCTGAATTGGAGAAAACATCAATTTATATCCGTATTTCAGGCAACAAACAACAATTTATTGCTTCGGGCGAAGTGATTGTTTTTGATGGTTTTCTGAAAGTTTATATGGAGTCGACTGACGATGAAACGGATGCAGAAAACGAATCACTATTGCCGGCAATGAAAAATGGGGAGAAACTTTTTTCGGAAGAAATTGTGGCACAGGAACGTTTTTCACAAAAACCTCCACGCTATGGCGAAGCTAGTCTGGTGCGCAAACTGGAAGAATTGGGCATTGGACGTCCTTCGACTTACGCTCCAACTATTTCTACTATTCAGAATCGAAGCTATGTGGAAAAAGGTGACCGTACAGCTGAAAAACGCAATTATAATGTATTGAAACTGAAAGCAGGAAAGATTACCGATAAAATAAAAGAAGAAAATACCGGTGCTGAAAAATCCAAGTTGTTTCCTACCGATATAGGTATGGTCGTTAACGACTTTTTGACTGAATATTTCCCGACTATTCTTAATTACAACTTTACGGCAGATGTTGAAAAAGAATTCGACTTAATAGCTGATGGTGAGATAAAATGGACCATTGCTATTGATAAATTCTACAAAAAATTTCACCCGATTGTCGAAGACACGATGAAAAATTCAGAACGTCAGGTTGGTGAACGAATTCTGGGAACTGACCCTACAAGTGGTCGTCAACTCTCTGTAAAACTTGGGAAATATGGTCCATTGGCACAAATTGGAACAGCTGAAGAAGAAGAAAAACCACTTTTTGCATCCCTGCGTAAGGAGCAATCCATCGAAAGTATTAGTATGGAGGAAGCACTCGAATTATTTAAACTTCCGCGTCAAGCTGGCGAATTTGAAGGGAGCATAATGACAGTGGCAATTGGCCGGTTTGGACCTTATATCCGCCATGATGGAGCATTTTACTCACTTCCGAAAACTGATGACCCCATGGAAGTCAGTACTGAACGTGCCATAGAAATTATTGAAGAAAAGCGCGAAACGGAGAAAAACCGAATAATTAAAACCTTGGGCGAAAATGGAGAAATTCAAGTACTAAACGGACGTTTTGGTCCCTATTTTACTTGTAATAAAATAAACTATAAAATTTTCCCCAAAGGAACTGATCCGGTTACATTGACATTGGAACGTTGTCAGGAATTGATAGCCGCTCAGCCTGATGCTGGTGCTAAAAAGAAACCATTTGGACGAAAAGCCACTGCGGCTAAAACCGAAACAAAATCTAAAGCCAAGGCAAAACCCAAAACTAAACCGAAGGCTAAGAAAAGTAAATAGTTATTCGTTATTAAATTATTAGTTTCTCGTTATTTGTCCTTCGGGCGTTATTTTACTCCATCCAATCAGGTAATAACACAAAGTAAAAAACGCAAAGTAAATATCACGAAGTAAATAACACGAAGTAATTAACGTGAAACGAATAACACGAAGTAAATAACCATAAATAACCTGCCAAAATGAGAAATCTGATTATTTTATCCATTCTGTCGATTATTAGCTTTGTTGTTAAATCGCAATCCGTTTTTTCACTCACTGAAGGCGAAGCTGTATTGGTCTATTCCTTACCAAAAACGGAATTCAGTATTGAAATTGAAACCGAAAAAACAATTCAAAAGACGGGTGTTTTCTACCGTTATTCCGAACGTTATCTGGCTACAAATAAGGTGATTACCGAAGATAAAATAAACTTCAGATTAAAAAGCCTCAACGTAAAAGCCTTCGCCGTTCCCGATTCAAACAGAACCTATTCAATCATACCAAGTCGTTTCTTGCAAACAAGTCGATTGTCGGTTAATGGAAAAGGTATTTTATGTGGGGTTAATGTGAACTGCGAAACAGAGAAAGAGCTTAATCCCTCAATTTTATTTCTGGTTAAAGATACCCCAAAAGACCAATTACTTCCTTTGGGTGAAGAATATATGATGGCTGGTTCGGAAGCAAAGCTGGCTGAAGGTGTGGCAAAACAAATTTACCGTATTCGCGAACGACGCTTAAGTTTGCTTACAGCCGATGTTGACAAACTGCCTGCCGATGGTGATTCGTTTAAAACTGTACTTGACGGACTGAATAAACTGGAACGTGAGTTGACTGAACTTTTTTCAGGGAAAACAACGGTTGAAACTCAAACTCAGACCCTAAAGATTACCGCACAAAAAGCATTGAACAATGAAGTGCTATTCCGTCTTTCGGCTCTGAAAGGCATTGTTTCAGCTGATGATTTAAGCGGCGTTCCGTATTATATCAGTCTTATTCCGAGCACTGTGGCGCTTACACCTGCCAATCCAAAAGTAAAGGCTGAAAAGGCCGGACTCTATTACATTCTGCCAGCCTCCACACAGCTAACCTTAAGTGATGGGAATAATATTTTGTATGCACATGAATTTTTTGTTCCACAATTCGGTAAAACCGTTCCGCTACCGGAAAGTCTATTCCGTAAAAAAGGAATCAAAGTTCATATTGATAACCAAACCGGCCGATTGTTGAACATTCAATAATGGTTAGATTATTCGCACTTTAAAGCAAGGGTAAAAATTTCAATAAACCTTGATTGCGTACGGTTTTATTTCTTGCTAGCATAAACCAGCTTGATTCAAGGCTAAAGTTATCAGGATTAAAAATGAGAATGCTTACGAGTAGACTTTCAAGCCGGCTATTAATACTCTTTACATTTTTCACCCCTTAATACTCGCAATCCGCTTCTAGCCAACGCTTCCATCTCATCCTCGCCCGGATAAACCGCTACTTTGACCATCGGCGAAATCATGGTTTTAATGTATTCGACTATATATAAACTGTAAGCAATACCTCCGGTAAGAATAACCGCATCGGCTTCGCCATGTAATACGGCGAGCATAGCACCAATCTCTTTGGCTATATTATAAGCCATTGCTTCCAGTACAAGGGTGGCATGTTCATCTCCCATTACGGCTTTCTTTTCAGCCACAAGTTCTTCATTTATGCCCAAATGTGCCATCAACCCACCATTTCCAACCAACATTTTTTTGATTTCCTCATGAGTGTGTTTTCCGCTAAAACATAGTTCAACTAATTGCCCTGCATCTAGTGTTCCGGCTCGTTCGGGTGAAAATGGACCATACCCATCCAAACCCTGATTGGAATCTATCACTTTGCCATTTTTGTGAGCTGCCACCGAAATTCCACCTCCTAAATGAGCAATTACCAATTTCAGTTTGTCATAGCTTGTACCATTGGCCGCAGCATATTTCCGGGCAATAGCTTTATGGTTTAATGCGTGAAATTGAGATTTTCGGGGCATTTGTGGCAAGCCGCTTATACGGGCTACTTCCTGGTATTCGTCCACTACTATTGGATCGGCTATGAAAGCCTGGCAACCCGGAATGCTTTCGGCAATTTCACGCGCAAGTACACCGCCCAAATTACTGGCATGTACCGGTGCATTAGGTGATTTCAAATCAGCAATTAATTTGTCATTAACGGCATATACGCCTGACTCAAGCGGACGAACCATACCACCACGACCTACTACCGCCGACAAATCGGATAAGTTAATCCCATCGTTTTTCAAATACTCCAACATTAGGTTTTTTCGGAACTCGTACTGTTCAAACAGGTTGTTGTAAGGCTTTAACTCTTCGGCTGAATGACGGATAGTATGTAGACAAACTAGGGTTTCATCCTCATATACAGCAAATTTAGTGGAAGTTGATCCTGGATTTACGGAAAGAATTTTATACATGGCGTATAGGATTAAAGGAGTTAATGCGAATACAAAGATAAATTATTCGGTGGAGATTATTTATATTTATACAGATTATATTTGTATATATTTCTGATTTTTCAAAAACATCAATGGGCTAATATATAAAAAAAGGAGAAATAACCAATAAATGGCATATTTCTCCTTTTTGAAATTTTTATTGCTAATTTGTTGACCTTTAAAACAAATAGACCAGATTAATAGAAAATACTCTGTTTGAACTTGTTAGTGCTGTTGGTAAGCCGGTTGTCGATGCAGGGCTATTTTTTATTCCCTGAGACCAGGTACCACCAAACTGAATTTTTTTGAATAATTCGAGTCCCAGACCTAAGTTATAACCATAATCCACATGATCTATAAAGGTTGTATAAGTAGATTCCTGAGTGGCATCGGTAATTTCGTTTACCGTTTTTCCGCTCAGTTCGTAGCTGCCATAAACACCGGCAGTTCCATAAATACTTAAAAATCCAAGTATCAACCGATAACGTAGATTCAGAGGAACTTCCACATAATTCAATTCCCGATAGCCTTTTTGAATAATTCCGGCAACGGTCGAGGTATCCGTAAATGCACTCCCTTTTTGAGTAAGAATGGCGGCTATTTCAAAGCCCAGGCCGGATTTCTTCGGCATTGCCTGATAAATCAATCCGATTTGATATCCATTTAAATTTTTGGAATCAAATCCAGCAGCAATATCAGCCTGACTGAACGATTTTATCTCGTTAGCCATATTTACTCCGGTTTTGATGCCAAACTGAGCAAAAAGACCGGAAGTAATAGCTAAAAGTACACCTATAATAATGTATTTCGTTTTCATAACCCCTAACCCCTCAAGGGGAATAAAGTTAATATCGATTCTTTTCTTTTATTTACTATAAACATCAGCATACTGCCAACTGCCAACTACTTCTTAGTCATTCGCTTTCGCTCGTTTTCGTCGAGGAAAATCTTACGCAAACGAATGCAAGTAGGTGTAAGTTCTACATATTCATCTTCTTTGATATATTCCAGTGCTTCTTCCAAACTGAAAACAATCGGTGGAATCAATTTGGCTTTATCATCAGCTCCGGAAGCCCGCATGTTGGTGAGTTTTTTTGGCTTGGTAACGTTTACCACCATATCACCCTCTTTTGAGCTTTCGCCAACAACCTGACCTGTATAAATCTCGTCTTGCGGAAAAACAAAAAAGCGCCCGCGATCCTGCAATTTGTCTAATGAATAAGCAAAAGCCGTGCCACCTTCCATGGCAATAATAGAGCCATTATTTCGTTTTTCAATATGTCCCCGGTAAGGTTGATATTCCAAAAAGCGGTGTGACATAATGGCCTCACCTGCTGACGATGTCAATACACTGTTTCTTAATCCGATAATCCCACGTGATGGAATTAAAAATTCGAGTTGTATGCGGTCGTTCATTACTTCCATGCTAAGCATTTCTCCTTTTCGGATAGCCACCATTTCAATGATTTTTCCCGAAGCTTCTTCCGGAAGGTTTATGGTGAGTTGTTCAATCGGTTCGCAACGTTTCCCGTCAATTTCTTTGTAAATCACCTGTGGTTGACCCACTTGCAACTCATATCCTTCGCGACGCATGGTTTCAATCAATACCGACAAGTGTAAAACTCCACGTCCGTAAACATGCCAGATATCTGAGTCTAAGTTCTTTTCTACACGCAACGCCAGATTTTTGTCCAGCTCCTTCATGAGTCGGTCGTGGATGTGTCGTGACGTAACGAACTTTCCTTCTTTTCCAAAAAATGGTGAAGTATTGATTGTGAAAACCATACTCATGGTTGGTTCGTCAATAGCAATCGGTTTAAGTGGTTCGGGATTTTGAAGATCGCAAACTGAATCGCCAATCTCAAATCCTTCAATACCAACTAACGCACAAATATCACCGGACTTTACTTCAGTTGCCCGGGTACGTCCCAGACCGGTAAAAGTGTGTAACTCCTTTATTCTGCATTTAATTGCTTTACCATCACGTTTTACCAGATTTACATCCATACCTTCACGCAAGGTGCCACGATGAACACGACCCACAGCTATACGTCCTACATACGACGAATAATCGAGCGAAGTAATCAACATTTGAGGTGTTCCTTCCAGATATTGTGGTTCCGGAATATGTTCGATAATCGCGTCCAGTAAAGGAATAATGCTGTCAGTTTCGTCTTTCCAGTCTTCCGACATCCAATTATGTTTAGCCGAGCCGTAAACAGTATGAAAATTAAGTTGATCTTCTGTAGCATCGAGATTGTACATAAGGTCAAAAACCATTTCATGTACTTCATCAGGCCGACAGTTTGGTTTGTCAACTTTATTAATAACCACAATCGGTTTCAATCCAATTTGTAAAGCCTTTTGAAGCACAAAACGGGTTTGTGGCATTGGACCTTCAAAAGCGTCAACCAATAAAAGGACGCCATCAGCCATATTCAATACACGTTCTACCTCTCCACCGAAATCGGCGTGCCCCGGTGTGTCAATTATATTAATTTTGTATCCCAGGTAATCGATGGATACGTTTTTGGCTAAAATAGTGATGCCACGTTCACGTTCAAGGTCGTTATTATCCATAATCAACTCTCCCGCATTCTCGTTATCCCGGAACAGGTGTCCGGCTAATAACATCTTGTCAACCAGCGTAGTTTTTCCGTGATCGACGTGGGCAATAATAGCAATGTTTCTAATTTTCTGCATGTAACACAATCTTTTTTTTTGAGGGTGCAAAGGTAACTAAAAAAATTCATTCATCATCTACCTTTCTTTTTGTCTAGTTGTCAGACAGTTGACGATACCTGGTGGATTCATTGTTTTGCTGAATTTTAATGGATTATGAATAATTATTTTAAAATATTTGTATACTTTTGTAAATAGTTCAACTCAACAAATTAACATGCTTACAAAAGAAAATAGAGACGCTATCGCATCATTGATAAATTTGGAAGTGAAGCAGGCAATCGGTTGCACCGAACCAATCGCTGTAGCACTCGCTGTGGCTAAAACCAAAGAGTTGTTGGGCGCTGTTCCCGATAGAATTGAGCTTAAATTAAGTGCCAATATTCTCAAAAATGCTATGGGTGTTGGGATTCCGGGTACCGGTATGATTGGCTTGCCTATTGCCATTGCTATGGGTGCTTTGGTAGGTAAATCAAAATATGGATTGGAAGTGTTGAAAGATATTTCTCCGGAATCAGTGGAATCTGGTAAGTTGTTAATTGAATCGATGTCTATGGATATTCAACTAAAAACTGATATATCCGAAAAACTGTATGTTGAAGTGATTAGTTATAAAGGTCAGGATAAAGCTCAGGTGATTATCAGCCGTAACCACAATCGTTTTTCATATATTGCCCTGAACAACGAAGTGATACTCAAACTGGATGAGGTACTTTCCATTGATGGAAAGTCCCCTGATTTAGCGCTGTCGTTCGATATCGTTTGCGAATTTGCTCTCGAGAGTCCGATTGACGAATTACGTTTCATTCTCAAAACAGTTGAAGTGAATAAAGCAGCAGCCATTGAGTCCCTTAAAGGGGTTTATGGTCATAGCATTGCCCACACTTTAGCAGGCGGAATAATGGGCAATACTGTTTATGCTCATATGTTATCGATTACTGCAGCAGCTTGCGATGCACGCATGGCGGGAGCAATGTTTCCTGTAATGAGTAATTCCGGAAGCGGAAATCAGGGAATTGCTGCGACCTTGCCCGTGTCGGTTTATGCCGAGGAAACCGGTAAAAGCGAAGATGAATTGATACGTGCGCTAACTCTGAGTCATTTGATGACGATCTATATGAAACAAAGTCTGGGACGGCTCTCGGGCTTGTGCGGAGCAGTAGTGGCAACTACAGGTTCAAGCTGTGGTATAACTTATCTGATGGGCGGAACGCGTGAACAGATTGGCTTTTCGATTAAAAATATGATTGGAAACATTACCGGCATGATTTGCGATGGTGCCAAACCCAGTTGTGCCTTAAAAGTTTCCAATGGAGTATCGTCAGCAGCCATTTCATCCTTGATGGCCATGGAAAACAAAGTAATTACATCTGTCGAAGGAATAACTGACGAGAGCGTAGATAAAACGATTCTCAATCTAACGAAAATTGGCAGTGTAGGAATGTTGGAAACCGATAAGATAATTCTGGATATTATGACTCACAAATAAATTGATATCATATCAAATGAATATGAAAAAACCAGGAGCTAAACGCCTCTAAAAACGCTTCTTCACAAGCACTTTCAATCCATCCGCAATAGTTTCGATGACAATTTCTTTGCCTTCCTCATAAGGTTCTCCATCATAATGAAACGGTCCTGATTCTTCCCGTTGAAGCACGATTGATTTAGCGCGTAAGCTAGTCATAAACAAATCTTTATCTATATTCTTTGCAAACAGATTCAATGCCAGTGTTGGGATTGCAATTACCGGGAAATTACTCATAATGGAAATATCAATTTGACCATCCTGAACACTAGCCTGAGGTGCAATGTAGGCATTATTTCCCCATTGGGAAGCGTTTGCAAAGGTCAGTACAAAAGCTTTTACATCCAGATCAATGCCTTCACCCAAAATATGATAGTTTTGGGATTTATAACTGAAATATCCGGTAATAATTTTTTCGATATAACTCATGATTCCACGTCTTTTCCCTTTAGCAAATTCGGTGCTCACATAGGCATCGAAACCGGTCCCGCAGGTACAAAAAAACGGACGTTCATTTACCAGCCCATAATCCATCAGAATTGGTTCAGACTGATTTAACTGCTGAATGGCTTTCCTCAGATTCATGGGTATGCCTAAATGTCGCGCCAACCCATTTCCCGACCCAATCGGGATGATACCCAGCAATGTATCGCTATGTATCAATGAACGGGCAACTTCATTTACAGTTCCATCGCCACCCACAGCCACCACTATATCAAAACCTTTTGCCACAAAGCTTTTTGCCAATTCGGTTGCATGTCCACGATAGGCTGTGAAAACAATCTCCGGCTTGCTAAAGTGTTGGTCTAATCCGGCTTGAATCAAAGCCGGAAGATCCTCTTTTCTTCCTGTTCCGGAAAAAGGGTTGATAATAAAGGCTATTTTTTTATTCATTTACGGGTTCAAAAATGGGGAGCTAAATTACAACTAATTTGTCAATAATAAAAAGTCAACAATAATTAACTTCTCCACACGTTTTGTCCTGAATTAAAAAAAAATGAAACGAACAAAGCATATAGAATATTTAATAAAATAATTTAAAGTGATGTCCCCCATGCCTAAATGATACCCTGAATTCTGCTAGCCAGTACGTTGGATTGGTTCAGCTTTAATCAAGCTAAGTAAATGATCCAAATTCTTTAATTAACTTGCCTGGAAAATTAGATTTTCAGGCAAGTTTTTTGAGCAACAACCTTACTTTATAATCAACTTAAATTTACAATAAAAATTGAAAATAAATTTGCAACTAAACATTAGTTGCAAATAATTGTTTTATCTTTGTCTGAAAATTAAACAATTTCTCAATGTCAAAAGCCGGGAAACTTCTGATTCGATTAATCTCACAGCCAAAGGATTTTACCTACACCGAATTGAAAACGGTACTTAGTTCATTGGGTTATGATGAAGAGCAAGGTGCCGGGTCAAGAGTTTGTTTTAAAAGCAAGACACATAAAATTAAGCTTCATAAACCTCATCCTGCCAATATCTTGAAACAATATCAATTGAGTTTAATTATTGACGAACTAAAAAAAGAAGGATTAATTTAAATAGGAGGAAAAACACATGAAAGATGTTTTGAATTATAAAGGATTTATTGGCAGTGTACATTTCTCTGCCGATGACAATGTGTTTTACGGGAAAATTGAAGGAATAAATGATTTGCTAACTTTCGAAGGCGAAACAGTAAAAGAACTTACAGACGCATTTCATTATATCGTTGATGAGCATATTAAAGATTGTGAAATGGACGATATTTCCCCCGAGAAAAGTTACAAAGGTAGTTTTAATGTACGCATTACCCCCGAACTTCACCGACGAATAGCTATATTAGCCAAAATGCGGGGTGAATCAATAAATAAATTTGTTTCGGAAACTTTGAGTCAGTCGGTTTCATAAGCAAAAAAATATTTCAAACTTCAGTATTTGTCCGTATCTTTGCACTCTCGGTTTAGTTTAAATCGCTTTAAGATAATTTTAAAATCACCATTTATTTGCCTACCAAAAGTCCCCCAAGGGGGATTTAGGGGGCTTCAATTATGACTAACTTTAAACGTACCACCGTAACCTCTGCTTTGCCTTATGCCAATGGACCTGTTCATATCGGTCATCTGGCAGGTGTTTATGTTCCTGCTGACATTTATGTGCGCTACCTTCGGCTGAAAGGCGAAGAAGTTCTTTTTGTTGGTGGATCAGACGAGCACGGTGTTCCCATTACCATCAAAGCCAAAAAAGAAGGCCTAAGCCCTCAGGATATCGTGGATCGCTATCATGGAATTATCAAAAAATCCTTCGAAGATTTCGGAATTACTTTTGATATTTACTCACGTACCACTTCCAAAACGCACCGCGAACTGGCTTCGGATATTTTCAAAACCATTTACGACAAAGGCGGTTTTATTGAAAAAACCAGCGAACAATATTACGACGAAACGGCTCAGCAATTCCTGGCCGACCGCTATATAACAGGCAAATGTCCACATTGTGCGAACGAAAATGCCTATGGCGACCAATGTGAGTCCTGCGGAACGTCATTGAGTCCAACCGATTTGATTAATCCAAAGTCAGCTATCAGTGGTTCAGCTCCCGTAATGCGCGAAACCAAACACTGGTATCTTCCGCTTGATCAGCACGAAGCCTGGTTACGCAAATGGATTCTGGAAGACCATAAAGAATGGAAACCAAACGTGTACGGACAGTGCAAAAGCTGGCTCGACATGGGCTTACAGCCACGTGCTGTAAGTCGCGACCTCGATTGGGGAATTCCGGTGCCGGTAGTCGGTGCAGATGGGAAAGTGCTGTATGTGTGGTTCGATGCCCCGATTGGGTATATATCAAACACCAAAGAATTGCTTCCTGACTCTTGGGAAAAATGGTGGAAAGATCCGGAAACACGCTTACTGCATTTTATTGGAAAAGATAATATCGTATTTCATTGTATCGTTTTTCCGGCAATGTTGAAAGCGGAAGGTTCCTATATTTTGCCCGATAATGTTCCGGCAAATGAGTTTTTAAATTTGGAAGGCGATAAAATTTCTACGTCCCGCAATTGGGCAGTGTGGCTTCACGAATACCTGGAAGATTTTCCCGGGAAACAAGACGTATTGCGTTATGTGTTGACGGCAAATGCACCCGAAACCAAAGACAACGACTTTACCTGGAAAGATTTTCAAGCACGTAATAACAACGAATTAGTAGCTATTTTTGGTAACTTTATCAATCGTGCATTGGTGCTTACTCAGAAGTATTTTGATGGCAAAGTCCCGGCATTGGGCGAATTGACCGATTACGATAAACAAACCCTGCAAGAATTTGTAAACGTAAAAGCCGATGTGGAAAAATTACTCAACAATTTCCGCTTCCGCGATGCACAAAAAGAAGCCATGACCTTGGCTCGGATTGGGAATAAATATTTGGCTGACACCGAACCATGGAAAGTCGCTAAAACCGATATGGAGCGTGTGGCAACCATTATGCATTTGAGTTTGCAAATTGCTGCTAATCTCGCCATTGCATTCGAACCATTTTTACCTTTTACGTCAGCAAAACTACGGAAAATGTTGAATCTGGAATCGTTTAACTGGGCAGATTTGGGGAAAATAGATTTACTGGCAACGGGAGCACAACTGGGAACACCGGAATTGCTTTTCGAAAAAATCGAAGACGAAACGATGGCTGCTCAGGTTCAAAAATTACTGGATACTAAACTTGCCAACGAAGCCGCAGCGTACAAACCAGCTCCTGTAAAAGAAAATGTGGCTTTCGACGATTTCACGAAAATGGATATTCGGGTAGCTACAGTGCTTGATTGTCAAAAAGTACCAAAAGCTGATAAATTGTTGCAATTCCGCCTGGCTGATGGCCTGGAAGAACGTACTATTTTGTCCGGTATTGCCGCTTACTATCCAAATCCGGAAGAACTGATTGGCACACAGGTTTGCTTTATTGCTAACTTCGAACCACGCAAACTTCGGGGCATAATGAGCGAAGGTATGATTCTTTCGGCCGAAGATGCAGATGGAAAACTGGTACTTATTCGTCCTGGCACAATCGTTACGAATGGAGTGGAAGTGAAATAAATAACTTAAATCCACCCTAAGAGTGACTTTAAGTAATGTCCGATTGATTAAATTCAATCGGATTTTTTTAACTGTACTCCCTATTTTTTTAGATAAAATACTTCTTAAGTTTATAGATTTTATCAATTTAAATTTTTAATTTTGCGCCCTTGCCCATCCGTTAATTTGTCAATCAATAATACGACATACTTAATTCTATTTTTTATGAAATTAACAAGATTATTTCTTTTTGTTTTATTGATCTTTTTACTCAATAGCTGTTCCTTCGGGTTTTTTATGAGTAAAAATCAGGAAGTTACAATCAATAAGGATAGCCTTAACACTATTCAGATAAATAAAAAAACTCCTGAAATGAAAAACAATAAATATATCCTGCCCCGTAATGGCATGCCTCAGCAACTGGAAATTAAACGTGACGGATACAAAAAAGAATATAAGGTGTTGGTACCCTACAAATTATCAGCCGAAGGATTCGCAACTATTGCTGTTAATGCTGCCGTAGCTGGCACTGCCACAGCATTATCCGTGACTGAAATAGGCACGTTGGGTGTTGTCTGTTTATCAACTGTGTCTTCGATGATTGGAGGAGTTTGGGGAAGTATGTTCTTAGCAATAGACCCTAAATTATGGAATTACGATAGCAGTATTAATATAAAAGACAAGCTAATTAAAATTCCACTCAGAGATTCTCTAACTAAAGAAATAAAATTCAATAAAGTATCTTTTGATGTAAGTCCTGAAAATTCCGAAGACTACAATGTGACTTATTCCGATTACAAAAAGGGGAAATTTAAAACTAAAGTCAATACTAAAACGGAAAACGGAATCAAAATTGATGCCAGTTATTTCGCTGACGAATTGAATAAGATCCTCCAAAACAACCGATTTATCGATACTACAGGCTTGGTACTTAAATCAAACTTCAACCAAAATGCCTATCTGAATGCCACTATATTTGCTTACAAATTTTTTTGGGTAGCCAACACATTAAATAATACCGCCGATAGGACTAAAACCGGTTTTATTAATCTTGAAGTAAAAGTAAAATGGGATTTACTTGATTACTACAAGAAATCAATCTACTCGGATACAATTAAATCCAAATCTGGTGAATTCATAAGTTTTATAGAAGCGGCAAATTCAAGCTATGAAAAAGATGCAATCAAAGATGCCCTGGAAGCAGGACTCTACAGCTTTATGAATACAGATAAATTTCAGAATATCATGAAGTTGCCTAAAGTCAGCAGAACCGATACATTAAAACAACTGGAGATAAAAACCTCAAAAAGTTTTGTTTCGTCCATCGAACTTGCTGTGGAGGCCTCGGTAACCATTAAGACCAAAGAAGGTCATGGAAGTGGTTTTTTAATTTCTGAAGACGGATATATTATCACGAACTATCATGTAATTAGCGATTCTGCAAAACTTGAAGTAATTATGCATGATGGAACAAAAGTTCCTGCCAGAATTATAAGGTTCAATAAAGAAGCAGATCTGGCATTATTGAAAATAGATAAGAATAATCTTGTACCATTTCTGATACCTCAAGAGAAATCATCCCTAATTGGTCGGGAAATATATGTTATTGGAACACCTTCTGCTCAGGATTTATCTCAAACGCTCACAAAAGGTATCATATCCTCCATCCGTAAACAGGCTAATGGTTCAACCCTGATTCAGACTGATGCAAGTATGAGTCCGGGTAACAGTGGAGGTCCTGTTATCGACAAAGATGGAAAATTAGTGGGCGTTGTCAATGCTAAAATAGTTGGAACAGGTGTAGAAGGCATATCATTCGCAATACATGCTGCTGATATTACAAAAAATCTTTCTCTGAAATTAAAGTAAACTTAAAAATATCACACTTTATGAAATCGTTGAAATTAATTCTTATTTGTTCCCTGACAATGTTGCTGAATAGTTGTAGTTTAGGGTTTTTGATTGGCAAAACTCAAAATATTGACATTGTGAAAGACTCACTTACAACCATACAAATCAATAAAAAAGATCCGGAAATAAAGAATACTAAATATGTCTTGCCAAGAAATGCTGAACCACAACAAGTAGTACTTAAAAGAGAAGGTTATAAAACTCAGTATAGAGTGATAACTCCTTACAAACTTGACCCTGCAGGCTATGCAACAATCGGATTAAATGCATTAATAATCGGAGTGCCATTCACTGCATTCGCTGCAGCAATTGAAGCTCCTACCCTAATTCCTTTTTTCCTCGTTTCAACTACAATTGGAGGGTATTATGGTTATATGGCGACTTTATTGAACAATAAATTCTGGCAATATGATAATCAGATTTTACTTAATGACAGCTTTGTTAAGATTGTTGTCAGAGATTCAATCACCAAAGAAATTCAACTAAACAAGGTATCAGTTGATATCAGCCCTGAAAACTCCGAAGATTATTATCCAAGTTATCAGGATTATAAAAATGGGAAATTGAAAACTAAAGTCAATATAAAAGCTGAAAATGGAATTAAAATTGACGACACCTATTACTCTGATGAACTGAATAACATTTTGAAGAAGAATGGATACATTGATACAACAGGTCTTGTGTTAAAATCCAATTACAATCAGAATGCCTACCTCGATGCCAAAGTGTTAGGATATAAATATATTTGGATTCAGAATAATGGACGGCCAACTGATATTCGTAAAACAGGGTTTATCAATGTGGAATTGAAAATAAAATGGGATGTACTCGATTTTTATAAAAAACCAATTTATTCAGATACCATCAAATCTAAATCAGGTGAGTTTGTAAGCTACGTCAAAAGTGCTAATTCCGTTTATGAAAAGGATGCACTGAAAGATGCTATGGAAACCGGACTTTATAGCTTGTTGAATTCAACGAAATTTAGGAGCGTTATGAAAATGGAAAAAGTCAGCATAACAGATACACTTAAAACTTTTGAACTAAACACCGGAAAAGTTTACGTTTCCTCAATTGAACAAGCGGTACAATCTTCGGTTACTATCAGAACGCCAAAAGGACATGGCAGCGGCTTTTTTGTTAGCGAAAATGGATACATTGTAACTAATTATCATGTAATTGCTGATACAGCCAAACTAGAAGTAATTTTGAACGATGGATCAAAATTGAAACCCAAAATAGTACGTTTGAATAAGGAGTCAGATTTAGCTTTGCTGAAAATTGAGAAAAATAACATAGTGCCCTTTAAGATTTCGGATACAGAGTCTACCGGAATGGGAAAAGAAATTTATGTAATTGGCACACCATCTGCTGAAGATTTATCTCAAACTCTGACAAAAGGAATTATTTCTTCCATTCGAAAACAGGCAAACGGCTCTAAAATTATACAAACAGATGCCAGCATTAGCCGGGGTAACAGTGGTGGACCGCTAATCGACAAGGAGGGAAAGTTATTGGGAATTGTGAATGCAAAACTGATTGGTATGGGCATTGAAGGAATTTCATTTGCTATGCCTGCAAGCGAGATTACTAAATCTCTGGTAATTAAATTAAAGTAAATTTGATTCAGAATTTATACGTCCGACCGATAAAATATCTGTCGGACTTTTTTTTGTATTAGAATTTTTAGTATGTTTGCATATCTCAATTTTTGAAAATAATGAATGTAGAGGAACTCCGAGAATATTGCCTTAGTCTGAAAGGAACTACCGATGAATTTCCTTTTGACGATGTGAATATGGTACTGAAAGTGCAGGGGAAAATGTTTGCACTGATACCACTCGACAACCCCGAAACACAAATTTCACTGAAATGTGACCCTGAGCGAGCCATTTCCTTACGTGAAGAATTTTCATCCATTGTTCCTGCCTGGCATTTTAATAAAAAACATTGGAATACCGTTCTGATTTCACCTTCTATTTCGCAAAAGTTCTTATGCGAAATGATTAACCACTCCTATAATCTGGTCGTCGCAGGATTACCAAAAAAAGTACGGGAAGAACTTGATTTAAAATAGAACCACCAGTCCGGTGTTTTTTTTTGTTTGCTGAAACAATATTTTAACTCAAAAATATGTTTTACAACAGAAAGACCAAAATATTACAAAAAAACTTTTGCTATAATAAAACAAAGCAGTATTTTTGGTTGACCAAATTATTGGTATGCCAATTATTTTGTGAATAATAATTACAATAGCATGATAATCATTTATATACATTAGTTTAGACTGAAAAACACGAACATTTTTTCGATTTCAAAAAATTAAGATACAGAGATAATAATCAAAATCTCTTAAAATTTCAATTTATTTAATTCAGAATATAAAACTCAAATTCACAATAAAAATTAATACCTAAATGAAAAAAAACAAAAAAAGCAAACAATTCCTCAGGAACATGATGTGGTTGTTCGCACTATTATGTATGAACACAGCTGCAACATTTGCACAGCTCAAAGTAAACGGAACTGTCACTGACAGTAAGAAAGAACCATTGATTGGTGTTAACATCAAAGTAGTCGGGACCAAAACAGGTACAATTACTGATGCTAACGGTAAATTTAGTGTTAGTGTTACTGATACTAAAGCATTTCTGGCTTTTTCTTATATCGGCTTTAAACCCGTAGTTCAGGCTGTCGGGAACAGCAAGCAACTCCTTATTGAAATGGAAGAAGATAGCAAAACCATGGATGAAGTAGTGGTTGTTGCCTATGGTACTCAACAAAAATCACACTTGACCGGAGCAGTTTCGTCAATAAAAGGAGAAAAGATGGATGACCTTCCTGTATCGAGAATCGATCAGGCACTGCAAGGAAAGTTGGCAGGCGTGCAAATTCAAAATGTCGACCCGGAGGCAGGTGAAGCTCCGGTAATCAGAGTACGTGGTATGGGCTCAATCAGTGCTGTAGTTTCCCCCTTGGTTGTAGTAGATGGTTTTCCTATCTCAGATGGTCTTTCATCGGTAAGTATGGGCGACGTTGAATCTATTGAAGTATTAAAGGATGCTGCTTCGGCTGCTATGTATGGTTCTCGTGCAGCTGGGGGTGTAATTTTGGTTACAACGAAAAGTGGTAATATTGCCAAACCAAAATACAATTTTAAGATGCTTACCGGATTTCGAACCGTCTTAAAAGTTCCGGAAGTTTTAAACACATCGCAATATACAAAACTCATGTATGATGAGGCAGCATTGCGTATGCAGGATCCAGCTGTAGATGGAACTTCAGCAACTATGACCTTTAACCAAATAACAAATACTGAAAAGGCATCCTATTTATTGCAACAAATGTATTTAGATCAACCAACTGATTGGTTTGATCAAGCACTGCGCAATTATGGTATGAATCAAAACTATCAGTTAAGTGCATCAGGCGGTGATAAAAATATAAAGTATTTCATTTCCGGAAATTATAATAGTGAAGCCGGGGTAATGAGGTACAGCAATTATGACAAGTATAATTTACGTGCAAAAATTGATATCAATTTATCGAAAGCGGTAACAATAGGCATAAACATTACGCCATCATACAGTCGAAAACAAAATCCGGCGGTTGACTTAACCGATTATATCCGCTACCCATCCTGGTTACCGGTGAGGCATAATGCCGCAACAGCTGCTGCAACAGGTAAAATTGCAGGCGACTACGCACAAGCTATGGATTTTACAGGTGTAATATTAAGTGGACCCGGGTATAACAATGAAGTATGGGACTTGACAACAGCAAAGCTTTCGGGTTCGGCAGTTCAAACACCTGTATCGGTAAATGAACGGACCAGTATTGTAACCGATGATTACCGCATGCAAAGTAATGCGTATATGACGATTAATATCTTACCTGGTTTACAGTTTAAGACCTCTAATGGTGCTTATACGGCTTATAAAGAATATAATAATAAACAACAAACGAATGCAAAATCGGCATCATCTTTTAATACTTTACAAAGACAAACTACTTTGCAAACGGAATTATTATCTGAAAATACCTTGAATTTCACCAAAAAAATTGGGAATCACGACATTAGTGCATTGGCTGGATTTACATATCAACAAACAGGAAAGAAATACAACCAGATAGTTGCCCAGAATTTTTTGGACGATAATATGCTTTCATTTAATTATGCTTCGTCATTAATTACTGATGACCCTTATGCTGCAACTCCCGTTAGTGGTATAACGTCATTCTATTATACAGAAGCTATAGAATCCTTTATCGGAAGGTTGAACTATGCTTACATGGGCAAATATTTATTTTCGGCAAGTTTACGTTCCGATGGTAGTTCCAAATTTGCTGACGGGCATAAATGGGGAACTTTCCCTGCCGGCTCTATTGGCTGGAGAGCATCTGAAGAAAAATTACTGAAACAAATAGACTGGTTATCAAATTTAAAAGTCCGTGCAAGTTTTGGATTAACAGGAAATAACAACATTCCTCAATACTCGTATGCAAATAAAATCAATCTGAATAACTATGTTTTAGGTGCAGGGAATGGAACATCAGTTACCGGAATGTCTTCGAATGATACTTTTCTTGGAAATCCGGATATTACCTGGGAACAAACTGAAGAAGGAAATTACGGTATTGACTTAGGATTATTTAATAGCCGACTAAATGTTACTGTTGAATATTATAATTCAAATACTATACAGTTATTACTTCAACAACCTGCTATGTATATTACCGGTCATCAAACATCCTGGCAAAATATAGGAAAAGTAAATAATCAGGGCGTTGAAATAGAGCTTTCAACCACAAACATTGATTCCAAAGGATTTACCTGGAAAACTACCGGTAATATTTCAACAAATAAAAACACTTTATTGAATTATGGCGATAATACCTATATAGATAATTTTGGTGAAAAAACCGAAGTGTATCGTGCTATTGTTGGTCAACCATCCATTCAGTATTATGGGTTTAAAAGTGACGGCGTTTATACTACTTTTACAGAAGTTGCTGCTGCTTTGGCAAAAACCGATGCCAATGGAGTCCTTTTCAATTACGGTTATTTTGTTCCAAAAATTGGGGCACTTAAAGTTGTTAATTTGAATGGTGATAATATTATAGATGGTAATGACCGTATGGTACTTGGTAAACCTACCCCTGATTTTACCTGGGGTATTACGAACACTTTCACATACAAAGATTTCGATTTGAGTTTTATGTTTCAGGGAGTACAGGGATTGAAAATTGTGGATGGAAATATGAAATACGATGAAAATCTAAGAAGTAATGTAGCTTATATTAAAAACAGATTTGTAAGTCCGATGTTTCCGGGCGATGGCAAAACAGTTTATGCAGCAAACACTTCCGGCTCATACCTTATGTTGACCGATTATGCAATCGAAGATGGTTCCTATGCATCCATGAGAGACTTAACTTTTGGATATAAAGTACCTCTCAAAATAGTAAAGTCTGTAGGTTTAAGTCAATTCAGAATTTATTTTTCAGGACAAAACCTCCTTTACTTTATGGCTCCCGGCTTTAAAGGCGTAAATCCTGAAGCACGTAGAACTAGCGGTCCGTACTCAAGCGCATTTCCTTTGGTTGACGGATATCAACGCGGTGTCTTTCCTCTAAATAGGACCTATACATTTGGTGTTGACATTAACTTTTAACAATTAATATAACTAGTTTATATCCAACAAAAAAATAACTCCAAATAAAAAATAGATATGAAAAACAAAAATATAATATTAGCCTGGTTTGTAATCCTTATTTTTTCAGGATGTGATTCATTAATCACCGACAAACCCGAATCAATGCTTATCCAAGACAACTTTTTCACAACACAAACTCATATAAGCGAAGGTGTTGTCGGATGTTACAAAGGCATGTGTAAGACTATTAATGAGGAATGGAAGTTTACAGAAATGAGAAGCGACAATTCATGTGTGGCCTATACCAGTACCAGTTCCGGCGACCGTTCGGATTATTGTTTTATGAAGTTTTTTAATCCTCCTACCAGCCTACCTATTATGAGGGATTATTGGTATGTGCTTTTTCAGAATATTTCCAACGTTAATGCAATTTTACCATCAGTAGCTGCGGGGTCAACTTATGTATCTTCTGAATCATTAAGAGCTCAGTACGAAGCAGAATTATTATTTATACGCGCTTATCATTATTACACCTTAGTAAATCTTTGGGGCGATATGTTCAAAGTTACGAAAGTTATCGGTCCGTTAGATGCAAAGACGATAGTACGTTCGCCGGCAACTGAAATTTATGATGAGATTATTTTCCCCGATTTAATTAAAGCTGCTGATCAACTTCCTGCTACTTATTCTGCTGCTGAGGCTGGTCGAATCACGAAATGGGCTGCAAAAGCCATGTTGGCTAAAGCATATATGCAAAAAGGTGATTTACAAGATATTCCAAAGGCACAAACATTATTAGAAGAAGTAATTGGGACTACTCAATATTGCAATTTAGTTACCACCAAAGGAACAGCAGTCAGTGCATATGCCAATGTATTTAGCGTTGATAATGAAATGAATCCGGAAATTATTTTTGCAATACGTTTTAGCAGGTCTAACTCTCTTGGATCTTCATTCTGGGGAACTTTTGCTCCTGATGGTTCAGCAGCTAACATTATCAAAGCAGGAACGCCGGTAGGTGACAACAACCCGACTCCTGAGTTTATGTCTAAGTTCAGTGACCCAACCGACACACGAAAAGATGCATGTTTCAGAGTCTGGGATAAAAATGCAAGTACTCATGAACAATATATCTCTAAATATATAGATCCGAGTATGGTTATTGCACTTCAGGGTGAAAATGACTGGCCTGTTATCCGTTATTCTGATTTATTGTTGCTTCATGCTGAAATTTTGGCCCAAAGTGCTAATCCGAATGATGCATTAGCTGACGTAAATAAAGTCAGAGTAAGAGCAGGCGTTAAACCATACCTTAATTTTGCTTCAAAAACGGAAGCCTTGGATTCGGTTTATCAGGAACGTAGAATAGAATTGGCTTTTGAAAATCACCGTTGGTTCGATTTATTACGAATGGGAAAAGCATACGATGACCCAAACAAAGCATTATCTATTTTGACAACCGCGATTTTTACAACTGACTATTTATTACTGTATGGTCAATTTAACAAAATTGCACCTCCTGTTCAATCAAGTTTTACCATCGAGCGTATGTTATTGCCAATTCCTCAACAGGAAATTGATACAAATAACAAGATGGTCATTCCACAAAATCCAGGTTATTAATTCAAAAAAATAGTTTATTATGAAATATATAGAAAAATCGGTACAGTTAATCACACTGTCAATACTAATGGTGCTTGCTGCTGGACTTAACTCCTGTAATATTGATGAACCGGCTCAAAAAGCAACTCCAAAAACGTTTGAAGAGTACAAAACCCAATTGCGAAAGTTTGTTGATTCTGAAAAATTATTTGTCGACAGTTGCAAGGTTGGCTATAATATTAATGAATTTGCTCCCATTTCGGGCACATCTTTTCTTGCTTATCAAGCTGCTTACCTTAAAGATTTACATAAGGTTGATTCAGTATTAATTAAAGCTGATTCTGCTGTTCAAAAACTCCCTGTTGTTACTATTGCTGATTTGGTAATGGCTAATGCATATTTAGGGCAAATCATTGCAGGAACCAGCTCATCGAGTAACGGGAAAAATTTTAGAGGAAAAATAAATATTTCCGACAGACGTATCTTAAATGACTCCATTACATCCTGTTTAAATCTTAATAGTTTAGTAACTGTAGGTACAGGTGGAGTAGCTGGTGTTGACAATGTGATTTCTGAAGACAAAACCAAGTTTTTAACAGCAATTTCGCTGGCAATTGCGACTCGTGATGCTACTACTACAATTGACAGGCAGGTAAAAGATGCATTAATACCCTTAAAAGCAGCTCGTTTAGCTTTTTTGGCAGCTAGAATCCCTTCTGATTTACCAACTTTTATTGCTAATTCAAGTGCCTTTATTACGGCTCAACTTGCTTTAGTAAATAACGCTACAATCGGTTATAATGTCAATGAATACCTTGCAACGCTTAGAAACAATTACCTGAAAGTGCTGAACACAGCCCAAACGACAGTAGGAACTACAGGTGCTACCTGGGTGCAGGTTTCTGCTGCCATGACTTCGCTGACAACTCCACGTTCAGCTTTTATTCCGAATGTTGCCGATAAAAGAACCTTAAATGACACCATAGTAGCAGATTCAACTCTAAATACAAAACTTAGTGTAGGTACATTAAATGGAAATATTTCGCTTGCTGTTCAGACGAATTTAAAATCTGCGCTCATAACCGCTACTGCTACTCGCGAGAATGCAAATTCAACTGATGGTCAGGTTAAATCCGGTACTTATGCACTGACATTGTATAAAAAAGCTGTTGTAGCATCAATACCTTTGCACTTTGCTATTAATACTTGCACCACCTTAAACACTGCAACATTAGTCGGAACTACTACCGGAAAAGTACCTCAATCTGCAAAAACAGCTTTTACAACTGCAATAACATCTGCAACAACTATTCGGGATGCAAAAGCAACTACTGAGGCTCAAATGATTGATGCAGGAGTACAATTAGAAAAGGCAAGAGTCTTATTTTTAGCGTTTATCATCAAATAACAACTAATAAATCCACTGTTTGATACTCTATCAACAGTGGATTTAGTTATTCCAGAAAACTTGTCGATTAGGATTTTGGCAAGTATGTTAGCATCTAATTAATTCAAATTTTTCAATGAAAAAGAGATTACATTTTCTAATCGTCTTTGCGCTCCTTGCATCTATAACTCTTGTTGCCAAAAACTTCAAGGTTGCCAACATCAAGGAACTAAACACCGGAGTAAAGACAGCTGTAGCAGGAGATAGTATTATCCTCGCAAACGGCATTTGGAAAGATGTTCAAATCGTTTTCAAAGGAAACGGAAAAAAAGGGAAATTCATAAGCTTGAAAGCAGAAACTCCTGGCAAAGTTTTTCTTGAAGGAGAATCATCACTTTCATTATCTGGAAATTGGTTGCATGTTTCAGGGTTGGTTTTCACAAAAGGATACACTCCGGGCACAACTACCATTTTATTTAAAACCTCCGACACAGATTATGCATACAACTGTGTGGTTTCTAATTGTGTGATTGATAAATTTAATCAACCGTACCGCGAAACAATTGACAACTGGGTGGCATTATGGGGAAAAAACAATTCAGTGGAACATTGCTATTTCGGTGGAAAAACCAACGAAGGCACAACCTTGATTGTATGCCCAAATGACTCAAATAGTATTCATAATCATCACTGGATTCACCGCAATTTCTTTGGCCCACGCTCACGTTTGGGTTCAAATGGCGGTGAATCTATCCGGATTGGTACAGGCGAAGTTTGTACGCTGAGTTCAGAAACAGTAGTTGAAGGAAATTACTTTGAGCATTGTAATGGTGAAGTTGAAATTATTTCAAACAAGTCTTGTAATAATCAGTTTATTAACAACACTTTTTTCGAATCGGAAGGTAGTTTGGTACTTCGTCACGGGAATAATGCGCTGGTAAAAGGGAATTGGTTTATTGGCAATGGGAAACCATTTACCGGTGGAGTCAGGGTAATAAACGAAGGTCATAAAATTTACAACAACTACTTTTACAAACTTCGTGGTGATGAGTTCCGTTCACCGCTTACCATCATGAATGCAATTCCGGATTCGCCACCAACAGGTTACGCGGCAGTTAGAAATGTCGTTCTTTCCAACAATTCATGGATAGATTGCACGTTACCATGGAACTTCTGCGTGGGAGTTGGTGAACGAAATCGCACCGTCACTCCTCAAAGCACACAAATTATCAATAACATTGTTTATTGCCCTAACGATACAGCTTTAATAAAAAGCTACGATAAAACTGATGGCATTACTTTCAGCAATAATCTGATGATCAGCAAAAAAGGATTAACTTCCGACAAGGGAACAATCGCAGGTGAAATTTTAAAATCACAACTAAATGACATTGAACTGGTTTACAGCAAAATTCCTGCTCAAAAGGTTTCGTTTATCAGCACTGATATAATGGGTCAACAACGTACAAACCCGGTGATTGGTGCATTTCATGATAAAGATGAGAAAGCAAAAACTGAAATCGCCAATGCCAAAAATTGTGGTCCACGCTGGTATAACCCCGATTTGACACCAATCAAAAAAGAGTTTTCAAAAGGCAAAACCATTAAAGTAAAAGCCGGAACAGATAATTTGATTGAAGCGGTTGAAAAAGCTGCAGCAGGTGATATTATCATGTTGGGCGAAGGGGAACATATCCTCACCAAAACAATTACGCTAACAAAAAGTATTACTATTACAGCCTCATCAAAACTGGCGGTAAAACCCGTTATAAAAATGAAAACTGCCAAAGGTGATGAACCTTTGTTTGACTTAGCATCAGATGTTTATGTACATTTCAAAAGTGTGAGAATCGATGGCGAAGGTGATAATAAATTAGCCAAAACTCCGAAATATGCATTTGTAACTGCTGAACATGCGTTAGGTTATTCCTTGTTTATCGACAATTGCGACATTTTTGATTTCAGCGTTGAAGGTAGTGCTGTTTTCAATAGTTTGATTAGCACTATGGCCGATTCGATTGTGGTCAAAAACTCGACAATACGTGATTCATACAGCGGATTCAATCTCCACAAAGAAAAAGAAGATGGAAAGTATAATGCTGAATCAGTAGTCTTTAGCAATTCTGTTTTTGCCAATCTATCGGATTGTGCGCTTGATTATTACCGGGGTGGTTTTGATGAATCGACAATTGGCGGTTCACTTTCTATCAATCACTGCATTTTCGATTCGGTTGGAACTACAAAGAAAGAGTCGATTCTAAAACTTTCGAGAATTATGTTCGTGAAAATCAATAATTCCATTTTCTCGAATTCCGCAGTAAAATCATCCATGTTGCTTTGGGGTTTGTACAATAAAGCATCGAGAAGCTGCTTTTATAATTGCCCAAAACCGGAAACTACTAAAGGCGCAAGAATAACCACTTCAAGTGTGGAAAATCCTTTGTTTGATTCGAAGACATATTCATTATCAGCCAATTCACCCTTAAAAGGCAAGGCGGTTGATGGTTCGAATATCGGACTACGTAAATAATTTTCAATCACTTACAAATTATTTTTTATGAACAAAATAAATTTTCTGGTGTTTTCTTTATTTTCAATTTTCATTCTGCCAACAAATGTCGCTTCTGAAAATTCGACAAGAAAAGCTGATATAAATAATCCGGTCAATCTGATTTATGCCAATATAATTCGTGCCGAAAAACCACGGATAATTCATTTGGCAGACAGTTTTTTAAATCTAAAACCGGTTACGGTTACTTCGTTTACCAGTCCCCGGAGTGCAGGTGGTATTCACGATTATTATTCCGAAGCCACTTATTGGTGGCCTGATCCGGCAAATCCAACAGGCCCATATATTCGCAAAGATGGATTGAACAATCCGGAAAATTTTGATTTTCACCGACAAGCCATCAGCCAGCTATCCTGGGCTGTTGGTACGTTAACTTCTGCTTATTTATTGACCGGAAAAGCAATTTATGCAGAAACTGCCGCAAAACATTTGAAAGCCTGGTTTGTTAATTCTGAAACCAGTATGAACCCGAATTTCCTTTATGCTCAGGCCATTAAAGGCGTGAATACCGGTCGTGGCATTGGAATAATTGATGGAATTCCATTTATCGAAGTTACAAAATCGGTTCAGGTGTTGGAAAATACTTCGTATTTGTCAAAATCAGACAATGAAACAATTCATGCATGGTTCAAAACTTTTATGAATTGGCTCAATACACATCAATATGGAATTGATGAGATGAATGCCAAAAACAATCATGGCACCTGGTGGCATGCTCAGGTTGCAGCTTATGCTCAATTTGTTGGTGATAAAACCATTTTGGAAAAATGTCAAAAACACTATACTGAAATTTTATTGCCAACACAAATGGCAGCAGATGGCAGTCTTCCCCTCGAAATTGAACGTACAAAACCATATTCCTATTCGCTCTTTTGCCTTGATGGTTTTGCTACCTTAACATGGATTTTAACCGACAAAGAATTTAATGGTTGGAATTTTACATTGGCTGATGGTCGTGGAATGCAAAAAGGGGTTGATTATATAAAACCTTATGTGATCGATAAAAACAACTGGCCATTCAAAAAAGACATTTCGCATTGGGATGAACAGCCGGGACGCAGACCGTTTATGTTTTTTGCAGCTATCATTCAGCAACAACCTGAATGGATTACGATCTGGGAAAAATGCAGTGCGGATTTTCCAACCGACGAAAGTCTGAGAAATATGCCGGTAAAAAATCCGATTCTTTGGCTTGGTATGAAAAAACCGGTTAAGTCATAAACGACCCCTAACCCCTAAAGGGGAACTAAATTAGTTCCGTCTAGTATTGTTATGTTAATATGTTAAATTGATATTTCCAATCTGTAATGCTGTTAAGTAATAATTTTTCAAATATTTCAAAAATGAAAACTAAATTAAAGAGTTTAATAATCTTATTATTAGCATTTTCAACTATACTTTCTGCCAAAAATTACAAAGAAATTCGCTGGCTGAAAACAGCCATCGACCGCTCGCAAGAGCAACTTTTAGCTGCTTCGGAAAATTATAAATCCGGAAAATTGAATCCACGTTCGTTCGAAAACGGCAAGCTGTATTTTGCTAATTATAAAGACTGGACTTGTGGGTTTTTCCCCGGTTCGCTTTGGTACATGTACGAACTTACTAATAATGAGAAATTTAAAAAGGAAGCTGAATTTTATACCGAAATTCTTGATCAGGTTCAATACAGGAAAGATACTCACGATTTAGGTTTTATGCTTTATTGCAGCTATGGAAATGGTTTTCGGTTAACCGGAAATGAGAATTACAAGAAAGTGCTGGTTACTGGTTCAAATTCTTTGATGACACGCTTTCATCCCGAAGTTGGTTTAATAAAATCGTGGGATGGGCGCAAAGACTGGCAATATCCTGTAATTATTGATAATATGCTGAATTTGGAAATGTTGTGTGAAGTCAGTAAACTAACCGGTGAAGTTATGTATAAAAAAGCTTCTGTTTCGCATGCAAATAAAACGTTGGAAAATCATTTTCGTCCTGACAACAGCTGTTTTCACGTAATAAATTACGACAGCATCAACGGAAAAGTGATAAGTAGAGTTACGCATCAGGGATTTAGTAACTCTTCAGCATGGGCTCGTGGACAGGGATGGGCAATTTATGGATTTACCATGATGTATCGCGAAACCCGTGACCCGAAATACCTCGATCAGGCACGCAAAGTAGCAGCTTTCCTGCTGAATAATCCAAATTTACCTGCCGACAAAGTTCCTTATTGGGATTTTAATGCACCCAATATTCCCGATGCTCCCCGCGATGCTTCAGCCGGTGCACTTTACGCCTCGGCATTGATTGAACTTAGCGGTTTTGTAAAAAACGGTAAAGAATATCTGGATGCTGCTGAAAAAATTCTAATCAGCTTATCATCATTTTCTTATCTGGCCGAAAAAGGCGAAAATGGATTGTTTATTTTAAAACATTCTACAGGAAACTTGCCTGCAAAAAAAGAGATAGATGTACCGCTTAATTATGCTGACTATTATTTTATTGAAGCCCTGAGTCGGTATATGAAGGCAAAAAACATCAATATTCATTGAAAAACACTAACAAACTTTCGATTTTCTAGCCTTGGCTAGAAAATCATAAAACCCGAATAATGCTTAACAAGAAATTAAAATCATGGTTAATTTCAGGCATCCTACTGAACGCACTGTTTTGCTTTTCTCAACTTGAAAAAGAGAGTATTAATGAATCTTGGAGACATGTTACGCAAGATGTTACCGGTGCTGAGAAATCTGATTTTCAAGATTTGTCATGGCAAAAGGTTAATCTCCCACATACCTGGAATAATACTGACGCTTATACTTTTAAAAAATATTATAGAGGTATTGGTTGGTATCGTAAAGATTTGTTTCTGACAAAAAAACAGATTGACAAGAAACTTTTTATCAATTTTGAAGGCGTGTTTGTAAAAGCCGATATTTATGTGAATGGAAAATTTGTTGGTCAACATAAAGGCGGTTATACGGCTTTCACTTATGATATTTCAAATTTTGTGTCAATTCCAGGTAAAAACATTATCGCTGTTAAGGTTGATAATAGTAAAAATTTAGATTTGCCTCCTATTTCGGGTGATTATACTATGTTTGGTGGAATATATAGAGATGTCTATTTAATATCTACCAATAAAATTCACTTTGATCAACTGAACTTTGGGTCGGGTGGTGTTTTTGTCGAAACACCTGTGGTAAGTGAAAAAAGCGCGACAGTAAAAGTCAGAGGAACAATTGTAAATCAGTCTACGGAAAGCAGGAATTTGATTGTAATTTCGAAAATTATAGATAAATCAGGAGCAATAGTTTCAGAAATAAAATCTAAACTTAAATTGAATGCCGGTACAAGTGGTAATTTTGAACAATTGTCTGAAAAGATAATGCAACCTAATTTATGGTCAACCGAAAATCCATATTTATATACTGTTCAGACTTCTGTACTTTCGGATGACAAAAAACAAGAAATATTTCATTTGCAAAGTCAACCGTTGGGTTTTAGATGGTTTAGTTTTAGTCCTGATTCGGGATTTTATTTAAATGGGAAATACCTAAAATTAGTTGGGGCAGCTCGTCATCAGGATTATATGGGTTTAGGAAATGCGTTGGATAATGATCTTCAACGGCGAGATATTGAATTATTGAAAGCGATGGGAGGTAATTTTATTAGAGTGAGCCATTACCCACAGGATCCATCACTGATAGAGATGTGTGATAAATTGGGAATTTTAGTATGGGAAGAAACTCCACTGGGAAATACTTTTTATGACAGTCCAGAATTGAAATCGACCTGCATAAGTAGTTTGAAAGAAATGATACGTCAAAACTTCAATCATCCAAGTATAATAATGTGGGGTTACATGAATGAAATTGGACTTGGGACTTCAAAGTTATCTGATAAAGAAAAGAAAAAAGAAACATTTAAAATTACAGTAAAATTTGCAAAGGAATTAGATAGTATTGTTCATAGTGAAGATAAATACAGGTTATCTACCATGGCACAAAATTCAGGAGGCAAAGATTATTATAAGAATTATGGATTTTCGAATACTCCAAACCTAATAGGCTGGAACACCTATTATGGATGGTATAAAGATGGCTTTAACCAATTTGGTGAGTTTATGGACAAAATGCATTCTGAATCTCCCGAAATCGTTTCGTTAATAAGTGAATATGGAGCAGGTGGAGATGGGCGTTTACACAGTTTGAAACCGGAGCAATTTGATTTTAGTATCGAATGGCAACAGTTATATCATGAATCATATTTAGATCAAATATTTAGTCGAAAATTTATTGCAGGTGCTGCCGTTTGGAATTTTATCGACTTTAGTGCCGCTGGTCGTCAGGAAAGTATGCCTCATATCAATAATAAAGGATTATTGTATAACAATCGTACTCCTAAGGATGTATATTTTCTATATCAGGCCTGGTTGTTAAAAACACCTGTTATTCATATTGCCAGTCGAGATTGGCAAATACGTAAAGGAATCCAGTCATCGGTTAATGACAAATCTGTTATTCAGCCAATAAAGGTATACTCTAATCTTCAAAAAGTGGAATTGTTTGTGAATGGAAAATCAATTGGAATTCAAAGTACAAATAAAGGAGTAGCTATATGGAAAGTCGCGTTTGTGAACGGCAAAAATTCATTAATTGCAAGGGGAGTAAATGAAAACATTACTTGTGAAGATGCCATGCAAATTGATTTTGAAATAATACCTGCACTGCTCCGTCAGGCGAACGAAAAAACCTTCGAACTGGCTGTAAATGTTGGTAGTAATTGTTTTTTTATTGATCCTGTTAATAACACAACATGGTTACCGGATCAGGAATACAAATCTGGTAGTTTTGGTTATATTGGTGGAGAGATATTTCGAACTTCTGAAAAAAGAATTGGTCATCAGTCAGAAGTAAATCAAACCCCTAATGTTCCACTATATCAAACGTTTAGATACGGTTTAACCGACTATAAATTTGATGTTTCTGATGGTGAATATGAGGTAGAATTACACTTTGCTGATTTGAGTAGCAAACAAACAAAATCGGTATATGATGTAAACGAATCAGAAGAGAAAAGCAAAGAAATCAGTCAGTTTAATATTGTGATAAATGGAGTTATGATGCTTGAAGATTTTTGTCCGGCAGTACAATATGGCTCATTAAATGCAGTTCCGAAAACTTTTGTTGTGCAAGCAAAAAACTTAAAAGGGATTACTGTATCATTTGAAAAGGAAATAGCTAACACATTCTTAAATGCAATAAAGATTAGAAGATTAAATTAGCCAAATTGTAATTTCAAGCATTATGCAAAATAAACTATCTCACAACATACTGAATTTCGGTTTAATAAGTTTAGTTTCTGTATCTGCTTATTCTCAATCCGAGAAAAAAGCTACTGAAAAACCTAATATACTCTTTATTGCTGTCGACGATTTAAAACCAATTTTGGGTTGCTATGGTGATAAAATAATTAAAACTCCGAATATTGACCGGCTTGCAAAAAACGGAACTGTTTTTCTTCAAAATTACTGCCAACAAGCTGTTTCAGGTCCAACACGTGCAAGTATCTTGACCGGAATGCGACCTGATTATACAAAAATATGGGATTTGAAAACCAAAATGCGTGACGTGAATCCTGACATACTAACCATTCCACAATATTTTATTAGTCAGGGTTATAGCACACAAGGAATTGGTAAAATCTACGATGCACGCTGTGTTGATAAAAAAATGGATGCTCCATCCTGGAGCGTTCCATTTTATAATTATATGAAGGCTGATATCAATTATCTGGACCAAAAATATGGCGAACCATTTCAAACTTATTATCAACTTGCTGAGACTAAAAAATTAGCAGAAAAATTCACTGCTGAAGCTAAGCAAAATGGAATGAAAGAAGAGGAAATTGATGTCTACGTGCAAAAACGTATAAAACCTTCGGTTGAATGTGCCGATGTTCCGGATAATGCATATGTTGATGGCGCCAATGTATTAAAAGCAAAGGATATACTTAAAAAACTTAAAAGTGAGAATAAACCATTTTTCTTTGCTGTTGGATTTTTGAAACCTCATTTACCTTTTGTTGCTCCCCAAAAGTATTGGAATTTATACAAACGAGACGAAATGCCGGTTGCCGTTTATCAAAAACCTGCTCGTAATAGTCCGGCCATAGCCTATCATAGTTCATCCGAATTAATGGCATATAGCGACATTCCGGAATTAACGAGTTTTACTGACCAAAAAATCGGGATAAATCTGCCGCTCGACAAGCAAAAAGAACTAATTCACGGATATTATGCCGCTGTGTCGTACACCGATGCACAAATTGGGATTTTACTTAATACGCTGGACTCACTTGGTCTGACAAAAAATACAGTTATTGTACTTTGGGGTGATCACGGCTGGCATCTTGGCGACCATTCACTTTGGTGTAAGCATACTGATTTTGAACAAGCTACCCATGCACCTTTAATTATTTCAGCGCCAGGTTTTAAAGCTTCCAGTACTAAGTCACAAACAGAATTTATAGATATTTTCCCCACTTTGTGTGATTTAGCTGGAATTTACATTCCTCCTCATTTAGACGGTAAAAGTCTCGTTCCGGTTATGAAAAATCCAAGAACAACAACAAAGGATTATTCCATAAGCCAGTATCCAAGGAGCGAAGATAAGAACGAAACCAACCGCTTGGGTTATGCTGACGGTAAATATATGGGTTATTCATTACGAACGTCTCAGTATCGGTTTACTATTTGGATGAAAGATTATTTTCGAAGCAATTTAGCTTTTGATAAAAACCTGATAGTAGCGATGGAATTATATGATTATCAGAAAGACCCTAACGAAACAATAAATGTGGTTGATGAGAAGAAATATACTGAAGTTAAAAAGGATTTGTACAGTAAGATGCTGTTTTTTTTCGAAGCAGAACGCCATAAACTTGCATTGAAAAACGAACTTAAAATCGAACAAAAATAAGTTGTTTTTTGAAAAATCTATGTTTTACAGCATGTTTCAGTAAAAAGCCATGAAATTATTTTTTTATTATTGATTCTTGTATTACTTTTGGTCGACCAATGCACTGGTCGACCAAATTTTTACAGATATTAAAAGAAAATCTGGCATACATACTAATTTTTTGTTTCATTTCAATTGCTTCTAATGCTTACAAATACATTAACCAATTCAACCTTTGGTATTTTTCAGAGTCTAACAATAAAAATGAGACAAGTACTTATCGTTTATTTTTTCTTTATCTCAATAGTTGCTTCGCTGGCAGCTGAGAACCAAAATCAGGAAATTTTGGTTTCTACTATTGCTGAGTTAAATTCGGCAATTTTACAGGCAAAACCAGGAGCTAGAATAATTCTCAAAGATGGAATTTGGAAAAACACAGCTATAAATTTTAATTCAACAGCTACCGTATCAGCTTATATAACTTTGTGTGCTCAGACTCCGGGGAAAGTAATTTTAAGTGGAAATTCGACTTTGATTTTTTCAGCACCTTATTTGGTGGTTGACGGATTTGTGTTTCGAAATGGTTCGATTGATGGTGGCTCAGTAATAACCTTTAATTCTGATAATTGCAGACTTAGTAATACTGTTATTAAAGATTTCAATCCGTCAAATTTTCAAACAGCATATTATTGGGTATATTTTCAGGGAAGTTATAACCGAATGGATCATTGCCTTTTCAAAGGAAAAAGTAATATGAACCCGGTGGTACAAAATTTCGAAGAAAATGCTCGTTACAATAAGGTAGACAGCTGTATTGTAAAGGATATTCCTTATGTAAAACATGCCAACGGTCGTGAAATTTTCCGAATTTTTGGTTACGGTCATGCCGACCAACCGGGTGACGACGGTGCTTATTTTACTATCGAATATAATCTTTTTGACCATGCCGATGGAGAAGGTACTGAAATTATTTCCCTCAAATCGAATAACAACATTGTTCGTTACAATACAGTCATCGCTTCAAGAGGTGGCTTGGTTGGCAGACGTGGAAAAAACAATATCTTTGAAGGAAACTTTATTTTTGGTCAGGGTCAGGCTGGTACAACCGGCATTCGGGTTGCCGGCAGCAATCATCGGGTTATCAATAACTATATTTCCGATGTAACAGAAGATGGGCTGAGACTGATAACGGGTGAATATTATGAAAAAAGTCTGACATCGAATTTTGCACCCAAAAAGAAAGAACTGCCAAAGTATTTGCAGGTAAAGGATGGTTATTTTGCTCATAACACTATTGTAAACTGTACTGGAAACGGCATCGATATTGGATTTGCGTATGAAAATCACTGGCCAAATTTGCAAATGATATTACTCCCTGAAAATAACAAATTTGTAAACAATGTTGTGTTTAATTGCACTGGCAATTCAATCATCGAAGCGGTTCAGGATAAGAATCCACCCTTAGATGTATTTTCATTCAAACCTAATATTTTTGAAGGAAATATTAGTTGGGGCAGCAAAACGAGCGGTTTGGGAGCAACGAAAGGGATTAAAATGATAAATCCAAAATTTACATTTTCGAAAGACGGATTTCTTCGTCCGGATAAAAACAGTCCGCTTATCAATGGGGGTGTAAATTCAGATCTTACAACGGATATGGATGGTCAGAAAAGAGATGATTTGAAAGATATAGGCGCTGACGAATTAGCTGACTCACCTATAATACATCATCCTTTAAACTCGAAAGAAATAGGTCCAAAATGGCTGATAATCAAGAAATAAAATAAAAATGTATCCATGAAAAAACTAATTCAGAACAGCAGCTTAAACCTTGCTTTATTAGGGCTGGCAACTTTGCCGGTAATGGCTCATCAAGCTGAGCCAAAGCAACAAAGACCCAATGTTTTATTCATTCCGGTTGACGATTTGAAACCATTGATTTCAGCATACGGTGATAAAATGGCCATCACACCCGGCATGGACCGATTGGCAAGAGAAGGTATGGCATTCCAGAATTGCTATGTACAACAGGCTATTAGCGGTGCAACCCGTGCCAGCTGTCTTACCGGCATGCGTCCTGATAAAACCAAAGTCTGGGATTTAGTTACCAATTTTCGTCAGGTGAATCCAAATGCTGTAAGTATTCCGGAGTATTTTATTCAAAATGGGTATGAAACGGCCGCAACTGGAAAAATATATCACGAAGGTAGTGCCGGTCCCGGTCACGATGCAGCTTCGTGGTCAATTCCTTTTGAGAAAGATAATGCCAAAACATACGTGAACTTTGTACCTGAAAAAGGCAAAAAAGGGCCTGCAACTGAATGCGCTGATGTCCCCGATAATGCTTATCAGGATGGTGTTGCAGCAGAAATAGGCATTAAATTAATGCAAAAATTAAAAGATGGCGGGAAACCCTTCTTTTTATCCATTGGCTTTCACAAACCACATTTACCATTTGTTGCACCTAAAAAATACTGGGATTTATACAAACGAGATCAATTCCAGATTGCGCCTTTTCAACATAAAGCAAGTGGCAGTCCGGATATGGCTTATCATGTTTCCGGTGAATTGAAAATGTATACCGATATTCCTCAATTCGACAGTTATTCCGAAAAAGAATTGGATCATTTGTCGGCTGATAAGCAAAAAGAATTAATTCATGGTTATTATGCAGCTGCTTCGTATATGGATGCGCAGCTGGTAAAAGTGTTGAACGAATTGGATCGGTTGGGATTGACCGATAACACGATTGTGGTGCTTTGGGGCGATCATGGCTGGCATTTGGGCGACCATGGCTTGTGGAACAAACATACTGATTTTGAAAATGCAACACATGCTTGCTTATTAATGAAAGGCGTTAAAGGCAGTCCGAAAAACATCAAACCAACCACACAGTGCGAATTTGTAGACATTTTCCCAACGCTTTGCGAAATGACCGGAATTCCTACACCAGGTTGGCTGGATGGAATCAGTTTGATACCGGCAATTAAGAATCCTACTGCTGAGTTGAGACAATACTCATTAAGCCAATATCCGCGTGGAAAAGCAATGGGTTACTCCATTCGAACAAAACGATTCCGTTATACGGTTTGGATCGGCGATTACTATTCAGCCGAAAAACCATTTAGCGAAGCCAATATTCTTGCACGTGAAATGTATGATTATCAACAAGATCCACTGGAAACTAAAAGTTTAATTGGAGATAAATCATATCTAAAAGATGAGACTCAGATGAAAATATATTTTGAAGAAGCTATGGAACGTGAACATATTCAGTATATTGCGTTTTCAAAACGAGCAAACTACCAAAACCCTATAAGCACAACTCCTGAAAAAAAAGGGCGTTATGCCGGTTCAAGTGTTGAATAAGATAAATTTAATTGAAATCAGAAAATGAAAAGATTAATTAAAAACAGTAGTTTAAACCTTGCTTTGTTAGGTTTGGCTACTATGCCAACAATGGCACAAAAAACGGAAACAAAGAAAACACGTCCTAATGTATTATTTATTGCCGTTGACGATTTAAAACCTTTAATTGCCGCTTATGGTGATAAAATGGCTATTACTCCGGGAATGGATCGTCTGGCAAATGAAGGTATGGCTTTCCAGAACTGTTATGTTCAGCAGGCTATCAGTGGTGCTACCCGTGCCAGCTGTCTTACAGGAATGCGTCCCGACAAGACAAAAGTGTGGGATTTGATAACGAATTTCCGTCAGGTAAACACTAATGCAGTTAGTTTGCCTGAGTATTTCATTAAAAACGGTTACGAAACAGCAGCCGTTGGAAAAATTTATCATGTAGGTAGTGCAGGTCCGGGACATGATGCGCCATCCTGGTCAACTCCCTGGATTAATGATAAAGCTGAAACATACGTGAATTTCGTACCTGAAAAAGGCAAAAAAGGTCCGGCAGTTGAATGTGCCGATGTGCCTGATAATACCTATCAGGATGGTGTTTGTGCTGAAATTGGGATCAAGTTACTAAACCAATTGAAAGGAAATGGAAAACCATTTTTCCTTGCAGTAGGTTTCCACAAGCCACATTTACCATTTGTTGCACCCAAAAAATACTGGGATTTATACAAACGTGATCAATTCAAAATTGCTGAATTTCAACATAAAGCTGCCGGAAGCCCGGATTTAGCTTATCATGTTTCGGGTGAGTTGAAAAGCTATACCGACATTCCACAGTTTGACAGTTATTCGGAGAAAGATTTGGATCATTTGCCTGTTGATAAGCAAAAAGAACTGATTCATGGTTATTACGCAGCTGCATCGTATATGGATGCTCAACTGCTAAAAGTGCTGAATGAATTAGACCGACTAAAATTGAGCGATAACACCATTGTGATACTTTGGGGCGACCACGGTTGGCATTTAGGCGATCACGGGCTTTGGAATAAACACACCGATTTTGAACAAGCAACACATGCTTGTATGCTAATGCGTGTAAAAGGAATGAAACCCGGCATTAAACCACTAACACAATGCGAATTTGTGGACATTTTCCCAACTTTGTGCGAACTGGCCGGAATTCCAACTCCAAAATACCTGGACGGATTAAGCCTTGTTCCTGCCATGAAAAATCCGGCTGCTGAATTAAGAGAATATGCATTCAGTCAGTATCCACGCAAGGATGCCATGGGTTACACCATTCGCACCAAACGTTTCCGTTACACTGAATGGATTGGCGACCTTTATTCAGCTGAATTTCCTTACAGTCAGGCAAAAATCGTTGCGAGCGAAATGTATGATTACGAAAAAGATCCATTGGAAACAAAAAGTCTGATTGGTGATAAAGCATACAGCAAAGAAGAAGTGATGATGAAGCAACTATTCACCGAAGCAATGAACCGTGAACATGTTCAATATGCAAATTATTCAAAATTAGCAGATTGGCACGAACCTATCAGTACAACTCCTGAAAAAAAAGGTAAAAAAATCAAGAAAGACCGGAAAAACGGTGATGTTGAATAGAAAATTGAATGAAAAAAATTCTGATCATACTATGTGTTTTTAGTAGTTTGCTTGCATTTTCTCAAAAGGAGAATGCAGGTAAGCTCCTGTATTCTGAAAATTTCAATAAAGATTGGACGAACTGGATTGTTGAATTTGAACAAGTTGAAAGTTCAACTATTGGACTGATTGACAACAAATTAGATATTTCTTCGTCAAAAGGAGCAACAGTTTGGTTTAATCATAAATTGTCAGGAAATATTATGATTACCTACAATGCAACATTAGTCGATGCGGGTGGGAAAAATGACAGAGTATCTGACCTGAATGCTTTTTGGATGGCCTCAGAACCTCAAAAGGAAAATCCATTTGGACGAAATGGCCATTTTGAAGCGTACGACAATTTGAATTTATACTACGCCGGAGTTGGCGGGCATTACAACAAGTACACACGCTTTAGAAAATATAACAGCAATGGCGAAAAGCCGGTATTGAAAGAGTACAGCGATGCTCCTCATTTATTGATTGGGAATAAAACCTACACAATCAAAATTGTGCTGAATAACGGCCTGATTCAATATTATTTAAACGATGAACTGTATTGGGAACTAAAAGACGAAACACCTTACAAAGAAGGTTATTTCGGTTTCAGAACCACAATCAGTCACCAACAATTCTCAAATTTCAAGGTTTATCAATTATAAAATTTAAAACAATGAAAAACAATGAATTTATGAAAGCTGCCGGTATAGTTGCGGCTGGAATGTTAGGAATAAACAGTCCGATTAATGCACAAGCTAAAGAACCTAAGAAACCAAATATCATTTTTATTTTGGCTGACGATTTGGGTTATCCTGAAATAAGTTGCAATGGTGCGGACAGTTACAAAACACCAAATATTGATAAACTGGCGGCTCAGGGACTACGTTTCACTCATGCGTATGCCAACCCGTTGAGTGGCCCTTCACGCGCAGTTCTTCTTACCGGAAGATATGGTTTTCGTACCGGTGCAACCAATCAGGATGCCTGTTCAGAAGTGTTTTCTCCTTCTGAAAAAATGCTACCAACTTACTTAAAATCTGCTGGTTATGCATCGACTGCTATTGGTAAATGGGGGCAATTACCTCTCGATCCATCTGATTTTGGGTTTGACGAATATCTTCGCTTTTTCGGAAGTGGAGTGTATTGGACAGAGCCGGGGAAAAAACAAAATTATCGTGTAAACGGAACTGATTTAGTATTAAAAGAAAATGAGTATATGCCGGATTTAATGCATAAGCAAATGGTAGAATTCATATCTAAGAATCAAAACAAACCATTTTTTGCCTATTATCCATTGTCACACGTTCACGGTGAAATTACTCGAACACCTGACAGTAAGAGCAACAAAGATTATTACGACGACAATATTAGCTACATGGACAAATTGGTGGGTGAATTACGCACCGAACTTGATAGACTGAAACTAAGCGATAATACTATTTTGATATTCTTCAGCGATAACGGAACTGCCGGAGGTAAAGCTGACAGAGCCACAATTGGAGGTCGAAGATTGATTGGACAAAAAGGATCGATGGAAGAAGGTGGCAGTCTTGAACCACTGATTGTTTACTGGCCGGGGGTCACTCCAAAAGGGAAAGTATGTACTGATTTGATAAGTTCATCCGATTTTCTGCAGACATTTGCTGAAATAGCCGGTGCTGAATTACCAAAAGATGTTGTATTGGACGGTCAGAGTTTCAATGCTCAGATTCATGGTCAGAAAGGATCACCACGGACTTCACTTTTCGTGCAACTTGCGAATAATTATTGGGTTCGGAGTCAGGGATGGAAACTTAATCAGGACGGCGAATTGTTTGATATGAGTAAAGCTCCTTTTGAAGAAATTCTTGTTCCGGCCGACACAAAGATTCCTGCTGCAATAGCTGCACGAGCTAGTCTTCAGTCCGAACTTGACCGTTTGAATCCGAAGGCCGGTTATATCGATCATGGTGATGGAACAGGTCGTCATGGAAATAAAGCAAAAAATAAAGCAAAAAAAGAAGCTAAAAAGAAACAGGCAGTTGAATAATTTTCTGAATACAAGCAATAATAAACATGCTAAATGGCTAAGAAAATAAGTATAATTTCACTGATAATATATTTTTTTTTGCAAAGCGTCAATTGCCAGACAACAACATTAGTTTCGATTGATGCTAATGGGAAACTGAGCTATAAAGCGGATGTAAAAGGAATGGTGATTCCCGACTTTAGTGGTGTTGGTTATCAGAATTCTGAGAAGCCAATTCCGGTTGTGCCTGTGGTAAAAACCCTAACAGCGGTAGTTGGTGATAATGTCGCCAATGTCCAGGCAGCCATAAACGAAGTTGCAGCAATGCCTTTGCTAAATGGAATTCGGGGTGCTATACTTTTCAAAGCCGGAACGTATGAAATGAGCAGCACAATAAATGTAACATCAAGTGGCATTGTGTTGCGTGGCGAAGGACAAACTACTGTTTTTAAGGCAACTGGAATCGTGCAGTACGATTTAATTCATATTATCGGAGCATCAGGTAAGGCTGATTTAACATCTACTCAAAAACAAGTGACTGATGCGTTTGTTCCTGTTGGCACTAAATCAGTAACGGTTCAAAGCGGTCATACTTTTGCCGTAGGCGATTGGGTGCATTTCCGTCGTGAACCCAATACTGCCTGGATTCATATGCTTGGCATGGATACGCTTTCGCATATTGACCCATTGGCAACAGACTGGACGGCTAGTTCGTATAAAATTAGTTTCGAGCGTAAAATTACCGATGTTCAGGGTAATGTACTTACCTTCGATGCACCGGTAATGGATATTATTGACCCGGTTTACGCTAATGCTTTTGTGCTGAAATTTACTTCAGCGCGAATTTCAAATTGTGCTGTTGAGAATCTGAAAATGACTTCGAGTTTCCTTTCTTCTACTGACGAACTACACGGTTGGAATGCCATTTATATGGATAATGTGGAAAACTGCTGGGTGAAAAAAGTAATAGCCTATTCCTTCGGCTATTCTTGCGTAAATGTGAATGATGGTGCTTCTTTCGTAACGGTTGACAGTTGCTCCATGTTGGATGGAATTTCCCAAATCACGGGTGGACGCCGATATTCGTTTAATTTAAATGCACAACGTTCTCTTGTTCAAAATTGCACAACCAGAAATGGACGTCACGATTTTGTGGATGGTAGTCGCACACCTGGTCCAAATGTATTTTATAACTGTACAGCCACCTTGGAACATGCTGATATTGGTCCACATCATCGATGGTCGACAGGCATTTTGATTGATAATGTCAGCACCGACGGTCAAATTCGGGTTCAGGACCGTGCTGATTCTGGTTCAGGACACGGATGGTCGGGTGCACAAATCATGTTTTGGAACTGTACATCGCCCGATTTTGTCGTGCAAGACCCACCATCATACCATTGTAACTGGGCAATTGGGTGCATAGGGCCAATTACCAATGTGGGTCAGTGGACAACAAATCCGCTGGGAATTGTAGAATCGAAAGGAACAAAAATCGTTGCTATTCCAAGTTTATTTAAAGCTCAGCTGGCTGAACGATTGAAAAATCTGGCTACTGCTGTTGTAATTCCCAAAGTTTCAGCTATTGACTTTCAGGTAATTCCAAATCCGGCTACAAATCAAATTCAAACAAGAATATTATTGGAGCAGCCTTCAAAAATTCAATTAACTCTTTGTGATGTAAATGGTAAATTAATCAAATCACTACTTTCAAATCACCAGATTGAAATTGGAATGAATGTTTTGAATTTCAACTTTACTGATATTAAATCAGGAGTATATTTAGTAAAACTTTCAAACGGAAATTTTCAGAAGTCTACAAAACTAATTATACAGAACTAACACATGAAAAACTGGTCCAAAACTCATCATACTAGGATTGTTTTTATTGCACTCATATGTTTGATTGTAACCAATACAGAAGCTGCTACCATTAATGTCAGCACGCTTAATGCATTACAAACTGCTGTAACCAACTCAACATCCGGAGATATTATCAATCTGGCAAACGGACATTACAGTAACTGCAACCTAACAATTTCAAAATCAAATATAATAGTTCAGGCAGCAACCCCGGGTGGTGTTTTTTTGGATGGGACAAGTATAATTAGCATTTCAGGAAATAACAATAGCTTTGGGGGCTTTCAGTTTACAGCAAATGTTACGGCAAGCGGCACCAATACAATTGCAGTTAATGGAAATTCAAATTCAATTACCCAACTGAATTTCAATGGTTATTCTGCCGACCATTTCCTCTATATAACTGGTCAATATAATGTGGTTAGCTATTGTAATTTTCAAAACAAACTTGCCGTAATGACAGCCAAAGCGGGTACCGGTGATATGGTACAAATTATTCCAAATGCAACAAATCCCGTTTACACTACTATTCGATACTGCTCATTCCAGCACATGCCGGGCATGGGTGGCGATTATGGTAATGAGTGTATCAGAATTGGCAACAGCACACTTTCTACATATATATCCCGAACAGTGGTTGAATATTGCTATTTTGAGGATACTGGTTTGGGTGACAGCGAGGCAATCTCTGTCAAATCCAGAGAAAACATCTTGCGTTACAATACGATGAAAAACAATCCCGATGCAATGTTTTGCTTCAGAAATGGAGACAATAATGTTGCTTACAGTAACTTCTTTATAAATTCAGGTGGAATAAGAGCAAAAGAGGCCAATAATATTTTTTGTTATAACAACTATTTTGAAAAATCGGGTCTTACCGGCACTATGAATGCTGTAACCTATATTTATGATACATCTAGTTCAACGCATGTATTGGATAATATTAATTTCTTACATAATACCTTTGTCGATTGTGGTAATATTGATTTTGGTGGCGTAGGTGCAACCAATGGCACCTGGGCAAACAATCTTTTTAAAAAATCGGGAACAATTTTCACAAACCCCAATGCCGGAACAAGCTTTTCAGGAAATATTTATAGTGGAACATTAGGAATTTCAATTCCAACGGGCATGAGTTCAGCAGACCCACAACTTGCCCTGAATGCTTATGGATATTACGGTTTAACTGCTACAAGTCCGGCAATTGCTACAGCAAGCAATGATTACCCGGCCTTAATAACTATCCCCGGAATTGATACCTTATTGTTGGATATAAAAGGTCAAAACAGACCTGTTTCAAGAATTTTAAAAGATGTAGGTTGTGATCAGTTTAATGCAACAGCTACAGTCATAAATCATCCTATGAAACTGTCGGATGTTGGCCCTTCGTATCTTCAAACATCAACCGGAATTGAAACTCCTAAAGAAAATTTGAATCTAAAGGTTAATTTAGTTGCTAAATCTTTGATTGTGAATTATATTTTGGCTCAGATTTCAAAAGTCAATCTTTCAATTTTCAGCATATCAGGGTCTCTGGTTAAAACAATAAACTTGAGTGAAAATGAAAGTCAACAACAATCTATCGATATTTCTAATCTACAACACGGTGTATATCTGATTCGAATAAATGCTGATAATTCCACTGAAACTATAAGATTTATTATTTGGAATTAGGTTTCACTGATTAAAATTGCCATTATATTTATATAAACTTTTATTTTAATAAGAAATCACTAACTTTGGTTGACCAATTGAACAATATTTTAATTTAAACAAAAATCTATTATTATGAATTTAAAAATTCAACTTTTTAAAAATATTCTATTTCAGACAAAAAGCGTAAATATTAAAACACTTGCTTTTATTGCCTTATCTGTTTTTTTAGGAAATGAAGTTGCAAAAGCTACTACCATCACAGCCACTTCTATCACCGATTTACAAACCAAAATAAATGCAGCAAACTCGGGTGATATTATCAACCTGGCAAATGGACGTTATATGAATAGTTCCATTAGCATTTCCAAATCAGGAATAACCGTTAAGGCAGCAACTGCGGGAGGTGTTTTTATGGATGGGAATAACAATATTGTCATTGCAGGAAATTCAAACACTTTTAGTGGATTTCAATTCACAACTAACAATATGTCAGGAAGTTTGCCTGTAGAAAGTCCAACTAATGCCGTGACTGTAAATGGGAACAGCAACACCATTACTCAATTAAATTTCAATGGTTATTTTGCTAGTAAGATGATACAGATTGCCGGACTAAACAACACTGTTTCGTATTGTAATTTTCAGAATAAACCTACAGACACATCTATAGCAAAAAATGGCGATGGTGATATGCTTCAGATAATTCCTAATGCTACAAATCCCGGAAATAATTTAATTCGTTATTGTTCGTTTCAGCACATGCCCGGTGGTGGTGGAGACTGGGGAAATGAATGTATTAGAATAGGTGATGGTGCCTATTCAACTATGATTTCACGCACGATAGTTGAATATTGTTATTTTGAAGATACAGGTTTGGGCGATAGTGAGGCCATCTCTGTAAAATCAATGGAAAATACACTCAGGTATAACACCATGAATAATAATCCGAATGCAATGTTTTGTTTCCGAAATGGAGATAACAATGTAGCTTATGGTAACTTCTTCATTAATTCTGGTGGAATCCGATGCAAACAATCCAACAATGTATGGATTTATAATAATTATTTTGAAATGGCCGGTACAGGATGGGATAGTTCATTGCCGGGTTCGGGAACAAGAGCCATCTATTTTTTGACTTATGCCGGTTATAATAACAATTATAATGTGTTTCACAACACCTTCTATAAATGTGGTGAAACTGAAATACAAACCGGTATGACAAATTGTAGCTGGGCAAATAATGCGTTTTATTCAACTTCAGGCAATATCTTTACAAGTTCAGGTACTACAGCTGGTCAAACTTTTGTGGGAAATATATACCTGGGTTCACTAGGATTAACAATCCCAACAGGTATGACCAATACCGATCCAAAACTGACTTTGAATTCGGATAATTATTACGGATTATCAGCTACAAGTCCGGCCATAAATTCTTCCAGTGCAGTTTATCCAAAAATGTTTATTATACCGGGAATTGACACTTTGCTTTTAGATATTCAGGGTCAGGCACGACCAGTTTTGAGAGCGCAAAGAGATGTAGGTTGCGAAGAATACAACGCCACTGGAACCGTTATAAACAAACCACTTGCGCTGAGTGATGTAGGTCCAAGCTATCTAAAGACAATTACAACCAAAATTGAAACCCCGAAAGAAAACTTACATTTTAATGTTCAGGTCAATTCAGCAACTAAAAACTTAGTTTTGAATTATTCTTTGCCACAAATTTCAAAACTAAATCTGACAATTTATTATTTGAATGGAACTATAATTAAATCTATTGATATGAATGATTCTGAAAACTATCTACAGTCCGTTGATATCTCAAATTTAAAAAACGGGATGTATTTAGTTCGATTAGTTGCCGGAAATATTTCTGAATCACGCAAATTCATTATAAATCAATAATTTAATGAGAAATTGTTTATTGATTATGATCGTATTGCAGTTTAGTATTAAGTTGGTCGCAATTAATCAACTGCTTCCACCAGGTTCAAACTTTGATTTGAGTGCATGGAAGTTGCAAACCTTGGACCAGAATTTATTATTTACCGAAATCGCTGCAAGTTCACTTGTTAGTGGTTATACAAGTGATTTTTTTTACACAAATTCTTCGGATGGGTCTATTGTTTTCAATGTCCCAAGTAACGGTACACCAACAAGTGGAAGTACTTATCCCAGAGTTGAATTACGACAAATGACCAGCGGCGCTAACTGGAAAATGACTGATGCGACTGAGCATTACCTTACGGCTCAATGTAAAATTGTAGCAGTCGCAGCAGCAAAACCGCAAACAATTATCGGCCAGATTCATGGCAGCGAAACGAATTCAGAATTATTAAAAATTCGCTGGACAGGTTATCTTCCCAACCTGTGCAAAATTGAAGCCCGTTATGAACTAAATGATGCCACACAGGCCGAATATGGTGTGACTTTGGCATCCGGTTTATCGCTCGGAGATTTGATTGAGTATACAATAACAATGAAAAACGGAACAATTACCTGTACTGTAAATGGAGTTTCGGCTTCTCAAACATATACTACAGCTATTTTTGGGACAACAGATGCTTATTACTTTAAAGCCGGAAATTATCTCCAATATAATCCGCAAACTGTTCCCGATCCTACTGTCATTTATGGTCAAAACCAGTTTTATAAATTATCGTTGAATAAACTAACAACCGTTGATCAAACAATTTCAGAATCAAATGAAGTCAGTATTTATCCAAATCCGGCAAAAGACAAAATAAAAATTAATGATACTTCTTCAATTAATTCTAATATTAATCTTCAAATTTATGACTGGAATGGAAGACTAGTTAAATCCATGAATTGCGTTGATAATCAATCTCTTGATGTTTCTGATTTAGCAAAGGGTATTTATCTGGCGAAAATAATTAATAACACAAGTTCTAATACAGCAAAATTTGTAATTTCAAAATAACAATAACCTGTTACATATATCAAAGTAACACTAGCACAAAATATTATAGAAATTCAAAGTAGAATATAAAATTTGATGAAAAAACAAATTCTGATATTGTCCATTTTGCTTCTAAGTTTAAAATTAGTCGCTTTAAATCCACAGCTTCCACCGGGTTCAAATTTTGATTTGGATGCGTGGATCTTACAAACCATAAATACTGGTAATCTATTTGAAGAGAAATTACCACCCGATCTACGAAACGGATTTACCAACAATCTTTTTTATACCAATACAGATGATGGATCATTGGTTTTCAAAGTGCCAAGTAATGGTGGAACAACGAGTGGCAGCGGTTATCCCCGTGTAGAATTTCGACAGGTAAAAAATGCGGCTTATTGGAATATGACCGACACAGCCGAACATTATTTAACTGCTCAATGTAAAGTTATGGTCGTTGCAACAGCTAAACCACAAACCATTATTGGGCAAATTCATGGAAACGAAACAAATTCGGAACTTCTAAAATTGCGTTGGACGGGTTATCTGGCAGGTAAATGTTATGTGGAAGCTCGGTATCAAACAAATGATGCCGCAAGGACCGAATACGGAGTGAAACTTGCCACCGGATTGTCGCTTGGAGATATGCTTACTTATACAATTACAATGAAAAAAGGAATAATTGTGGCTACAGTCAATGGCACAAGCGCTACTCAAAGCTATACAACTGAATTTTACGGAACAACAGATTCTTATTATTTCAAAGCAGGCAACTATCTTCAATACAGCAGTACCGATGCGAATATTTACGGTCTAAATCAATTCTATAAATTGTCGCTGTTAAAACAAGAACCAACTGAATTAATGAAAGTCAAAAGCGGATTTTTAAAGATTTTTCCAAATCCGGCAAAAGACAATATCGTAATCAATTCCTACCTTTCAACTTCAGCCAATATAAATTTTCAAATTTTAGACTGTAGTGGAAAATTGATTAAATCAATGAATTCTATTGGAGATCAATCTATTAATGTTTCAGATTTATCAAATGGAATATATCTCGTAAAACTAAATTCTCAGTCATTTTCAACATCAACTAAATTATTGATAATCAAATAATCACAATGAAACAATCGTTCAATAAATTCTCAAAAATCAGTTTGGCTTTTCTGTTTATTTTAATTCCGGTAAATATATTTTCACAGGCTTTATTAACTGCAGATGGTCCCGGAAATACTTATGAGTTGATAAACAGCATTTTAGCTCCAACCGGTGGCGATGTGGTTGAGAATCCTGAATGTGTACATCCCGAATTTGGAAGACATATTGCCGAAGTGTGGGACGCCGATTTAGGTCAATATGTTTTTGAGTTTTACATTCATGTTAGCCCTGATAATGACCGTTGCATAAACTTCGATAGACAACGGGTTGAAATAAAAACCTACGATGCTTCCCCCGCAAATTTAAAAGGTACTTCCGGCGAAACTGTTATTTATAAATGGCGTTTTAAAGTTCCAACCGGTTTTCAACCCTCTTCAAATTTTACTCACATTCATCAGGTTAAGGCAGTTGGAGGAGATGAATCTGATCCACTTTTTGTATTGACAGCCCGAAAGGGAACTCCAAATAAACTGGAACTAAACTATTATGAAAGTTCAAGTCTGAGTTCTGTAAAATTCAGCTCGGTTAATCTATCTCTATTCGAAAACACATGGGTAGAGGCAACAGAACGTATTAAAGTAAATAATGTTGGAGGTACTTATTCAATTACAATTAATAAAGTAAGTGATGGCACTACAATTTTGAGTTATACTAATAACAATATATTGACTATAAGAGCAGATAATTCATTTATTCGTCCAAAGTGGGGAATTTATCGAAGCTTGTTAAGTTCACAGGATTTGCGTGATGAATCGCTTCGTATTAATAATATTTCGATTACAGAGGATATTTCATCAAAAATTGATTCGAATACAGCAGCGGATGAAAATAAATTCAAAGTGGGAATTAGTACAGATACCAATAAATTGCTATTTGAGTACAATTTGTCTGATAAAATGGATGTTGAAATTGATGCTTATTCCTTGAACGGACAGAAAGTTAAATCAATTTTCACCGAAAAAAACCAGGATTCGGGGTTTTATCAAAACTCTGTAGATATTTCTGATTTGAAATCAGGAATTTATTTAATTCGCATACAATCGGGCAATTATTCACAAAACTGCAAAATAATTATTCAAAAATAAATAGCATGAATTTAAAAATTCAAGTATTTAATTGCAAATTGCTTTTGTTTATAATAATTGTAATATCTTCATATTCTATTTGTTATGGACAAGCAACCTGGCAATCATCCATCGTAAAGTTTGCTACAGATGGCAAATTGATGTATGTGGCTGATGCAAATCTGAATCGGGTGGTTGATTTCAGTTGGGCAGGTTATAAAAACAGCAATGAGCCCATACCAACCATTACAAAAATTATTTCTACGTTAAATCCGGCTGTAGGTGTAGATAATACAACTGCGATCAACAGTGCTATTACTGCTGCAGCTTCCGTTACACCCGATGCTAACGGTTTTCGGGGTGTCATTTTGTTGAAAAAAGGGAATTATCAAATCAATGGAACAATCAATTTGAATGTCAGTGGCGTCATTGTACGTGGCGAAGGGAATGATCCTGCAGGAACAGTTCTTACTGCAGTAGGAAATACACCTAATCAGCGAAGTGTTTTTGTGGCAGGTGGTGGTACCAGTGCTCAATGGAAACAAGTTGGTTCGGTAAAGACTAATATCACCACACAATTTGTTCAGGTGGGATCAAATCAATTTAACGTGGCAAGTACCACCGGATTTGCCGTGGGTGATGAAATTTGCGTTTATCATCCATCCTCAGCAGCCTGGATTACTGCTGTTGGTGGAGGTGGTGTTGATACTGCAGCTCCGTGGACAGCCGGACAAATCGATATTATGTTCAATCGAACTATTCTGGCCATTTCAGGAAATACCATCAGCATCGATGCTCCGGTAATGAATCATTTGGATTTGTCACTTACCCAATCGTACATTTATAAAATTGACAAAACTACCACCAAAACCAAAATCGGTGTTGAAAATCTGAGCATTGACATTCAAAACTGGACTTCGTTCCGTGACGAAGCGCATGCTTGGGAAGGCCTGGTAATGGCTGATATTGAAGATTCGTGGGCAAAAAAGGTTACAGCATTGCATTTTGGTCAATCCGGTTTTCAAACTTTTACGGCTAACCGCATTACTATCGACAGTTGTCAGGCTCTTTGGCCATGCGCCACATTATCGGGTAGTTGTCGTGATAATTTTCAGATTGACGAGTGGTCATCCAATATTTTAGTCTCACATTGTATTGCCGACAGTGCACGCCATTCGTTTGAAGTAAGTGGCACGTCCAAAGCTTCGGGAGTAGTATTTCTTCGATGCACTGCTACCAATGCCACTAACCCAAGCGAAGGCCATTTTCATTGGCCACAAGGATTGTTATACGATTGTTTTCGGGATTATGGGACTATGACTGATGTGGTATTGGGTATTTATAACCGTGGAAGCATGGGAACTAATCACGGTTGGGCTGCCGCTCATTCAGTGGCCTGGAACTGTGATTTACGCCGAACAGCAACAACGTATGGCGATCTGGTTTGCCAGCAACCGCCCACCGCGCAAAATTACATGATTGGCGGATTTGCCTATGTCAACCGTTCCGGTAAAATCCCATTTCCGCAATATCCCTTGGGTTATGTGGAAGGGGTAAACAATACAAACGCTTCGCTGAATCCTCAATCATTATTTGAAGAACAGCTAAAAGAGCGTTTGGCAAAACTGACAACGGTTTTAAATCCATTGGCTGATCATACTGATTTTAAAGCCTACAGCACTTCAACCAATACCACAATTGAATACAACCTGTATAAGGAATCGATGGTTTCAGTTCAGGTTTATGGGATAAATGGTCAACTGATAAAAACATTTATTTTGAATGAAATGCAGTCAAGCGGCCTTCATCAAAAGACCTTTGATGTTTATCAGATAAATTCAGGAATTTATCTGATAAAGCTTACAATTGATAATTTTTCAACCACCGCAAAATTAATCGTATCACATCAATGAACAAGAATATTTTTAAACTAATTGCTGTTTTGTTTTTTTGCTCTCTGCTTCAATCCGCTAAATCAGCTGAGAAAATAGCTATAACAACAACTGATTCCATAGAAATAAATAACCCGTATTTCTATGTGTTACGAAATTCAATGGTAAATGTGTCGTCGGATTCTTCAACGGTTGGGAAGCGAGTGCTTGTGGCATTGAACTCAGTAAAAATCAAAAAAGGAAATAAACCCATTCAGCTTGAACGCGGACAAATTGCTGTTTTTCAGCTTAAAGAATCGTATCAGGTTACAAGTGGTAATTTTTTCGAAATTGGTTTCAAAAAAAATCATCCGGAACTTAAAAAACCGGAAGAATGGATAGAACCAACTAAAAATATCGTGGTTTATAACGATTCGGAAATTCGTGTTTTTGAAGAGCGTTTGGCACCACACGATATCCGTGAAGTTCATAGTCACGCACAACGGGTAGTAGTTCGGTTGAATCTGGTTCAACTTACCGACCCACGGTTTCACGAAACACCCAAACCAGGTTCCGGAATTCAGGTTCCCAATACAGTGAAATTTGCCGAACCGATTGTTCATGCAGTAAAAAACACCAGCGATATTCCGCTTTTTAATATCGTGATTGAATATAAAATACCACATAATAATTAAATTGTTGACTTTATGAAAACAAAAATCACAAATATGCTAATTGCATTCTGTATTAGCATGGCTAGTTTTTCAAATGCACAAACCCTTTCAGTTCGTTTAAACGACAACTGGCAATTTATCAAGACCGACCTAGGTAGTGCCTGGGAAGCAGTAAGACCAATAATAAAGGCAGGAAATCCCGAATGTATGCCGGTTTGGACAAATGTAACTTTGCCTCATTGTTTCAACGCTTCTGATGGCGTTGATCCGGATATGAATTATTATCAGGGACCGGGCTGGTATCGCACTCAGATTGAAGTTAAGAATCCATACAGCGCAGGTCGCACTTTGCTTCATTTTGAAGGTGCCGGACAAAAAACCGAGCTGTATGTTTATACAACGAAAGTTGGTTCACATGTTGGCGGATATGACGAATGGACAGTAGATATAACCGATGCTGTTAACGCATTTCTGCAAACTAAAAATGGGGAGGCTTTCAAAGGCAAAGTGCCACTTTCAATCCGCTGTGACAATTCGCGCGATAACGAAATGCTGCCATCAGCACTTTCCGATTTTAATATTAATGCTGGAATCTACCGTTATCTGAATATGGTTTATGTTCCGGCATTATCCGTTGAACGCTTAAATATCAACTCAGAAGTGGATTCAAAAGGAGTTTTAGGAAAATTTGATCTGGTATTGAAAACAATAAACAAATCTGCGTTGCAAAAAGGAACACTGAAAATTGAAATTCTCGACCCGAAAGGGAAATCCATCCTTTCAAATACTCAGGAAATTGAAGCTGGAAATGCTGAGAAAACTGTTTATTCTTCCACTGTAAAAAAACCAATGTTGTGGTCGACTTCTCAACCCAATCTTTACACAGCCAAAGTTACGTTGACTTCTGATGCCGGCGTTCAAATTCAAACAGATAAATTCGGTTTCCGCAATTTTGAATTTGTTGATTACGGACCTTTTATGCTGAATGGTAGTCGTTTATTGTTGAAAGGTACTCATCGTCACGAAGACCATGCCGGTGTAGGTTCGGCTATGACCGAGTCCCAAATTCGTACTGAAATGATCATGATTAAAGATATGGGTGCAAATTTCATCCGCTTGGGGCATTACCAACAATCCCGTATTTGTCTGAATCTTTGCGACAGCCTTGGAATTCTGGTTTGGGAAGAAATTCCATGGTGTCGTGGTGGAGTTGGTGGCGAAAAGTATAAAAATCAGGCTTACAGCATGATGACCAATCTGATTGTGCAACACCGTAACCATCCGTCCATTATTCTTTGGGGACTGGGAAATGAAAATGACTGGGAGGGTGATTTTCCATCATTAACCAAAAAAGAATATGCATCAGTTGTTCGAAACTTTATGAGTTCTTTGAATGACCTTGCTCACAAACTTGACCCATCGCGCAAAACGTCTATTCGCCGTTGCGATTTTGCAAAAGATATTCCGGATGTGTATTCGCCTTCTATTTGGGCAGGTTGGTATCGGGGCATTTATACCGAATACAAGGATATGTCAGAAAAGGAAATCAAGGGCGTGAAACATTTTCTGCACGCCGAATGGGGAGGCGACAGTCATGCCGGACGACATTCCGAAACACCTGACAAAGGCTTACAGGACATAAAACCCGGTGGTGGAGTCGATGAACGTGCCGGTGATTTTCCACGTGTTGGCGGCGCACCGCGTGTTTCAAAAGACAGTGAATGGAGCGAAACTTATATCTGTAACCTCTTCGATTGGACACTGAAAGAACAGGAAACGATGCCGGATTTGACCGGAGCTGCATTCTGGACTTTCAAAGATTTTACAACACCGGTTCGTCCCGATAATCCCATTCCATATGTAAACCAGAAAGGCGTGGTAGAAAGGGATCAGACTAAAAAAGAATCGTATTTTGTATTCCAGTCTTATTGGGCTGACAAACCTATGGTTCACATTTATGGTCATAGTTGGCCAACCCGCTGGGGTGATCCCGGCGAACTGAAAATGGTCAAAGTATATTCGAACTGCGATGACGCCGAGTTGATTTTCAACGGGAAAAGTATGGGTGTACAAAAACGCAACAGCCAGAATTTTCCGGCTGCCGGATTGCGTTGGAATGTTGCTTACAATATAGGTGAAAATACACTGAAAGTGATTGCACACAAAGGAAAAACAACCGTAACCGATGAAATAAAACAAGGGTATCAAACCGAAAAATGGGGAAAACCGACTCAAATGACCTTGACTAAAATTGCTCAGACAGCTGACATTGCTACCATGGAGCTGAAATTGCTGGATGATAAAAAAGTTATGTGTCTGGATGCCAAAAACGTCGTAAACTTTGGATTGACGGGCGATGGCAAACTGATTGATAATCTGGGAACGGCATCCGGCTCCAGGGTAGTGGAACTACAAAATGGTCGTGCTATTATTCGTGTTCAGCTTAATTCAGGAAAGAGTATTACGAGTGTAAAATGCAACGGTATTCCGACTGTTTTTTGTGATTTGAAATAACAAATTGCTTTTGTTCGTCGAAATTTAACTTTTTTGGTATGCCAATTTTATGTTTTACAACAGTTTTCGTAAAATAATTGCAAAATAATTTTTTTATTAACTCCACAAGCATTATTTTTGGTCAACCAAATATCTGGTCAACCAGAAAATGTATTCAAATATTAATTAAATACTTAAAATTCAAATTATTATGAAGAAAATTACTTTTATTTTAGCCTTATGCGCTTTTGCACTGATAGGCAAAGCACAGGTTTTGTATGACGAAACCTTTGATTATGCAAATGTGGGTGGCCCTTTAAACGGACAAGGCGGATGGACTGAAGCCGGTGGAGTTCATGCTAATGGTGAAGGTAGAACCATCGTTTCTCCGGCATTATCCTATTCTGACGGAGCTGGTAACTGGGCTCTTTCGGGCATGGGTAACAGTTTTTATATGTACGATATTACCAAGGCAACTGCCGATAATTACGTATATAAACCATTTGTAAGCACTCCAATGACTACCGGAGTAGTATATGTCTCTTTCTTATATCAAGTACCCAGTACTGTTACGAGTATTTCATCAACTAATACTGAAGTTTTTGGGTTAGCCGATGGTACAAGTGCAGGTCCAAAAGTTATGATGAAAAGAGCAGGATCTGCGTCACCTTATACTACTTTCAATATTGGAACAACACGAGCCGCAGCTTCTACAACAGCCTATAAATTTGGGACTACCGTTTTCAATGTTGGGACTGTTTATTTTATAGTGATGAAATATGTTTTTGCAACTCAAACTTCTTCTGTATATGTTAATCCAACTTTAGCCTCAGCTACAGAACCAGCTACACCTGAAGTTGTAGACAATAATTCAGCAACTGTCCGTACGCAGTTAAACAATATGTGGAATAGAAATCAATCCACCTGGGGAGTTTTTTATGTCAGTGGAGTTAGGGTTTCCACCACATGGGCAGCCGCTGTAGCACTTCCAGCTACTCCTCTTGCTTTTCCTACTAATGTTACAGCAACGAATACAACAAACAATGGAGTTACAGCCAACTGGACTTCGGTTCCAAATGCAAGTAGTTATGATATTGCTGTATTCGAAGGAATTACACAAGTAAAAGCACTGAATGTAGTTGGTCAGAGTACTTCAAGTTATGTCATAACCGGTCTGAAATCAAATACGGCTTATACATTTACGGTAGTTGCCAAAGGAGATGGGATTAATTTTGCATCATCAGGTGCTTCTTTAGTTGCAAATTTTAATACAATTGGCTTATCTGCCCCAGTGGTTGCAGATCCTACAGCCATTAGTGATACTGGATTTACTGCCAACTGGACCGCCGTAAGCAATGCAGTTGGTTATGATGTAAACTTATACTTTGGAACGCAATTGGTGTCAACAACAAATGTGGCTGGGCAGGTAAGTTCAAGTCATGTATTTACTTCTTTGAAATCAGGAACAACATATAAATATACAGTTGTTGCAAATGGAGCTCAGAGTTCTACAGCTTCAGGCTTTGCTGCTGCAACGACTACTTTCCCTGCAGTTAATTCTGTTAGTACCGATTTTAGCGATGGTAGCTGGGGAACAATTACTCCAACACCTACAACGAATCTTCCTCCAAATGGAACGTATCCGAGCGGATCTATCAATGGATTTGCACTGACAAGTTGTGCTATGTACGGTTTAATGAGTACCGGACCTCGTGGCGAGGAACATTTGAATGTGATCCGTATGGATAAAAGTTCATTTGCTTCAGCAGTAATAACACCAGTAATAAATTCTGTAGCTCGTCTCGAACTACATGTTTCCGGGTCTGACCTTAAAACATTTACTGTTAAACAGTGGAATGCAGGAACTACAACCTGGGATTTAATTACTGTAAGTTCCGGTTTATTTACAATAAGTGGCTCTTATGAAAACGTGTTTAAAATAGATTTAAACAACAGCACTCCAACTCAATACAAAATTGAAAATGGTTCAACCAGCTCAATCAGTATTACCCAAATTATTACATATACAACCATACCAACTGCAGTAGAATTAACTGCCCCCACCGGAATTGCTGCAGCAACAAATCTTGTTGCCGGAGGTTTTACGGCCGGTTGGTCCCCCGTTGCAAATGCTACAGGTTATTTAGTAACTGTATTGAATCATGGCTCTTATCTTCATAAAACCTTTGCAGTTAGTGGTCAGGCAACAAATAGTTATAATGTAATCGGATTAGATTCTGCAAGTATATGTACCTATCAGGTGGCTGCAGTAGGCGATGGTATTGCCTATTCAAACTCACTACTTTCTGTGGCATCTGCTGGTTTTGCTATTACTGCCGGTTTATTGGCTGTTCAAAACCCAAGTTCTTCAAATTATGTATCCGTAATAGGAAAACAAATTATTGTTTCTGAGCCTGCTGATATTGAAATTTACAACATACAGGGTTACAGACTTGTAAGTGTTCGAAATGCCAATATGGTGAAAACAAATCTTCCTGCCGGATTATATATTGTGAGAGTAAAAACGGCTGATGGTTTATTGACAAACCACAAAGTTCTAATTCAATAAAACCTTTCAATAACTCTATAAACAAGTGGTTATAAAATAATTGTAACCACTTGTTTTTCTTTAAAATTTGGTACTATATTGTAAAACCATTTAGTTGCATCAATCAAATCCGTATGAAAAAACAAACAATTATTTTATCCTTGATTTTTATTTTTTCAATGATTTCTAATGCACAAGTTCTACTTCTACAGGAAAATTTTCAGGATTGGAAAGCCGAAGCCGGTATTGCGCCTGAGCCACCCAGTAAATCTCCAACCGGAGTTGAATATAGTTTTAGTAAGAAACTTGTTGATGCTAAAACTCAGGGAACGTTTACTTCCAATGCGTTGGTGGTACAACCCGAACAATCTATAGGAACAACCGGACGCGCCGACGGGAATGGAAGCCCAACCAAAGGTAGAATAATAATGAAAGGTACAAAAACTTATCTGCAATTACCCCAACTACCCAGTATGGGAAAAGTAATTATCAAAGCCAGTGCCGGAACAGATTTGAAAGAATTCAAAATTCAGGCATCAGCCGATGGAAAAAACTTTGAAGATGTAGCCAACACCCTTACTCCCTGCGAAAAAGCAGTTATCAAAGCTTTTAGCTTTAATCTTTCTTTTGCTAAACCAATCGTTTTACGCATAGTACCAAACTCAAGTTCAGCTATAAATATCTGGGATATTGAAATATACTCTTTATAAAAACAACCATTTAAATTTTAATTATTGGTATAGGCGCTTAGACCGCCCATTATTTTTATAATTGCTACTTTTGTAGCATGAATCAAGGAAATCAATTTTTAGGTGTGAATTCAATTAAGTTTCACAAAGCATTTTCAACAGATGAAGATTGTTATCGCTATTTA
>CAIUTB010000071.1 GCA_903901975.1 uncultured Bacteroidales bacterium
TAGTATATATTACTTTATAACATAGTATTTTATATTACATATTGATTATGGATGGAATATGAGTTGGCTTAGTGATAATCAAAAAATTGACGAAGAAACATTGACACGAGATTTATATTAATAGATTACATATTGATTATTAGAATTTTAAATTAAGCCATACTATCGCTTGAGATAAGCCGAAATAAAGTTTTGCAGCCTATTTTTATCTAATAAATTAACGTTAAAATAAGCACATTACAATTTTAGATATTTTCAAAGTATTGTAGGAGGTTTCAAATCAAAAACTTGCCGGTTGACTGGTTTTTTATTATTTTTGCTGACTCTGTGATGTTACTTCAATTTGAAATTTTCGAATTGAAAATAAATGATAATATTCTCAGATAGTTTTTTAGTTTGGCAGATATGGATTGAATTATAACTTTATATGTTCAAAAAAATTTCAAGAGTTGTTTGGATAGTATCGGTAGTGAGTTTATTTACCGATGTAGCAAGTGAGATGCTATATCCGATAATGCCAATTTATTTGAAAAGTATTGGTTTTTCAATTATTGTCATCGGTTTACTGGAGGGTGTGGCCGAAGCCACTGCCGGTCTCAGCAAAGGATATTTTGGCAAACTATCGGACGTAAGCGCTAAAAGGTTACCATTTGTACAGATTGGATATATACTAAGTGCCATTGCCAAACCAATGACAGCAATATTTACATATCCTGCGTGGATTTTCTTTGTCCGCACTACCGACCGCTTTGCGAAAGGCATTCGAACCGGAGCACGTGATGCTATACTTTCGGATGAAGCCACAGCAGAGACTAAAGGTGCAGTTTTTGGTTTTCATAGAGCAATGGATACGATTGGTGCAGCCATTGGGCCTTCGCTGGCTTTAATTTATCTCTATTTCTATCCGGGTAACTATATTACATTGTTTTATATTGCCTTTATCCCGGGAGTGCTTGCTATTATCACCACGCTTTTACTAAAGGAAAAGAAAACTGCTCTCGCTCCTACTCACGAAAAAGTTTCCTTCTTCTCATTTCTGAACTACTGGAAGCAAAGTCCTGCAGCTTATCGCCAATTATTGATTGGTTTACTTCTTTTCACGGTATTCAATAGTTCTGATGTTTTTTTACTTCTAAAAGCTAAAGATGCCGGACTGAATGATACTCAAGTTATTGGTATATATATTTTTTACAATTTGATATATGCGCTCTTTGCATTTCCTGTTGGTTCGCTTGCGGATAAAATAGGCTTAAAGCGTATGTTTAGTATTGGATTAGCCTTATTTGCTATTGTATATTTTGGATTTTCCTTCAATTCTAATCTTTATATTTTTCTTGGACTATTTTTTATTTACGGCGTTTACGCCTCAGCCACGGAAGGAGTATCCAAAGCGTGGATTTGTAATATCATTGAGAAAAAAGATACAGCTACAGCTATCGGCACATTCTCTGCTTTTCAGAGTATTGGTACCATGGTGGCCAGTTCACTGGCAGGAGTTATTTGGTTCTACCTCGGGGCTAAAATGTTATTTATAATGAGTGGCATTATGGCATTGGTGGTTATAGTATACTTAAGAAGAATGAAAGAAAAAGTGCATCCAATTAACTAATAAGCTTTGTTTTGTATAAACAATAAATTTGGAGAGTTTGATTACTCAATTTTCCCGGAATTCAATAATGTTAAAAATATATTTATATTAAAATTTAAAATACAGATTAAGATGAAAAAAATACTAATTTTATTATTCCCAATTTCAATTTTTGCTTTTCAGGCTTGCAACGAAGACAAAGTGAATCAGGTACAAAAAAATGGATCGATTGAAACAAGCATTCAGGTCGATCATTTGAACGACAGTTTGGATGTTTTAATCAGCACCAACAAAGTTTGGGCACACAATTTATTAGTCAAAACAACTATTCACTGTGACACGATTCCCGGTTTAGGAATTACAAACGAAGAAGCGGAAAACGATGAGGGTGAAACAAAGAATGTGTCGCTGAAAAAGGATTATGAATTATACATAACCGTAAAATAAGAGATGAAAAAATCTAAGATAATCAAACTGGTCCTGGTTGCCACTGCATTGTCGTCGTGCAACAATCATAAAGCCGACCACGACCGTAAAGTGTACTTGCGCTCCGACACAACAGCCGGTTATTCGCGTACCGAAGGTCATTCACACTTTGGTGGATTTTATGTATTTCGTCCTTATGGGATTTTCACCCCGGGAGGTTATTACCGAGCCGGATATTTTTCGGGTGGTATTCACGAAAGTTCCAATATTGGAAGCAGTTCGTTTAAGAGTGCAACTGTTCGAGGGGGGTTTGGTAGCAGTACGTTTCATGTATCTTCTTAAAATCTGATGAAAAGAATTACAAATATGCCACGAGTAGACTGGCAAAAAAAAGTTGAAGAAATTGGCTTCGGGTTCCACACACTTGATACGACATATTGGGACGAATCAGCTTATTATGAATTCAAACTATCAGAAATTGATCGTATTGAAAAAGCTACAAATGATTTATGGGAAATCTGTCTGGAGGCAGTACAATACGTAATTGACAATAAATTATATCGACGATTTCATATACCAGAGTGGTTTGTGCTACATATTGAAAATAGTTGGAATAACGATGCACCCTCCATTTACGGGCGTTTTGATTTTTCATTAAAAAATGGCATTCCAAAATTGTTGGAATTTAATGCTGATACTCCAACGTCCTTGTTTGAGGCTTCTGTTGTGCAATGGCATTGGCTGCAGGACACGCACCCGAATAATGACCAGTTTAATTCCATTCACGAAAAACTCATTGCCTATTGGAAATATTTGAAAGAATATTTGCATAATGGCACTTTACATTTTACGGCAGTTGAAGAAAATCTTGAAGACTTAACAACCGTCGAATATTTGCGCGATTGTGCCATTCAGGCTGGTCATAATACGAAATTTATCAACCTAATGGATATAGGTTGGAATGTAGATTACAAAGAATTCAGAGACCTGGATGATTTAGCCATTAAAAATATTTTCAAGCTGTATCCATGGGAATGGCTTGTGAATGAGGAATTTGGGAATTATATTATTCCCGACCGAAACAATACATTTTGGATTGAACCAAGTTGGAAAATGATTTTGTCCAATAAAGCAATTCTGCCAGTTTTATGGAAATTAAATGAAGGACACGAAAATTTGTTACCCTCATTTACTGAATTTGAAAGAACATCGCTTGGGTTTAGTTATGCAAAAAAACCAATTTTATCCCGTGAAGGAGCGAATATTCAACTTTTCAATAACGGTAGTCTGATTTCGGAGACGAAAGGCGATTATGGAGAAGAAGGTTTTATTTATCAGGAACTTTGTCCTTTGCCCGAATTTGATGGAAATTATCCACTTATTGGTAGTTGGGTGGTTGGACAGGAAGCTGCCGGAATAGGTATAAGGGAAACTAATACACTGATAACGGATAATTTAAGTCGATTTGTACCACATTTGATTGTGTAATATTTTCAACTATTTGAATTTACAGTTTACAATTATATGTAGATTTATTTTTAATGCTTTATATTTTGAACTACATTAATAAATTCCTGTTCAAAATTAGGAGTGAAAATGTCCAGTCCAATCGCAGACTTAATTTGCTCAAATGTCCAGAATTTCCCTTCCGAAATTTCAATGGGATCAGGGTTTATTTCAGCATTATACACCGTATAAAAGCAATTTACAAACTCTGCTTCCTGCTTCGAAACAAATTTATAACTTTTGATGAATATTGGTTCAAAATCTGCTATTCCCAATTCTTCAGAAACCTCTCTTTTTAATGCAGTAATAACATCTTCACCATAATCGACATGACCACCCACCGAAGTGTCCCATTTTCCAGGCTGAATATCTTTAATCAAAGATCGTTTCTGTAAATACAAATCACCATTTGAATTAAACACATGTAAATGCACAACAGGATGTAACCAAAATGTTCCGGAATGACATTCCAGTCGACTGGCCTTACCAATAACCTCACCTGATTCATTCACAAGAGGAAAATATTCCGTTTTACTCATAATTAATTGTAGTTAGGCAGCAAAGATAACTCAGAAAAATTAAACATCCATCCGTTATTAAGAAAACCAAAGCGGTTTAAATAGTTTATCGTATCTTTGCAATACAGTAAATAAAAATTCAATTCGACTAATTTTTAAACAAACAGTCTAAACTTGCTGTTTGTTTATTTAAGATGAAATAATTCCGATTTTATCAATATACAGTGAAATTTATGGGACCAATGGATATTTTTACTCCGAAATGGTTCAAAACACCTCACTCCTATTCGAAGTCAATAAGCAATTTCCCAAATTAATAAATAAGGAAGTGGGATGCTCTATTGGAGCATATTTCGGAAAGTTATATGGCAACTCAATAGGATTTCAAATATTCATCCGAAAATGTGGAGAATTATTCAAGTATTAACATCCGATAACTCGTCAAAAAGGCTTAATATTGAACTTTTTGCAGTAAATTTGTTGCTCCTAAAAAACAAGTATGTTTAAATTCAAAAAAATCGATTCATACATTTTCAAGCGCTTCTTTACACTGTTTTTGATGACTTTCCTTATCTGCATTTTCATATTGTTAATGCAGTTTTTATGGAAACACGTTGCAGAACTTGTGGGCAAGGGAATTAGTTGGGCTATTTTAGCTGAATTTTTCATGTACGCCACTTTCTCGCTCGTACCAATGGCTTTACCGCTGGCCATTTTGTTAGCTTCGCTCATGACTTTCGGAAATTTAGGCGAAAATTTCGAACTCACGGCGATGAAAGCTGCCGGCGTTTCGCTTTTCCGAATTATGCGACCCTTGATTATTTTTATTTCATTAGTGTGTATCGGCGCTTTCTATTTTTCCAACAATGTTTTACCCGTTTCACAGAACAAATTGTGGACGTTGATATTTTCCCTCCGTCAAAAATCACCTGAGTTTGATATTCCGGTTGGTGAATTTTACTCAGGTATTAATGGTATAAATATTTATGTCAGAGGCAAGGAAAAGCATTTGCTCAAAGATTTAATGATATATGATTTTTCAGGAGGATTTGATAATGCCACGGTAATGGTATCGGATTCAGGACGTGTTCAGTTTACCAAAGATAACAAATATTTGTTACTGTCACTTTATGATGGTGAAAGCTTTGAAAATCTTAAAAATCAACGTATCAGTAACTCGCCTTCTAGTATTCCGTATCGTCGTGAAATTTTCAAAACCAAAGAAATTTTACTTGATTTCGACACTAAATTTAATCGATTTGATGAGTCAATGCTTTCCGACCAACACGTAAGCAAAAACTTCAAACAACTTACACATTCTATAGATTCTGTGAGTAAAATTGCAAATGTCCGCAGAACTTTACAGGCTCAGGAATTGATGCAGAAACATTTTCTGGGAAGAGAACAAATGACTGGAATAAAGGTAACTGACAGTTTGAAACAGTCAAAAAAGGAGATGAACACAGATTCCCTTTTTCTTTCATTAAATCAGGAAGCAATGGTAAGAGTAAGTCGTTCTGCAATTGACAGAGCAAAATCGATGAAAGATTTGGTACAATATAATAAAATGATGGTAAACGAACCTGCGAATTATGTAATGCGACATGAGATTGAGAGACATAGAAAATTAACATTGTCGTTTGCTTGTTTGATTTTCTTTTTTATTGGAGCTCCACTTGGTGCGATAATCCGTAAAGGTGGTTTGGGAATGCCTGTCGTGATTTCGGTTGTAATGTTTATCATTTATTATATAATCGATAATACCGGATATAAAATGGCTCGTGAATTCTTATGGTCAACCTTCGAAGGCATGTGGTTAAGTTCAGGTGTTCTCTTGCCAATCGGTATTTTTATAACTTATAAAGCAGTTGTAGATGCCACAATATTAAATCCAGACCAATACTTGAGAATATGGAATTCTGGAAAAAAACGTTTATTGAAAATAATCATCAAATAAAAAAAATAAAACCCATATATGAAAACGAGATTAGATACAATTGAAGAAGCTCTGAAGGATATCAGGGACGGTAAATTTGTAATTGTGGTTGACGACGAAGATCGTGAAAATGAAGGCGATTTTGTTTGTGCTGCCGAGAAAATGACTCCCGAAATGATTAATTTTATGATAACTCACGGACGTGGAGTTGTTTGTGCTGCCCTTACAGAAGAACGCTGTGATGAACTGGATTTGGAAATGCAAGTAACAAAAAACACATCGATACATTCCACTCCATTTACGGTTAGTGTCGACAAGTTGGAAGGCTGTTCAACAGGCGTTTCAGCAGTAGATCGGGCCGCCACTTTTAATGCGCTGGCCAATCCTGCTTCAAGACCAGAAACCTTTGGACGCCCGGGACATGTATTTCCGCTTCGTGCACGTTCGAAAGGTGTATTACGCCGCGCCGGACATACCGAAGCTTCGGTTGATTTAGCTCGCCTTGCGGGATTATTTCCGGCCGGAGCTTTGATTGAAATTATGAATGAAGATGGTAGTATGGCTCGTTTACCTGAACTGTTGAAAATTGCTGATAAGTTTGGATTTAAAGTAATCACCATTGAAGATTTGATTGCCTATCGATTAAAATCAGAATCGTTGGTTGAAAAAGGGGAGAAAGTAAATATGCCAACAGCTTTCGGACAATTCAAACTAATTCCATTTAAACAGATTTCAAATGGATTGGAACATGTTGCATTAATTAAAGGTGAATGGGAAAAGGATGAACCGATTTTGGTGCGTGTCCATTCTTCCTGTATTACTGGTGATATCTTCGGTTCAATGCGTTGTGAATGTGGCGAACAGCTTCATAAAGCTATGCAACTGATTGAAAAAGAAGGCAAAGGAGTGATTGTGTATATGAATCAGGAAGGTCGTGGAATTGGCTTGATGAATAAAATAAAAGCCTATAAACTTCAGGAAGAAGGTTTAGATACCGTCGATGCCAATTTACACCTCGGTTTTAATGCTGATGAACGTGATTATGGTGTTGGAGCACAGATTTTGCGTGAAGTGGGTGTTACCAAAATTAAATTGATGAGTAATAATCCGGTAAAACGAATTGGATTAGAAGCATACGGTTTATCAATTATTGAAAATGTGCCAATAGAAGTTGCTCCAAACCAACACAATGAATTTTATATGCAGACAAAAAAAGACCGCATGGGACATAATTTGAAGTATGTAAAAGGCGAAGATGAATAATCGGTTTGAATGGTTTGAAAATATTAGTGAAATCTGTGACGAAACTTAATCAACATATTCAACCGAATCAACCAAATCAACTTTCAATATTTTCTAACAATTAAAAAAATGAAAACAGCTTTAGTTACAGGCACAACATCTGGTTTTGGTCGTTCCATTGCGATTCGGTTGGCCAAATTAGGATATAACCTACTAATCACGGGTCGTAGAAATGATCGTTTAGAAGAATTGAAAAAGCAATTACAAGCTGATTATTCAATACAAGTCATGTCACTTTGCTTTGATGTACGTGATAATGAGGCTTGTACAAAAGCATTACAAAATTTACCGGAATTATTCAATAAAATTGATTTACTTATTAATAATGCCGGATTAGCGGCTGGATCATCACCTTTTCAGGAAAGTGAATTAGCTGATTACGACCAAATGATTGATACAAATGTCAAAGGTTTACTTTATGTCACCAAGTTGATTGTTCCTGGAATGATTCAAAGGAAGTCAGGTCATATTATCAATATTTCTTCCATTGCCGGAATTGAAGTTTATCCAAGTGGAAGTGTGTATTGTGCCTCTAAACATGCTGTAAATGCAATTACCAAAGGCTTGCGATTGGATTTAATCAAGCACGGAATTAAAGTCAGCTCTATATCACCCGGAATGGCTGAAACCGAATTTTCGATTGTACGAAATCACGGAGATGAAGAAAAAGCTAAAGCGGTATATGCCGGTTTAGTACCACTGAATGCCGAAGATATAGCCGATACAGTTGAATTTATTATTACAAGGCCAAATCATGTCAGCATAAATGATATTCAGCTTAATCCGGTACAACAGGCCAATACCTATGTTTCTTTCCGGAAAATGAATGAATAGTTGAATAGGTAATTAATTGAATATAAGTATCTAGAAATTAATTTTTACGACTTAATAACATTATTTTAAAATAAATTGCTATTTTTGTGGCTTCTAATTTGTTAGCTATCAAAAATTGTGAACAATTTGCAGCAATGCAACAGCTAAATTATAAAACACATTGAAAATGAGCCCACTTGATTTAAACAAGGATTCTGAGATTTTAGCAGTTAATAACACTGAAAACCCAATTCAAATTGTAGAATTAACGGAAACTACTGAAACAGTAGAAATCCCAAAAAAAACAAGAAAACCGAAAATTGCAAAAGCTGCTGAAACAGTCAACGTTAAAGAAGCTGCAATAATTACTCAAGCAGTTGAAGTTAGTACAGAAGCAATTGTTGTCGAAGAACAAATCGAAGAAGAAAAAGCAAGTCCTTCACATCATGTTACAAGTACAAAAGTTGAATTGATAGAATCTCTTAAAATCTTAATTGACAAAGAAGTAGAAACAGTCAAGGATGAGGTTGAAACGATTAAACAATTGTTTTACAAAAAGACGAAAGTTGAGATTGAAGATCTCAAAAAAATATTTACCGAAGAAAACGGTGAAGGAACTGAATTTGTTGCTCCAAAAGATGAATTGGAAGAAACCTTTAAATCTCTTTTAAATACTTTCCGTACAAAAAAAGCAAACTTTTTAGCTCAATTAGAAAAAGAGAAAGAAACTAATCTCATTCAGAAACGGCACATTCTTGAACAAATGAAAGTGCTTGTAGATAGTAATGATGATGTTTCTATACATATTACTGAATTTCGAGCCCTTCAACAAAAATGGAAATCCATTGGTCAGGTACCACAAGCTGCTTCCACTGAGCTTTGGAAACAATATAATCTTTATCAGGAATCATTCTGGGATTTAATAAAAATAAACAACGAACTTAGGGAATATGATTTCAAGAAAAATCTGGAATCTAAGACTTTCCTTTGCGAAGCTGCCGAGAAACTGTCAACTGAAAAAGATGTAATTTCCGCATTCCAGCAACTGCAGAAACTACACGAAGAATGGCATGATTTAGGACCTGTTGCCCGTGAAATTCGAGAACAAATCTGGAATCGCTTTAAAGAAGCATCAACAATTATCAATAAGAAACACCAAACATATTTTGATAGTATTCGCAAGTTAGAAGATGAAAATTATGTAGCGAAAACTGCTTTGTGCGAAAAAATTGAAGCCTTTGAATTTAGCCATTTGAATAACTACAAAGCCTGGGATGAAGCTACGAAAACAGTACTGGGATGGCAGGAAGAATGGCGAACCATAGGATTTGCTCCCCGCAAAGTAAACCAAAAAATATTTGACCGTTACCGTAAAGTTTGTGATACTTTTTTTACTGCAAAAGCTGATTTCTATAAGGAAACAAAAAATATTTTAATTCAGAATGCTGACAAGAAAAAAGCACTGTGTGAAAATGCAGAAGCATTGAAAAATAGTACTGAATGGAAAGAGACCGGCGACAAACTGATTCAACTTCAGAAAGAATGGAAAACCATTGGACCTGTTGCAAAACGGATCTCAGATGAATTGTGGAAACGATTTATTTCGGCTTGTGATTATTTTTTCGAGCAGAAAAACAAAAATACCTCAGGGCAACGAAATGTGGAAGTTGAAAATCTGACTAAAAAGAAAGAACTAATAGCCAAAATAGCTGCTTTTGAAAAAACTGATAATCCGACTGAATCCTTAAGTGCTTTACGCACAATAATGGCCGAATGGACGGGAATTGGTCACGTACCATTCAAAGAAAAAGACAAAATATACAAAGAGTATCGTGAAGCTGTCGACAAGCAATTCGAAACACTTAATGTAGACGCATCAAACCGTCGTATTGAGTCATTTCGGAGCAACCTCAAAGATATGTCTGTTAAAGGTGAAAGCAAATTATATCGTGAACGGGAGAAACTGGTTAGAGCATATGAACATTTAAAATCTGAAATTGCCACGTATGAAAACAATATAGGATTCTTTTCTTCCCATTCGAAAAATGGTGGCGGGCTGATAAAAGAAATGGAACGAAAAATTGAAGTACTAAAAGATGAGAGTAAATTGATTGAACAAAAAATCAATATGATTGACGAAAATATCTAGCACCTATATTAATGAAAACAAAACGCCCAAACTGAATGAGTTTGGGCGTTTTGTTTTCATTAATATAGGATGATATTATTCAAACATATTTCTGAAATGCGAGAAAAAGTTACGTGATGCAGTAGCGTTTGGTTTTACATTGGCCGAATTGCCGAGCTTTTCAATTACCACTTTTTCTTCCTTACTGAGGTTCTCTGGTATATAAACTCCAATATTAACTAATAAATCACCAGTTCCATAACGATTTACATTGGGTAAACCTTTACCACGAAGTCGTAATACTTTACCGGGTTGAGTTCCTGGAGTAATAGTTACTTTTACCTTACCTTCAACCGTTGGGACTTCCACCGAACCGCCTAACGTAGCCATTGGAACTGTTAGTAACAAATTGTATATCAAATCATTTTCGTCACGAATCAATTCAGGATGGGCTTCTTCCTCTACCAATACCAATAAATCTCCATTTGCTCCTCCTCTACGAGCAGCATTTCCTTTACCACTCATCGAAAGTTGCATTCCTTCCATTACTCCGGCTGGAATATTAATGGTAATCACTTCATCTTCACGAACTATCCCTTCACCACTACAATGAGAACATTTATCCTTTACAATTTTACCGTCGCCACTACAGGTAGGACATTCCGAAGCGGTTTGCATTTGTCCTAAAATAGTATTCTGAACTCGCATAACACGACCCTGACCATTACAAGTAGAACAAGTAGTCAAATTAGTTCCACCTGCACCATTACAATGCGAGCACATCACCTGTTTTTTTACCTTGATTTTCTTTTCAACTCCAGAGGCAACTTCAGCCAGATTCAGTTTTACTTTTACACGCAAATCCGAACCCCGTCGAACACGTTGTCCACCTCCACGCTGACTACCACCAAAACCACCAAATCCTCCAAAATGACCACCAAAAATATCACCGAAATGGGAGAAAATATCCTCCATATTCATGTTTTGTCCACCAAATCCGCCTCCGGCAGCTCCACCAACGCCGGCATGACCGTATTGGTCGTAACGTTGACGCTTTTGGTCATCGCTCAATACTTCATAAGCCTCAGCGGCTTCTTTAAACTTTTCCTCCGAAGCTTTGTCACCGGGATTCTTATCAGGGTGAAACTGAATAGCTTTCTGGCGATATGCTTTCTTTATTTCGTCAGCCGAAGCCGATTTTGATACTCCAAGTATTTCGTAGTAATCTCTTTTTGCCATGTTTTTTGTATGGGTTGGTTGAATTAGTTGATTCAGTTTAGTGGTTATTTTTTTTCAACTGCTTACTGTTAATTATTAATTGCATTATTCTCCTACTACAACTTTTGAAAAACGAATCACTTTATCATTCAGCGTATACCCTTTTGATGCACAATCGATTATTTTACCTTTCAGATCATCGGTTGCTGCAGGAAAAGTGGTTATTGCTTCGTGAAATTCAGTATCAAAAACTTCATTATCAGTAGGAATAGCTTTCACACCGTTTTGAAGCAAAAAAGCAATGAATTTATTATAAATCAAATCCACACCGTCCTTCACTGCCTGAACATCATCAGAAGTTTCCATGGCTTTCAGTCCACGTTCAAAATCATCAACCAATGGAAGCATATCAGCCAACAGTTTTTCTCCGGCTGTTTTGATTAAATCCATGCGTTCCTTTAGCGTACGTTTTCTGTAATTGTCGAACTCTGCCATTAAACGCAGATTTTTGTCGTTAAGTTCAGCAAACTGTTGTTTCATTTGCTCAATTTCGTCAACAATCTGATCAGCAGCCTGTTCGGTTGATTCATTTGCTTGTGTTGTTTCGCAATTTTCACAAGCTTCCTTTACTTCCGGATTTTCGTCCGTATGTTTTTGTTTTTTCATATTTAAAATTTATTTTCTTCTGATTTTCTGAAACTACTTATCAACAATAATTTTGCCAAAACACCCGAATTCCGTTTTTGGCAGAAGTCGGGTGGCATTATGGCAGAAAACAATGCATTATTGTCAGTATTTTTTTAGCCAGTTTACAAAATGTGAGGGATTTTCATCAAAAGTAAACGGTTTATTGAGTGGTTTGCCTTCATTGTTCAGCATCACATAAAATGGTTGAGCGTTAGCTCCAAATTTATGTCGTTGCAAATAGCTCCATTTATCACCAACAGTTTCAATGGAAGTAGTACGTCCATTTTCCTGAACTTCGTATGGATTTGTTAATGTTGTTTTGTCATCAACAAATAGTGAAATCAGTATAAAATCCTTTTTCAACAATTCTCTCACCGTTGGGTCAGTCCAAACTGAAGCTTCCATTTTACGGCAATTTACACAACCGAAACCTGAAAAATCAACAATAACCGGTAATTTCTTATCAGCAGCATAAGCCATACCCAACTCATAATCTGTAAAAGCAGCATGAACTTCATCATTATACAAATTAAAATCCTGAGTATAAAGTGGTGGTGCAAATGCACTGATAGCTTTTAGCGGTGCTCCCCAAAGTCCAGGAATCATGTACACCGAAAATGCAAAAGATATTATGGCCAGAAAAACACCCACTACAGATGTATGTTTTGATTCGCTGTCGTGAGAAAAATGCAATTTGCCGAGTAAATAAACACCCAACAAGGCAAAAATTACAATCCAAATAGCAAGGAAGACTTCACGGTCGAGTATACGCCAGCCATAAGCCAAATCGGCTACGGAAAGGAATTTCAGGGCTAACGCTAATTCAAGAAAAGCGAGTACAATTTTCACCGAATTGAGCCAACCACCTGATTTTGGAAGTGATTTTAGCCAGGATGGAAACAGTGCAAATAAGCTAAACGGAATGGACAATGCAACTGCAAAACCCAACATACCAATTGCCGGAGCTAAAATTGAACCACTGGATGAAACCTGTACAAGTAATGTTCCAATAATCGGACCGGTACATGAAAAAGAAACCAATACCAGCGTAAAAGCCATAAATAAAATACTTACAAATCCGGCTGTGGAATCGGCTTTTGCATCCAGTTTTGTCGACCAGGATGAAGGCAGAGTTATTTCAAAAGCCCCAAAAAATGACACGGCAAATAACACAAGTAATCCAAAGAAAATTAGATTGAATATGGCATTGGTTGACAAGCTATTGAGCGCACTGGCACCGAAAATCAGCGTAATGAGAATACCCAGCGTTACATATATAAAAATGATGGCTAAACCATATAGAATGGCATCACGCTGACCACGTTTCTTATTCTCTGAACGTTTCAGAAAGAAACTAACTGTCATGGGGATAATCGGCCAGACACAGGGTGTGAATAAAGCCAGAAAACCACCTACAAGCCCAGCCAGAAATATCAGCCAAAACGAAGTAGTTGCCTTTTCTTTTGTATCACCAAAACTTTTGAGTTCGTTAATTACAGGAGTCCAATAATCTGATATTTTAGCAGTTACGATCGGTTTTACAACTTCAACGGTTGCAGGAGCATTGTCTGTAGCAAGTGTTAGTGTAAATTGTTTTTTGGTAGGTGGCAAACAGTTTTTGTCGTTGCAAGTCATAAATTCCAGCTGACCTTTCACCTTCACCTTCGATGGGTCGGTAAATTTTATTTTCTGAACAAATACAGCACTTTCAGAATACCAGTTCAGTTCCATATTAAAATTGGCATCGAACTGTTTTTCCAACTTTGATAGTGCTAGTAATTCTCCCACTTTCTGAGCATTTTCAATCTTATCGAAAATGATTGAAGTAGCCCGTGGACCGTCCTTCGGAATATTTAGACCATACACGTGCCAACCATCATCGATAGTAGCATTCATCTGAATATCAGCTGTTGTTGCTGAAGTTTTCTTTAGTTCAAAATTCCATTTTACCGGTTCAAAAATCTGAGCAAAAGTACAGCTGGCAAAAAGAAAAAATGCAACAACCAGAAAGTGTTTTTTTATCATATAAATAAGTTTATTACTATCTAACAGTCGGATTACTAAAAAGTTTGTGGAAGCTAAAATCACCTCGTCAACATAAACTTGAAGCTTACACCAAAGTTAGAGGAAGAAACCGGATAAGACGATGAAATAAGCGGTGTACTCATTTGTTTGTCGTAGAACAACTGAATGTTTACTTTTGAGCTAAACACATAATCGGCAATGATTTTCAGCGTAAACATTTTATTTCCACTCGAAGCCTGAGTCAGATTTTCTTCAACCTTGCGCAACAATGTTTTAATATCTTTGTACGACAAATCAGCACTCAGTTTCAGGTCATTTTTGACTTTCGTTTGCTTGTCTGATTTCAATTTCAGTATCACGTCAAAGTCTTTCAACACATATCCAAGGCCAACCACAAACTCGTCGGAAGCCGATTCGATTAATTGTGTACTGGATAAATTAAGAGCCATATTCCGTTGTTTTCGGTATTCAAGTTTACCGGTCATACTGTTTTTCATAGCTACATTTACACCTATCAGCGGACTAAATTGCTCGTTAATAGAAACATCACTGATATCATAAGGTGAAGACGGTATTGGATTACCGCTTTGAACATCGCGGACATAACCCAATGCACTGTCATCATTTCCCATACCCACCCAGGTAGAATAGGAAGTGTACGAACCAATGCTGTAGCGACAAGTGTAGGCATGAGTCAAACTCACCGATTTGAAATTATCCTTAAACCAACCAATGTTCGAAAGTCCATCATAGCTTATGCGCCAGTTTGGAAGCAGACTGAGAATGGAAAGGAATGGATTTGTATCAATAGAATTCACGTCTTTACCAGTATATGCAGCAACAAAAGCTGGTATTAATACATCGGCTGAATTCAAACCATATGCTCCATTTCCGGCATTATAATCGCTGTTTGCAAGCGCAGTTCCTTTTAGAAAACCAATATTTGGATATTTAGTACCTGATAATTTCGAGTTTAACCGGTCAGCAATTACCTGACGGTTGCTCAACAAAGCATTGAATGGTTCGGAATTATAGTTTTGCTGTGCCGTTCCAATTGGTTTGAAAGCCGTTGCCAAAGCTATAAGTGTAATATTATACGTTCCTGTAAAGTTTTTTTGCATATCAAATTTATACTGAATGCTGGTATTGGAAGCTTCGGTGCGTTTGGCATTCAAATCAATTTTGAATCCGGTAAACGGTTCGAGCGAAGCTTTAATATCCAAATCAGAAGTATAAGCTGTGGTAGCAGGTGTTACAATAGAATCATTTCTCGATAACCATCCATTATCCATTGCTGTTTGAATAATATTTTTATCGATAATTCCAAACGTAAATCCGTAACCGGGTGCAGCTCCATAATCCGTCATTTCCTGTCCTAAAAAGGCTGGTTGTTTCTGGAAACCAGGTAATACCATACTATTAGATTCACGGTAAGTAATCGACGCTTTGCGAACCAACATCAATGCACGAACAGCAATATCAACAGCTTTTTGTGCCGGATTCTTATCATTTTGATCAACTGTAACAATTGTAACTTGAATGCTGTCGGTGTTTATAGCAGGTGTTATTTCAATTGAAACCGGAGTTTTAACTTTAAAAGGCAAATTTATCGTTTTCCCTTTATTATCTATTGCTGTTAGTTTAAGATTATCGGCACCAAGTTTATGACTAATGGTTATCGTTTTGTCCTTCTCTAACTTAACTTTCTGTTTGTATGTTTTAGATTGGAATTTTGTTTTAACCTGATTTGACTGTTGACTGGATTGTTGGTTCACAGATTTCAGGTATTTCGATTTATTATACAAAGTTTCAAAATTCAACTGCCCATCAAATGACCAGGCACCCATAGTTGTGGCAATATTCCCGGGTTGATTAGCAGGATTGACAATGCTCGGGACATTTGCCATGCGGTTCCAGTTATAAGTTGAGTTATAGGCTGCGTTCGCATTTACCCAGTCTAAAAACGGTAATTTATTAACTGGGACATTCCAGGTAGCAGAAAAAACCTGCTGGTATGTGTATGGTGTCCCCAGTTTCCGGATATTTGACCAAACCGAGTCACGCCAGGATTCGTAATACTGCTGACCAATTTCCGGAGTATAATACGGTTCAGCAATATTCGCATTCATAGCTGTTTGAAGGCTTAATTTGATTCCTTTGCTTAAATCGTATTTGATATCAAACTGGCGATTCCATCTGAAATCCTTACTGGAAGTCATATCCAGTGGACTGGAGCCTATTCCGGATGTTATAGCATTCAAATCGCGCAATTTAACTTGTGAATACTGACGATTCAGATTAGTATTGAAACTCAACGAAGTTGGCAAATAGTTAAAATTGAAATCCTTGATAATTTTAAAAATTGGATTATCCAATGCTTTCACATTTTTGAAAGGTTCAAATGGTTTTGGGTTGAAGGAGAAACTATAGTCGATCGAGGCTTTTTCATCTTTCACCAGATTCTGTTGAATTTCTGAACTATGCTGATTTGTTTCATTATAAGCGTAAGTAAACGTCAGGTTAGCGGGGTCAAAGAATTGTGGTGTTTTACTCCTTATATTGACTTTTGCACCTGAGATATTGAAACTCTTGGTGGTATTAACAGTTTGCGAAACCATTTTCAATGAATCACGCTGACCTTGTGAATTGGCATTAGTTATGGCATCAGAAAGCAATACATCCTGATCCAATGGGTTATATTTCGGCGACAGGGTTTCGTTAGTATAAGAGAAATAAGCCGGAATTTTCAACTTGGCTTCGGAAGGCAAAAAGCGTCCTAATTCCAATGCTGTAGAGAAATTCATCTGGTATAAATCGTCCATACGGCGAGTCATCACATTACTTTCAATACCACCGTATCCGGCAGTTTCAATTCTTCCTGAGAAATTCACCGTTCCCAAATCGGACAGACCAACAGCCAGATTACCCATGGCAGCCCAACCTCCCGATTCGTCAAATTGTGACATCCGTAATTCATTCACCCAAACTTCAGCCGATTTGGTACTATTGGATGCGTTTCGCACCCCAATCATGATATTTTCAACATCCGAAACGGAAGGATTTCCGACAATCGAAATCTTATTCAAGGGTTTGTCAGGGTCGTAAATAGTATAAGGCAATAAATTCGAGACATTGGCTGAACCACTTTGTTTAGCCTGATTTCGTTTCAATTTTACTTTTGTCAATGCATCAAAAGAAAAATCGAACATATTTTCGGGATACCAAACAATTTTTCTATCAGTTGATTCAACTCCGTTAACATCACTGACATATAAACCTGCGGGAGTCAGTCGTAATGGAATTTCATACTCATAATAGTTATTCACCATGTCCGAACCAACCCGAATAAAACAAGTCATCTCATAATCCTTCAGGTTATAAGGGTCACCGGTCATTTGCTCGGCATGTACATACATTTGAAGGCGTTTGTACTGACGCATATCGAATGCCGTGTTTTTATAAACACCACGAGCATCGCCCTGTGCCAAATCGTTTACACGCAACACCATAGCCTGTTCATTTTGTTGAAGTAACTGCGGTTGTCCCGGATCGGTTTCGCGTGAAACGCCAGGAGGCAAAACATAATTAACCGGCGATTTGCTTGCATTTTCTTCAATATTAACTGCCTGAACGTCAATTTTTCCGGTGCTGGCCGGTGCTGTAATGCTTGTATATAATGGTTTGTTGAATCCACGCCATTCACCGCGTACTAAATCAAGTGTAGCAAGACGTAGCGTGGCAGCATCCTGGAAATTAGTCATAAACATTCTGATAAACCGAATGGATTTAAAATTACGGATACTTCCTATTTTGTCATCGTACTCACGAATTGGGATTTTAAACTGATACCAGGTAACCGGTTCCACTTTTCCATTTTTAAGCTCAACATTCGATGTGATTTGATCGGAAATATAGTTTGATCCGACCTTCATCATATTAGGGTCAATACGAACATGATACTGATAGTATTTTTCATATTCATTCATGGTATTGTCCCCGTTAATATCTTCACCATCGGGTAATGAGGTAGCCGATGTTGGATAACTTTCCACAACGGTACTGGCATCGGGCGAGTTTCCTTCTACCCCATTATAGTGTTTGTATCTTGAGAGAATATCCAGTTTCTGTGTATCATAATCAGTGCCCCTGTAGAAATGGTAATCATCAGCAGCCGGGTCTTTTAGAGGCGAAAACTGGTCAGATTGCATTTTTTGAATTTCAGCTGGAGACACTTTTGCTTTTACAGCATTGACATAATCGCTGTATGTAGGAAATAAAAATTCATCTGTGTCCGAAAGTCCATCCAGTCCGACATCCTGATTTTTTCTTGCTCCAGCAGTATTATCAAAGGCAGGAACAGTGGATTGTGTTTTAGGTACACGTCCCCAAATAGTGGTTTCAGACTTGGTTGGATCAGCATCTGCAGGTAAACCGTTTTCAAAGAATTTCTTTCCGTCCTTCAAAATATCTTCACTTAAATCACCGAGATTGAAATACAAATCACCACTTTTATCACTCTTCATACCACCGTTGATATAAGGGTCCATCATCCAAAACTCAATATACTCAATATTGGATGTTTCAAAATCAGTTGCATCTAATTTTCGCATTATTCCACCCCAGCGTTTAGTGGGATTTGCAAGCGTACCATCCGTGTTCATTCCTGTTACATCTAAGTTGTAAGGTCCACGTTCTGTGGGGTAAAATGACAAGTTCATAATTGTCATTCGTGAAGTTTGAGTTGCCAGTGTTTGTTTGTTTGGAAAAATTTCAGGAACTAGCACATCACGGGTTAAATGATTGGATTTTGCATCCAAATCGTTGCGCAAATAATCAGGTGTGGTACGGGTATCACCGTTCAACACGGGATCAACATAATACCACGAAAACAATGCTCTGTTTTTTCCATAATTCACATCATTACTTAATGCAGCTTCAGGGAAAAGTGAACTTGAAGTAGAATTAAAAGGCGTTGAAGCGAGATACCAGTTCACCGGATAATGAATGTCTATTGAAGTTTGTGTCGATTCAAAATCGTCGATATAAGCTAATCCGGCAGAACTTACCACGCTGGAATGTCCTGGAATTAGTTGAGCAAACTCAGCATTCAGGGCAATAGTTGATGGTTTGGTAGCATTGACAAACGGAATTTTATTGATAACGTTAGTCAACCATTGCGACTCGGTTCGCCACGAGGTATTCAATCCCCAAATGGTGTTTGAAATAGGCTCATTTCCGGTATTTACTTTGGTAGTAAGTGGCATTTCCGACAAATGCATAATGGTACCGCCCAAACTGAAATCCTTATCAAATTTATATTCCAGATGCGTTCCTAAGAGCGTTTTACGCTGCATACTGAACATAGACTGATTTTCGAGTTTCACATCTATTTTTTGTCCTGATTCTATTATTCCGGTATTAATAATCGTTACGGTTCCCATCGTGTAATCCACCGTATAGTCCTTATTTTCAACCAATGTGACACCACCGGCTGTAACCATTACCGATCCTCGTGGCACATTCATGGCATTCAGTTTTATTTCCGAACCCGACGAAGCTTTATATTCACCCACTAACCTGAATTTATTCTTTTCACTAAATTCCTGCGCTATGACGAGGGTTGAATCATATAATTCCTGATAGATATATTTTTTGGCAAGTTGATCGTTTCCTATAGCAGCTTTCAGGTGAGAGCCGAAGGGTTCGAGTACCGGAAAAATTATACGACCGGTGTTCGAGAAAGCTGTATAGCCTTCCACGTAATCAAATTTACCATCCGGATTTGGCGAGTTTTTTGTATCCAAATTATCCAGATTCATTACTTTGAGCAACAACTTATTTTTTATATTCCCTTCGGTAAGATACTGTAAATCAGTCCCGATAGAATCATTCCTGTAAACGACATTTAACTTAAACTTGTCGGGTTGTATCTGAAGCGCCCCTAAACTGTACACGTTTTTCATCATCAATCCCCATGATTTAAGTTGAGGCGATGGCGAAGTTCCTTTCAGTAATTTGATTATCAAAGCTTGTGGGGCTGTTACTGCATCAGTGGAGAACTCACCAACCTGGTATACCTGACCTGCAAAAGTATATTCGTACGATACAGCAAGTACCTCATCGGGGTTCAGCGAATTACGAAGTGAAATAATACCCAGCGTTGGAATCAAGCTATATTCTGATGGATCGAGTTTACGGGCACTTTCTATTTTTTCATAATCCTCGCCACCCGCAAAACTATTGGGTAAAGCACTATAATTCTCTGACAATTTCGAATTAGTAAGCTGAATATCACGTATTCCGGATATTCCGCTAATTTCAGAATAAAGATTATTGGCTCTGTTTGTTGGTAATTTTTGTCCGGCGACACTCACTTTCCAATGTGGATTATCAATCTGATCGGTTTCAGCCAAATCCATAAATGCCACAATATTACGTGACTGGTCATAGTTAGCACGCTTATTGGTTATCCACACCTCCACACGATTAATAGTAATTCCCGACGAAATATAGGGAAGTTTACTCATCGCATTTTCATAATTGTCTCGGAAATAATGAGCTAAAAAGAAATGTCGGTTATCGTCGTAATTATCTATGCCTATATCGAATTTGGTCGTTTGCGCTCCACCTTTGGAGCTAACAGTTTGGGTTTGCGATTCCTGTTGCGATGCAATGGCTACTACGTTCAGTTTGCCAAACTGAAGTTCTGTTTTAATCCCGAACAAGGCAGTACTTCCCGTTATAAGAGAGCTGCTTAGGGGCAAACTCACATTACCTGCTTCTATATTTTTAATAATATCGTCTTCTTTCCCTTTGTAAGCGAGTTTCACCATCTTCTGGTCGAAGTCAAAACTCGATTCAGTATTGTAATTCAATCCGAAATTCACCTTATCGCCTACGTTTCCGGTGACATTCATCTGAATTTTTTCGTTAAAGTCGAAAATATTCGATGTCCGCATTCGTTCAGTAAGTGACGGATTATCAATGGTGTTATTTTTAAACCCAAAAATCAGTTCAGCCGAGCCCGATGTTTTAATCTGCACACCACCCGGACCAAAAACTTTATCGGCAGCACCGATATTGAATTTCATATCCGAAATAGAAAACTTATCTTCGTTATTCTTTTGAGTCTTTTTGCTTTTCTCCTGCCAATAGCTTTGCATTTCCTTTTTGGCTGAAAAATTTTTATATTCCTGCTCAGTCATCAAAAAAGCTGTTGCAATTTCATTCTCCCCCACAAAAGTACGCAACACATAATTACCGGTTTTTACATCGTATTGCACCACCGATTTCACATTGCTGGGCTTCGGAGCATCCATTGGATATTTCGCATTCAGTTCATCGTAAGTATTCTGAGTGAATTTCTTGATTGGAAAACGTGTAGTAACAGTTTTGCTGGAATCGGCAGTAGTTGAAGAGATTGCTGAAGTATTCGGTTTGTCAGGGGCTGCTTCAGATTCAGCAACAGTAGCGTTTCCGAGCTCAAAAAGGGTGGTTTTACTTACAAAAGCATAAGCCGAACCGATTATCAGACCGAATAAAAGAATTATAAGAAAGTTTTTATTTGAAAAATTCATAATTTAGGTAATGCTCTGCTTACTACTTACTGCTTACTATTTACTGCTTACTGCTTACTACTTACTACTCTGCTGTCTTAAAGCATTTTCAATGCAATCTTTATCAGTTGCTCCACTCTAAGTCCGGGTTGTTCTTTTTGTATTTTCTCTATAGCTTTTTGCGAAGCTGCCGCCGCAAAACCAAGCATAACCAAAGCAGAAATAGCTTCTTCCTTCTCAGCACTATTAGCAGTAGCAAACCCCGGTATTTCATTAGTTCCCGTTCCCTTCACTATTTTGTCTTTCAAATCAATAATGATACGTTGAGCCGTTTTGGTGCCAATTCCCTTAATAGCATTCAATGCAGTAACATTCCCTGAAACAATCATTTCCTGGATTTCAAGTGCCGAATACGACGACATAATCATTCGAGCGGTATTAGCACCAATTCCCGAAACCGAAATCAATAATAGAAAAAGATGACGCTCACTTTGTGACAGAAAGCCGTAAAGTACGTGAGCATCTTCACGTATGGCCTCATAAACAAATAGTTTTGTTGATTTCTGATCACCCAGAAACGAATAGGTAGGCAGGGTAATATTCACAAAATAACCAATTCCGGCAGTTTCGAGTACCACGTAAGACGGTGTAAGTTCGCTTACTTCAGCTTTTATATAGTCTATCATTAATTTTAGGTTGAACAGTTGAGCTTTGTTTTTAACTTGCAAATATACAGAAATTCCAAGTTCTGACAAAACGTATTTTTCACAATTCAGCGGTTTAAATCTGAAATGCAAAATCAATAACGATAAATTTTAATAATTAGTACAAATATGGCAGGAAAATACTGAGAAAAAATCGGAAATAAGTCGAAATATCGAAATTAGCATTCACCGTTCCATTCCTGATAAAATTCTTCAAGATATGTTAGCATAAACCGGTGACGTTGGTCGGCCATAAGCTTCCCAGTCGGCGTGTTCATTCTATCCTTTAGCAACAATAGTTTTTCGTAAAAATGATTAAGTGTAGGTGCTGTACTTTGTTTATATTCGGTTTTTGTCATTTTCAGATTTGGATTAATATCAGGGTTATATATTTCTCTGTTTTTGAAACCTCCATAATTAAACGTGCGGGCAATGCCAATTGCTCCCATCGCATCGAGTCGGTCGGCATCCTGCACAATATTCAATTCCGGTGACCTGAAATCTTGAGCCTCGTTAGCACCTTTAAACGAAATATGATTAATAATATTTTCTACCTGAAGAATATCTGTGTCCTCCACTCCTAATGACTTCAAAAACTCTCTTGCTTTTTGTGGACCAAGTTCTTCATTTCCGTCGTGAAACTTAGAATCGGCTATATCATGAAGCAATGCACCCAATTCCAGCACAAAAAGTGAAGCATCCTCTGTCACAGCAATCTTTTTAGATAATTGCCAGACCCGCCAGATATGCCACCAATCGTGTCCGCCTTCGGCATCCACGAGCGTTTGTTTTACAAATTCGATGGTTTGTTGAATGATGGATTGTTGGGTCATAATACAGAAATTTGAAAGGAAAATATAGTTTTTGTTTATCAAGTCAAAGATACAATTTTTTATACATAAGCGCAAAATACTTTTGCCTTTAAGTAAAACAATGATTTTTTAATGGGTTAGTTTCTGAAAATAAATTTAGCAAGAATGTAAACAAATCAAACAATCTGCGTGTTATAATTCGAAATAAATCCAAATTTTTATCAATTAAAAATCAAGACATCATGAAACGACTCAATTCCTTGCTGCTAATGCTTTTCGGTATTATTGTATTAAGTTTAGGACAATTTAAATTGCCTGATTTACCGTATAAATACAATGCATTAGAACCCTACATTGACAGTACCACCATGCATATACACCACGATTTACATCACGCAAAGTATGTAAGTAATCTGAATGAAGCGCTCGCAAAATATCCCGAGTTATATAAAAAAGATTTGTTGGAACTGATTCAGAATATCAACGAATTGCCTGTTGATATTCAAAAAACAGTACGGAATAATGGCGGTGGTGTATATAATCACAGTTTTTTTTGGAAAATAATGGCAGCTCCCGGATCTGCTCCGATGTCTCCGGCTTTGACAAAACTGCTGACTGACAATTTCGGGAGTATAGATGCTTTTAAAGCCGAATTCGAAAAAGCAGCCATCAATCAATTTGGGTCTGGTTGGGCCTGGCTTATTAAAGAACCGTCGGGCAAACTGCGCATTATTTCAACGGCCAATCAGGACAATTCGCTTATGGCTTCGGCCGAAGTGAAGGGAAAACCTATCCTGACACTCGATGTTTGGGAACATGCCTATTATTTGAAATATCAGAATAAACGGGCAGCTTATGCCAAAGCATTCTGGAATGTATTGAATTGGACGGAAGTGGAAAAACTTGCAAAGAACTAATCACTTCCTTTTTATACTTAATGGCGTAGATTTTAAGAAAATCTACGCCATTTTTCATTGAAAATAAATATAGTTAAATTCAAACAATTTGTAACAAAATAAGCCAGACTATTTAAAATTTCATTTACAATAAGAGTATAAAATACTATACCGAAACCGGTTAATATTTTATTTAAATATTTTCCAAATATTTATTCCGAAATTCATTCTTTTGCTTTATCTTTCGGAAATATTTCTACCGAAAAATCAAACGAATCACATAAATTTTCCCTTATTTGGGGATTGAAAAAAAATATTATGGAAAGAATAAGCAGCATGGAAGTCCTTGATTGGGCAAAAGATTTTCTATCTAAATCGGAAAAGGAAATTACAGCAGATGAACTGAAAGAGCAAAAGAAATATGCCATTCTGATACAAAATCCGAATGATAAAACCTTGCTTTCAAAGATGTTAGATGAGTCGTCACAGATTCACGACAACAAAAAGCTGGCTCGCCGAATGAAATTGCTTATTGAGCATTATGGAGTTCCGGAATTTTTCAGTTCCAGGGATGCATTTCTGCTCAAATTGTTTACTTCATTTGGCTATTGGTTCGATTTTATTTCTGTGCCTATTTTCAAGAACAGACTTCGTTCAGATACTTCCAAAGTAATCATCAATGAAAAGTCGTCCTTACTCAATCAACATCTGAGTGTTCGCCGGAAACAACAAATCGGACAAAACGTAAACCTGTTGGGCGAAGTAGTATTGGGCGATGCTGAAGCCAATCACCGCTATACACATTATCTGGAGGCGCTGAAATACCCCAAAATAAATTATATTTCTATTAAAATTTCCGGGATTTATGCCCAAATAAATCCCTTAAATTACGATGTCAATAAAGCAGAATTGTGCGAACGACTGTTAAAAATCTACCAACAATCCATTGATAATCCGTTTATTGACGAAAATGGTGCTGCTCATTCCAAGTTTGTAAACCTCGACATGGAAGAATATAAAGATGCAGAACTTACACTGGACGTATTTATGACTGTTTTGAGCCTACCACAATTTAAGAATTATTCGGCCGGTATTGTGGTACAGGCTTATTTGCCGGATGCCTGGAATTATCAGACAGAGTTATTAGAATTTGCACACAAACGAGTGGTTAATGGAGGTGCTCCACTTAAAATGCGCCTCGTAAAAGGTGCAAACCTGCAAATGGAATCCATTGTTTCATCTCTTAAAGGTTGGGAAAATCCGATATTACATACTAAAGTCGAAGTGGATGCTAATTACTTACACATTCTCGACCGGGCATTAGAACCTGAAAATGCCTCTGTTATGCATATCGGCGTGGCTTCACATAATTTTTTCAGTTTGGGCTATGCCTATTTACTGAGTAAGAAAAATGGGGTGGAACAACAAGTGACATTCGAAATGCTGGAAGGAATGGCTAATCACCTGCCACGGGTAATGCGAAGTCTCGGAAAACAAATCATTCTGTATACACCGGTAGTAAAAAATGTGAACTTTCTGAATGCAGTCTCCTATCTGGTTCGACGACTCGACGAAAATACCGGAAAAGATAATTTTCTGAGCTATTCATTTGGTCTCACTTACGATAGCAAGCAATGGATCTTTCTAAAAAACCAATTTATTGAAGCATATAAACTAAAAGATAATATTGAAGCAAAAGCGTACCGGATACAAGACAGAAACACAAAAGCAGAAAACAGTAAGCAGCAAACAGTAGGGACTCAACACGAAACACTAAACACTAAACTTGAAACGTTTAAAAACGAACCCGATACCAATTTTGATTTACGCACGAACCGCTTTTGGGCAGATAGTATTCGGAATGCCTGGAAAAAATCAGCAACCGATAAACCTTATCAGATTCCAATACAAATCGGTGAAAAAGAGTTTATATCAACTAAAAAACTGTCATTCCTCGATCATTCTCAAACGGATGAAATCTGTGTATGTGAGGCTAGTTTATCGAATCTAGATCAAATAACAGAAATAATCACAGTTGCCGAAACAGATGCATCAAATTGGCGCAAAACAAAGCTGGAAGAACGAAATATAATTCTTCACAAAGTGGCCGATAAGTTAAGTATTAATCGTGGACATTTGATTGGCTGTATGTCAGCCATCACCGGAAAAACTTTTGGGGAAGGTGATGTTGAAGTCTCTGAAGCAATAGACTTCTGTCGCTTCTATCCAATTTCTATGAAAACGCTGACAAATTCAACATCAGTTACAATGACACCAAAAGGAATTGTATTGGTTATTCCGCCCTGGAATTTCCCCTTAGCTATACCTGTTGGCGGTGTGGCTGCTGCACTTAGCGGAGGGAATACAGTAATTTTGAAACCTGCTTCAGTAGCATTGCCGGTAGCATGGGAATTTGCAAAATGTTTCTGGGATGCCGGAGTGCCAAAAGATGCTCTTCAGGTAGTTTGTACTGATGGTCGTGAACCATTGAATTATCTAACCGCACATTCTTCCATTAAACATATAATATTAACCGGAGGAACTGATACTGCATTCCGATTATTGGAAAATAACCCCACTTGTCCGCTTTCGGCCGAAACAGGTGGAAAAAATGCCATCATTCTCACCGCAAGCGGCGACCGTGACCATGCCATTCAAAATATTGTCACTTCAGCATTCAGTAATGCCGGGCAAAAATGTTCCGCTTGTTCCTTACTTTTATTGGAGAAGGAAGTTTATAATGATCCTGGATTCAAAACCAAACTGATTGATGCAGTGACCAGTATGAAAACAGGAAGTGTGTGGAACGGTGGCAATATTGTAGGTCCAATGATTACAAATAATAATGACAAGCTACTGCATGCCATCGAAAGTCTGGAAGAAGGTGAATGGTGGCTTGTAAAACCTGAATTCGTTGATAAGAACCATTTTATTCTAAAACCAACTGTAAAATGGGGCGTAAAACCGGATAGCTTTACGTTTAAGAATGAACTGTTTGCCCCCTTACTGGCAGTGGTATGTATTGATAATCTTGAACACGGAATCAGTTTGGTAAATTCATCTGATTATGGTCTTACATCCGGTCTGCAAAGCCTGGACGAAGCGGAACAACTTCTGTGGAAAAATAGTATAGAAGCAGGAAATCTATATATCAACCGTGGAATTACCGGTGCAATTGTCAATCGGCAGCCTTTTGGTGGGATGAAACTTTCAGCATTTGGTGGAGGTATTAAAGCCGGTGGACGAAATTATGTTTCCTGTTTTGTAAACATCACTGAGAATGTAGCTTATAAGGGAGATTTCAGTGATATGAATGAATTCAAATCATTGAGTAATTTACTGGACAAAAATGATAAAATCCGCTTTCTGAATGCTTTTGAAAGCTATACTGAAAATATGAAAAATGAATTTTCGCAAGAGAACGACATACATCAGTTGCTTGGCGAGCGAAACACCTTCCGTTATCTTCCACTTAAAAATTTGATTTTGAGAGTTTTGCCTGAGGATCTATTGATTGATGTGTTTATGATCATACTTGCGACCAAAATAGCTGCTATTCAGCTTACGATAAGCATTCAATCTGCTGATTCAAAATTGGATGAAATTAAAAAAGCTATAGATAAAGAGTCAAAACTGATTATTCAAACAGAGGATGAATTTATTAAAATACTGAATGACTTTGACCGGGTACGAACATGTAGCAAAAATATTCCCGAAGCTTATTTCCATGAGGCAGCAAAAAAAGGGAAGTATATTGCCACTGCAAAACCGTTGATTGAGGGTAGGCTTGAATTGTTGCATTATTTAAAAGAACAAAGCATAAGTTTTGAGTACCATCGTTACGGAAGTATTACAGAGAACATCAACTGACAAACTCCTAACAATCTTATAATTAGTGTTCCCTGAGTAAAAATCGGGGAGCACATTTTTTTGTTTTTGTAAACGAAAATGCTACAATAAGTCAACTCTCAACAACATTATTAATGTTAAATATTAAATATGTGTTTTATTTTTCAAACAAATCAATACCTTTGTTGTTATAAAAATTAGGTATTGCCAATAAAATTCATATAAATTTACATATTCAAGTACAATTATTATTCATTTAAAATACTTTAGCCATGACAAGTTTTAAAAAATTGAAAATGAAATCCGTTCTGATGCTTCTATTCAGTTTGGCATTTACAGCATGTGTAACAGATGATTACGATCTGAACAAGGGGTTAAATACGGATATTGCCGTTGGGGGAGACTCTTTAACTCTTACAATTGCCAAAACAAATAAAATCCTGTTAGGGTCAATAGTTGACCCAATCAGTTTAGATATTCTAAAAAAATCATCCAGCGGAGGATATTCATTACAAATAAAAGATTCTACCGGCGTGTCAGTTAATGCATTGAATCCCGTGAGTTTCTCTATTGCTCCTATTTCAATTGCACCTATTAATACGAACCTTGCTTCAATTAGCATTCCGTCATTCAATATTAATCCGATTAATTTATCTTCAGCCTTACCCTTTCCAACAATTGATATAAGTGGAATCTCACTGCCTTCTATAGACCAAACTTATACAAAATTATTTGATTTCTCAAAACCAAATAATGTGAGAAGAAAAGTGACACCAAGTGGGTTGAATAAATCTAAATCTGATTTAGCATTACAGAGTACAGGATTAATTACCTTCCATGACTCAAAAACAATTAATCAGGCACTTTCGTATGTTTATCCCGATCAACTTCAAAAAATAAATAGTATTTTCCTAAAAAACAATACAGTTACGCTTACCTTTAACAAGTCGGATATAAATTCATTGGGTTTTGATACACAAAATGATACTTTAACTCACTTCAAACTTGATTTTCCGGCTGAGTATGTATTATCTTCTCCAACAGGACAAGGGACAAGCATTTCGGGTAACTCATTTATAATTAATAATGCAGTTTTGTCTAAAACTCTGGGGGTTTATGTTGCCACATTCAAGATTGATAAAATTGATTACAGCAATTATTATCAATCACCTCCTCCAACAATTATGAATTATACAAAAGACATAACATATAGCATAGATTACAGTTTTATTGGTGAAACTAACAATCCGGCATTACTTTTAAGTAAAGTAAATGTTATCGTTTCGTTAAAATCAGCACCGACAATTAATGATATGGATATTCAAACAAACGAGTTTGGAGTAACTGTTCCAAGTGGTTCAAATCCGATAAACCAAAGCATTACAATTCCGTCCGAAATATCCAAAGTAAACTCTATTACTTTCCAGGATGGTGCTACCTTACAATTAAATATCGCTAATCCTTCCATTTCACCATTTTCGTTAAGTGCCGGAAATTGTGTGATTCAATTGCCACAGAAGTTTATTTTCAAGGCTGCGGCCGGATTAGATTTAACAACAAATACCTTAACAATTCCTTACAATCAGTTATTTGGAATTAAAACAATTGGCATTTCAGGTATCAATATTAATCAAAATGTAACACCCGGTTCTGGATCTATTTCACTAAGTGATAACCTATCATACAGCATTAATGGAGTGAAAGTTGGCTCACAGGCAGTAATGGTAAATGCCATTAATGGTATGACGGGCAAAAAAATTAATGTTACCGGAACTATTAGTAGCCTCACTATTTCGAATGCTTCGGTAGTAACCAATAGGATTGATATTGCCATACCGGATGTAAATACCAGCATTGCAGTAAATCAATTCATATCCAATGATTTAAAGAAAATTTACAGTCTGGCACTTAAAACCCCATCAACATTAGAAATTGATTTAAATGTGAGCAATATGCCTGCAGGTATTGACTCAATTTTCTTCAAAGACTACACGATTCAATTCCCTTCGTTTATTAAATGTAAAACCGGAGATTTGAACGGATCGAATCAATTGGTAATGAATCAGGGATTCAAAGTGAAGACCGGATTTAAAAAGACAATATCCATTGAAAAAATTGATTTTGGCTCGAGTGGATTGGATTTGACAAATGGTAATTTTGTGCTTAACGAAGCAGTTACAATGAAAGGAAGTGCCTATGTGAAGAGCTCCAGTGTAAATTCAAGCGATGTTGCGGGCATTATCATTAGTCCGAGTGTATGCGTTGGAAGCATGACTGTAGGATTAATTGAAGCACAAATTTCTACGGCTATTCAACCAGTATCTCAAAATCTGGCGTTGAATTTACCTTCCTTCCTTTCAGGTGGTAATAGCATATTGGATATCGTAAATCCTGTTCTGACACTTGAAATTGGAAACAGCCTCGGAATTCCAATGAGTATTGATTTAAGCCTGATTCCAAAGAAAAATGGAGTGGCTGTAGCTAATGGAACAATAAATACCACCATTGCCATAGCCCCCGCAGCAATTTTAGGTCAGACAACCTGGAGCAGATACTGGATTTCCAACTACTGTAAGGGTTATTCTACAGGTTTCGACACCATTAATGTAGCTCTTCAAAAACTGTTACGTTCAGTTCCTGATCAGGTTGAAATAAGTGCAACCCCTTCAATTACAGGCCTGAAACAAACTGTAGACCTGAGTTCAACAAACAATAGTGTGAATCTTAAATTTGCAGTTAATGTTCCCTTGAGTTTTGGAAAAGATTTCCAATTACAATATATTGACACGATACCTGATTTAAAGAAATCGATGGCTGATATTCTGAAAATGACTCATTCGATTGATATTATTGCAGTAGTTGAAAATTCAATACCACTTGAATTATCATTAAATGCAACAGCTCTGAATTCTACGAATGGAATAATCAGTGGAGTTACTGTTAGTTCGGTTGATAAAATTAAATCGGGAAATGCTGATGGCACTGCTCAAACCAGTACTATTAGAATCAGCCTGAAAGAAACAACAGCCGATGCTCTTAAACTTCTGGATAAACTGATACTAAACGTTTCGGCTAAGAATAACAGCACTGTTGCCGGAATTCAGCTCAATGCAGATCAGTATGTTAAGTTGGAATTAAAAGTACAGATTCCAAAGGGTATTACTATATCAACAACCCCGGCATCGGTAGCGCGAAAAAAATAGAAATGTTTTATTTAGAACATATTAAATAAAAAAAATATCAGAGTAAATAAAACAATAATTCATTATAAAAAATATACTTATGAAAAGAATAATAATTTCAATCAGCATACTTTTAGTAACGCTTTCAAGTGTATATTCACAAGGCGTACATTCGACCTACTTTTTGAGTGAGTGGAGTCAACGTCATACATTAAATGCAGCTTTTGCACCCGAATATGGTTATTTTTCATTGCCGGTGCTGGGTGGAATTGACTTAAGTGTTAACACCAATATGGGACTTAATACCTTTATTTTCCCCTATCAAAATGAGTTTGTAACATTTATGCACCCCAGTGTTGATGCTCAAACATTTATCAATGGTTTAAAACCGGATAACTTCATGAGACAATCGTTAGAATTGAATTTACTTTCATTTGGCTTTTTTACCAAACAGAATAGCTTTTGGTCGTTTGATATTACCATGAAAGAGAATTTGAACGTGAACCTGCCCATTGATTTGTTCCGGTTTATGAAATTAGGTATGGCCAGTCCGACAAGTAATAACTATGATCTGAAGAATCTGGGTATTGAACAAACCAATATTGCTCAGGTTTCACTGGGTTATTCAAGAGATATTAATTCTCAGTTCAGAATCGGGGTAAATGCCAAAATGCTGGTAGGATTATCAACTGAAAGAATAAACTACAGTAAGTTTGACATATCATTATCACAAAACAAGTTTGAAATAAACACTATTGGTGAATCACAAATAGCTGCAGGTTTTCTCTCACTGCCAACTGATCCGAATAGTTATTATGATATGACGAAGCCAAACATTAACATTGCCAACATACAACCTGCAGGCATTGGTTTGGCTATTGATTTGGGTGTAACTTATAAACCAATTAAGAATTTGACTCTTGCAGTAGGAATAAATGATTTAGGTTATATGAAATGGAATGCAAGTACTATTACACGCGGACTTGCTTCGAGTGATGTTGTTTTTAATGGTTTTAGCAATGTAGATGTTAGCAATGTAAATCTACAAGGACAAATAGATACCTTAATGAATGGCCTGATTAATATTGCAAAATTCAAACCAGCCGCAACTGTAAATGACATTTCGGAAAGTATACCCTATAATATTAAGGCTTCTGCTGAATACAGTATCTTTGGCAACGACAAACATGATATTTTAGTTGGAGTACTTTTCCATAGCTATAATTCGAAATCATACAGCGTAAATGAGTTGGTAGCTGCACTGACTCTTAAACCGCTTTCCTGGTTCACCTTATCAGGAACTTGTAGTCTGTTGAATCCGGATTTCAACCGTTATGGAGTAGCACTAAATATCTCTCCAAGATGGATCAATTTATATATTGCCTCTGATTTTATCACTCCAAAAGTGAACAAACAGTTTATACCGATTGACCACGTGAATATGAATTTAATTTTCGGTGGTAGTATTGTAATTGGCAGACCTAAAATAAAAGATCTTTCGAGAAACTAAAAAAAAAGCCGGAATTTCAACTTGAACTGTACCCCAAAAGTTATTTGTCTAACTTTTGGGGTGCAGATTATCTCCGGCTTTTTTTATCAATAAAACAGCAAACATACCGGTGCTCCTACCATAATTTGTTGACCGCTATCTGTAAGTTTCCCTGTAGTTATATCGCGTTTGAAAATGCTTATATTATCCGTAAACTGATGGGCTATAAATACAAAGAGTCCATCGGGACTTATGGCAAAGTTACGTGGTCCGTCACCTTTGGTTGAGACTTGTTCCACAAAGCTTAATAATCCATTTCCAGCTACCGAAAAAGAACTTATGTCATTGGCCGTTCCACGGTTGCTAACATACAGAAATTTCTCATCAGGTGAAAGATGGATATCAGCTGCACGGGCAACTACTCCTTTAGTTCTGATTACAGAACTTTCCTGAACAAGTTTTAATTTCCCTTTTTTCATTTCAATGACCGATACCGTTCCGTCAATTTCCTGAACCAGATAAAGTCTTTGGCCGTTTTTACTAAATGTGGCATGACGAGGACCACTTCCCAACTTGACAGTCAATGTATCAAAAGGAACTAAAATGCTAGTCTGGTCGTCTGAATTATAGCTGTAAACAGTAACTTTATCGGTTCCTAAATCATTTGCAATCAAATATTTCATATCCCGAGAGATGAGTACCTGATGCACATGTGGCTCATTCTGACGTTCGGTATTAGTGCTTTTACCAACATGTTGAATCTTTTGCAAAAGCTCAGTCAATGAACCGTCCGTATTTCTTCCAAAAACGCACAAACTTCCACCGTTATAATTGGCGGTAAAAACATGTTTATTAGTTACCGAAATATAACAAGGACCAGCTGCATTTGCATCCACTTTATTCAGAAAAGTAAGTTTCCCCTTATCAAAGCCAAAGGCACTCACGCTGCTGTTTTTGTCATTCTGATTGACCGAATACACAAATTTTTTATCGGGACTTAATGCCAAAAAACTGGGATTTAAAACTCCTTTGGCTATTGAACTTTGGCTTATTATGTTTTTCTGCATATCAACAGAATAGCTATAAATCCCGTCACTTTTACCCGTATTGGTATACGTTCCAACCAACAGATGGTAGGTTTGAGCTGAGATAGTAGAAAAAAGAGCAAAACCCGCAAATGCAGCAGCTAAGATAAATTGTTTCATGATTGTACGTTATAAAGAAATGGAAGTCAAAAGTACTTATTTTTTGGCGAATAAAAACAAAGTCAGACCCTTGTACGTTTAAAATAGAAAACGATAAAGAATATGGCAGATAAACACAGTATAAGAACCGAATGGAAAGGGGGTTTGGCTTTCGAAGCCGACGTAAATGGTCACAAAGTACGTATGGATGCGCCTGTTGAAGGCGGTGGTCAAAACTCAGGACCAAGTCCGAAGAAACTTCAATTAGTGGCTTTGAGTGGCTGTACCGGAATGGATATTGTGACTATTCTGGCAAAAATGCGGGTGGATATTGAAAGTTGCAGCATTGAAGTGCAGGGCGACGTAGCTGATGAACATCCTAAACATTATACCAACATGCACGTTATTTACGAATTTAAAGGTAAAAACCTACCCTTGGACAAGCTTGAAAAAGCAGTAAAAATGTCAGAAGAAACCTATTGTGGTGTGGGTGCGCTGTATAGAAAAGCAATCGAAGTAACTTCAGAGATTAGAATCGTTGAATAATAAATTCCTTATGTAATTAGTGAAATAGCTAAAAACAATAAAACTGAAAATCTTTTTTTAATAAAAAGGGGAAACTAATTAAAGTTTCCCCTTTTTATCAATTTATAAATTACTTTTTAATCTCTCAATGCAGCCTGGGCAGCAGCCAACCGTGCAATAGGCACACGGAATGGTGAGCAGCTCACATAGTTCAACCCGGTGCGGTGACAGAATTCAACCGATGAAGGTTCACCTCCGTGTTCGCCGCAAATACCAACTTTCAGGTTAGGATTTACAGAGCGTCCTTTTTCAGTAGCCATTTGTACCAACTGTCCTACTCCATTCTGATCCAATACCTGGAACGGATCGGCTTTCAGAATTTTCTTTTCGAGATAGATAGGCAGGAACGAAGCAATATCGTCGCGCGAATAACCGAAAGTCATCTGAGTTAAGTCATTCGTACCAAAGGAGAAGAATTCAGCTGTTGCAGCAATGCGGTCGGCCGTAAGAGCAGCACGCGGAATTTCAATCATGGTACCCACTTTGAAGTCAATGCTGTCACCTTTTTCGGCAAACAACTTGGCAGCAGTTTCACGTATAATTTTATCCTGTTCGTTGAACTCGAATTTAATACCTACCAGCGGAACCATGATTTCAGGAAGTACTTTAATCCCTTTTTTCTTTAGTACCAACGCAGCACCCAAAATAGCGCGTGTTTGCATTTCGGTAATTTCAGGGTAGGTGTTTCCCAAGCGGCAACCACGGTGACCTAACATGGGGTTTTGTTCGTGAAGTGAATCCACCCGTTGTTTAATAACTTTTACCGAAACACCCATAGCTTCAGCCATTTCACGTTGTCCTTTTTCATCGTGAGGAACAAATTCGTGCAACGGTGGATCGAGTAAACGAACCGTAACCGGGCAACCGGCCATTGCTTCAAAAATACCTTCAAAGTCAGCTTCCTGATAAGGAAGAATTTTGGCTAAGGCAACACGACGACCTGCTTCATTTTCAGCCAGAATCATTTCACGCATAGCTTTGATTTTTTCACCTTCGAAGAACATGTGTTCCGTACGGCAAAGTCCAATACCGGTAGCACCAAATTTACGGGCAACCTGTGCATCGTGAGGCGTATCAGCATTCGTGCGAACAGACATTCGGGTATGTTTGTCAGCCAATGCCATCAATTCCGCAAAGTCAGCATCCAATTCAGCTTCAGTTGTTCCAACTTTACCTAAGAAAATATCGCCGGTAGAGCCATTCAATGAAATATAATCGCCTTCTTTCACAACTAAACCATCTACTTCCATAGATTTAGAAGCGTAGTCAATTTTCAATGTTCCGGCACCTGAAACGCAGCATTTACCCATTCCACGAGCCACAACAGCAGCGTGAGAAGTCATACCACCACGGGCAGTTAAAATTCCCTGGGCTGCAGCCATACCGGCTAAATCTTCAGGAGAAGTTTCAACGCGAACCATAATCACTTTTTCACCGTGCGAAGCCCAGTCGGCAGCATCATCAGCATTGAAAACAACACGACCTGAAGCAGCTCCCGGAGAAGCAGCCAAGCCTTTGGCAATCAGTTTAGCTTCTTTAATCGCTTTTTTATCGAAAACAGGGTGAAGTAATTCATCCAAGCGGTTTGGATCAACACGCAGGATAGCTGTTTTTTCATCCAACATACCCTGGCGAAGCATATCAACGGCAATTTTTACCATAGCAGCACCGGTACGTTTTCCGTTACGGGTTTGCAAGAACCATAATTTACCTTCCTGTACGGTAAATTCCATATCCTGCATATCTTTGTAATGATTTTCCAGTTTAGTCTGGATAGCATCTAATTCTAAGTAAATAGAAGGCATTGCTTCTTCCATAGAAGGAAATTTAGCGATACGATCGGCTTCAGTAACACCGGCCAACACAGCCCAACGTTGTGAACCTTCTTTGGTGATTTGCTGTGGCGTACGGATACCGGCTACCACATCTTCGCCCTGAGCATTAATCAGGTATTCACCAATAAACATATCTTCACCGGTAGCTGCGTCACGACTGAAACAAACGCCTGTAGCTGAAGTTTCGCCCATATTACCAAAAACCATGGATTGAACGCTAACAGCAGTTCCCCATTCGGCAGGAATTCCTTCCATTTTACGATACAGAATAGCGCGGTCGTTCATCCATGAGTCGAATACCGAGCAAACGGCACCCCAAAGTTGCTCGTAAGCTGATTCAGGAAAATCATGTCCGGTTTGTTTTTTTACAGCAGCTTTAAATTTAGCCACCAATTCCTTCAGGTCGTCAACCGAAAGTTGATTATCTAATTCAACGCCTTTTTCTTCTTTCAAATGCTCCAGAATTTCTTCAAAAGGATCGGCATCATTTTTATTTTCGGGTTTCATACCCAACACCACATCACCATACATTTGCACAAAGCGACGATACGAATCCCAGGCAAAACGAGCATTACCGGTTTTACGGGTCATTCCTTCCACTACTGCATCGTTCAATCCTAAATTCAAAATGGTATCCATCATACCCGGCATGGAAGCACGAGCACCGGAGCGCACTGAAACTAATAAGGGATTTTCAATATCACCAAATTTTGATTTCATCAAAATTTCGAGACCGGCAATTGCTTTTTCAACTTCAGGTTTCAAAAGTGCAACAACCTGATCTTTTCCCAGACTATAATACTCATTACAAGTATCAGTTGTAATGGTGAAACCCGGAGGAACAGGTACGCCAATCAAGTTCATTTCAGCAAGGTTTGCTCCTTTTCCACCGAGCAAGTTTTTCATGTCTGCTTTACCTTCGGCCAATCCATTACCGAAAGTATAGACTCTTTTCGTGTTACTCATATTGAATTATTTAATTTAAAAATTAATTTATGATTAAGCTATTTTTTTAGAAATGCAAAGTTAGTTTTTTTTGTGTACATATAAAAATTCAAATCCAAAAAAAACGAAATAAATGTCATCTTTAGCATGCATTTTATTGTTTTTTTAATTGTGTTTCATTAGGTTTCAGGTATTAATGCTATCTCTGGAAACGAATTAAAAATTAAAGTTAGCGAATGAAGAATATGACAGACTGAATAAGGAAAATTGAAGAATAATGAGTTGAGGAAAGTTAGAAATACGGATAGTTGCTCTCATATATCAGCAGTTCAGAAAAAATAACATACTGAAATGTTCTATTTAACTATCAAATTGACTCTCGTTTACACCCTATATAAAATTTGTATATCTTCAAGTTCCAACATAGTAATTGACTTGGAGCAAATATTGGTAGTACAGATAAGCGTAACATCCAATTCGGGAGTTACGCTTTTTAGTTGGTTGGTAAGGGATATAATTTTTATTGCATCTTTTTGAATAATACGGCTTTTTATCATTTTATTTATCCCAATAGAATTCTTGCCGAGATCTTCAAGTTTTATATAAGAGGGTAATCCGTAGCAGATCGGGTTTGTTTCCATCAAAATCTATAGTATGTTTTTTCCGTACCCAAACAATTTATTATCTTTAATATGACGAAAAACCTTTCCCGGTACATAATGAATCAGATTTTCATCGGCATTTTCGATCATTTGGGTTATATATGCAGAAGTGATTTCGAGATGTTTGGTAGCAATGCCTTTCATTATCCGAACTTTTCTGGTGCTAATCAGGTATTTCCAGAGTAACTGGTATTCGTCGCTGAAATGTGAATCTTCGGGATAAATCACCTCTCCGGTTGTCATATCGGTATAAGGATACAGATACATTTTTACATTTTCCTGAAATAGAGTTCCCATCGCCTGTAGCAGACCACCCCGAAGGTCATTGTATTGCGAATTATCCATAATCTTATCGAAAGTGGGCAATCCAACCACAATGCGTAGTTTATTCATTTTAAACTGAGCAAAATAATCTACGAGTTTAAAGTATCGGCTGAATTTGGAAACCATAACACTCTGCCCCACTTTGTTGAGCAAGTCAACACGGTGCATAAAATCTTTTTCATCAACCTCCTCATTTTGAATCAGGTAATTAAGCGAAATTTCGCAAAAGGCGATGGTATTATCGGGTTTGTAATCTTCATCCCCTTTAAAAACAGATAAACTGTCATTTAAAAATTCAATATTCAGATTGTTAATGGGGCGGAAATAACCGCGCATTAGCAAGACATTTTTTCGATAAAGTAAATCGCCGGGTTGTTGTATGCGTCCAAACTGGTCGAACATAACTGCCGGAGTCATATTATGGCTTACTAACATCAGATTCAACAAGCGGTTATCGCACCAGTTCATATCCGGACCTTCCACATATACATAATCTACTTCCACACGGTCGGTATCCAGATTATCAAGCATTGACAACAGCACTTTTCTGGGATCTTCCCAATCAAAAAGACTACCGTGAATAAGATTAATACCCAGCGTTCCTAATGAGTACTGCTGCAAAAGTGTATCATTTTCAAGCAACTTAATATGAATAAAAATCTTATTCGGCTCGTAACGGTTGCTTCCTTCCACAGCAATTCCCAACCAACCGTTACCTTGATTGGTTTTGGCAAAATTCAGTGTTTCCACGGTATTGGCGAAAGCAAAAAACTTTTGAGTATTCTTTGTGTCTAGAATTTTAATCAACTCTTCGTACTCATAATCAACCATCTTACTCAACCGATCTTCGGCCACATAACGTGTAGGAGTTCCCTGATTATAGAAATAATCTGAAAACGACTTATCGTAAGCAGAAATAGATTTGGCTATCGTATTCGACGCTCCACCCGCTTGAAATAAATGTCTTGCCGTTTCTTGCCCCCCGCCTATTTCAGCAATTGAACCATAATAAGTAGAGTTAATATTGATTTGTACAGATTTTTCCTTAGTACTCAATGAATTTTTCATTTATAAAAAGTAATTGATTAATTAATCGACAATTTCATTCAAATTATTTACAAATATATCAACAGTTTTTGAAACTAAAAGTTTATTTTCAAAAATAAAAGTCAAAACCCTTCATAAATGATACAAATTTGAGGTTTGAAAAGGAAATTCATTTAAATTTTCTCAGAATTATTTTCAGAAATATTTCACAAATATTTGTCCAAAAAGCCTTATCTTTCTGATAATCAATTGCTAGAAAAAAAATAAAAAATTCTTGTGTATTTTGTTGATAATGAAGAATAATTATACTAATTTTGTGCGAAATTTAAATAAGGAAAAATTTCTTTATTTAGCTTTATTAAGGACATCAACTGAAAAATCCTTAGTATATAAAGAATCAAAATTAAATTTCTAATTATAATCTTTTTTATTTATGAAACCGACGCATATTGAGCATTTAGGCATTGCTGTTAAAAGCCTTGAAACCGCTATAGCATACTATGAAAATGTTTTAGGATTAACTTGTTACGCCGTGGAGGAAGTTCCTGAGCAAAAAGTAAAAACAGCTTTCTTCAAAGTTGGACAAACCAAAATCGAATTGCTGGAATCGACTGATCCTGAAGGACCTGTTGGCAAATTTTTGGAAAAGAAAGGTGAAGGCGTTCATCACATTGCCTTTGCGGTTGAAGGATTGCAGGCAAAACTTGATTTGGCAGCCGAACGTGGTGTTACTTTAATTGACAAAACTCCACGCAAAGGAGCTGAGGGAATGAATATTGCATTTCTACATCCAAAATCAACTTTCGGTGTATTGACCGAGCTTTGTGAAGATCCAAATAAGTAAACAAGTTAATGAGTAGACAAGTAAACGGGTAAACCAAAGTTGACTTGAGACTTTTGACATAGACATTAGACATTAGACATAAGAAAATGGAAAATCAACAAAAAGTAAAAAACCTCATTGATTTACGCGTTCAGGCTAAATTGGGAGGTGGTGCTAAAAGAATTGCGTCACAACACGCTAAAGGAAAGTTTACAGCCCGTGAACGTCTGGAAATGTTGTTGGACGAAGGTAGTTTTGAGGAATTGGATATGTTTGTAACGCATCGTTGTACAAATTTCGGGTTAGAAAATGAAAAGTATTTGGGCGATGGTGTAATTACTGGACATGGAACGATAGATGGTCGTACTGTATATGTATTTGCACAGGATTTTACCATTTTTGGAGGTTCACTTTCGGAAACTATGGCATTGAAAATATGCAAAGTAATGGATATGGCTATGAAAATGGGTTGTCCAATGATTGGTATAAACGACTCGGGTGGCGCTCGTATTCAGGAAGGTGTTACTTCGCTGGCCGGTTATGCCGAAATTTTTGAACGTAACATTTTGGCTTCAGGGGTTATTCCACAAATTTCAGCCATTTTTGGCCCTTGTGCAGGTGGTGCAGTATACTCTCCTGCCCTCACCGACTTTGTGATAATGACCAAAGAAAACAGTTATATGTTTGTTACCGGACCCAAAGTCGTAAAATCGGTTACCGGTGAAGATATTTCTACTGAAGATCTTGGTGGTGCTGATGTACATGCCCGCAAATCAGGTGTTTCGCATTTTAAAGCAGAAGATGAACAGGAAGGTATGTTGCTAATACGTAAATTACTTTCATACTTACCACAAAATAATCTGGAAGAACCACCCTTGTTTGAAAATCATGACCCGATTATTCGGTTGGATGATAAATTGAACTCAATTGTTCCTGATAATCCGAACATGCCTTACGATATGAAGGATGTGATTCATGCCATTGTGGATAACGATGAGTTTTTGGAAATTCACCGACATTATGCCCGTAATATTATTGTTGGTTTTGCACGATTCAATGGTGCTCCAACCGGTATTGTGGCTAATCAACCAAACTTCCTGGCCGGAGTTCTTGACTGTGACGCTTCACGCAAAGCAGCGCGTTTTGTACGTTTTTGTGATGCATTCAATATACCGGTTCTGACTTTGGTCGACGTTCCGGGATTCTTACCCGGTTCTGGTCAGGAATATGCCGGTATCATAACTCACGGGGCTAAATTGATGTTTGCCTATGGTGAAGCAACTGTTCCGAAAGTAACAGTGACAATCCGCAAATCCTATGGTGGTGCTCACGACGTAATGAGCTGTAAACAACTTCGCGGGGACTTCAATTACGCATGGCCAACAGCTGAAATCGCCGTAATGGGAGCAGCAGGAGCTATTGAAGTATTGGAAGGTCGGGCAATAGCTGCCATTACTGATCCCGAAGGTAAAGCCGCTTTCGTTAGCGAAAAAGTAAACGAATACAAAGAAAAGTTTGCCAACCCATATCAGGCAGCTGCTTTCGGTTATATTGATGATATTATCGAACCTCGTAATACCCGTTTCCGGGTCATTCGTGCTTTTCAGGCATTGGAAACCAAAAAAGTGATTAATCCGCCTAAGAAACATTGTAACATACCTCTTTAAGCAACAGTAAGCTGTAAACTGAAAATAATTCACAACTAATAATTAGGAAAATGATTTTTCAACAATATTTTCGACGTATTTCGTTGAAACAAAAGAGGAAAAAGATAGCCCGTTCGGTCAAAATGAAAGAATTGCTTGGCTTGAAGGAGATACCGAATGCTGATATGGTGGCTATTGCAATGGCTTTACATCTGTATTACGACGAGGTACACGACGATGAAAGTAATGTAATAACCATTAAGCGTATCGAAAGAAGGTATTCACCGTGGAGTTCAAAAATTTATGGAATAAATAACAAATAGGATTATGAAGAAATTCAAATTTACAATAGAAGGTATTTCGTACAGCGTGAATGTTAAATCGGTGGAGGGAAATCAGGCTGAAATAGAAGTAAACGGGAAAAACTATTCCGTTGAGCTTGAAGAGGAACTGAATCCACTGAAAACACCTATTCTGGTTCGAAAAGAAGTGGTTACCAAACCGGGTGAAAACAAAATTGCAGCTAAAGCAGCTCCAATGCCACCTTCGTCGAAACCGAGTGCAAACGGCGTGAAAGCACCGCTACCCGGAAGTATTATCCGATTGGTAGCTAAAGCTGGAGACACCGTAAAAGAGGGTGATATTCTGCTGGTTATGGAATCTATGAAAATGGAAAATAACATTCTGTCTGAGAAAAACGGTGTTATCAAGCGTATCAACGTGGAAGCAGGACAAGCAGTAATGCAGGACGATATTTTGATGGAATTGGAATAAATTTGTTGGCGGTTACTAAAAATCAAAAAGCCCCGTTCAATTTTACTTGAACGGGGCTTTTCTTCTCAAAATCTAATCCCATTTTTTTAAAGAAACATAAACTAAAGCAAAACTAAGCAAACACAAAAATCCATTATTTAGTGGCAAACTGGGAAGTGATCCGGAGGGGTCTACCCCGGGATGAGTTGCACCCCCTGAACCGTTATTGTCAGTATTAGCATTTTGTTTGGTTGAACCTCCGGTTGAAGAGGACGCATTTTCTAAAGTCAGTTTTGATGAAACAGGCACAAATCCACCCATTTGGGATGCTTTGTTTCTACCTGAACCAGAAGCCATCGATAAATCTCCGGGCATACCCGAATTAATATGAGCTTCCTCCTTCTCATCTGATAAATTATAAGATCCATCAGCATGCAAACCATTCAGACCAGCATACGAAGCACTTCGGGAATATTTGCCTTTCGCATTCACACCATCAATATTAAAGTTATAAGCTTCATATTCATGTGATTTTGCAATCATCCTGGCATTTCTAATTTTGCCATTCAAATCAACTCCAAGACTTGTTAGTGCCTTATCGGCTGCGTTCGTTGCTACTCCTTTGAAAGAGTTTCTCAATGGTGTAAAAGGCAAAGCCAAAATGACACTCACCACAGTCAATACACCCAACACTACGATATTAATACCTTTTTTCATTATTTTTTAATTTATTGAATTAATATTCTTTGAACTGATTTTTCATTGTCTGAAGTTGCTTTTAAAATATAAACCCCTGAAGTCAGTTTTGCAGTTGATATAGTTGTAATTCCATTTGGAATAAATGATCCACTTTGCAGAGACATCCCTGCTGTATTATAAATCGAATAAATACCTGACAAATTACTTAAATTACTGATAAAAACAGTTTCCAATGTACTTACAATTCTTATTTTTTTAGAATTATCAAAATTAGAATTACTTACAGTTTCAGCAACAATTTTAAAACGATTACTTATTATTTCATTTACTGTTGCAGTAAAACTATAGCTGCTTCCAGTTTTAGTAATATCAATTGTTTTATTATTTTGCATATCCAACAAATAAACTCCAGTATAATTATTAGCAAGATTCTGATGAGTGAAAGTAAATTTAAAATTAGAATCTGTACCCGGCTGAAAACTCAAATATGTATTGTTCATATTATCCACTGCATCAATTTGATAATTACCATCCGTTTCTGCTGCAAATAACTGAAAAACATCAGTTGAAGAGCTGATTTTTCTTCCGTCCCAACCGTTATCATATCCATGCGTACATGATGGGTCTGTAAATATCCACATTCTGTCTGTAAAATTATCGCTAATCAAATCTATTCGGGTTGAAACATTCGATGTCTGAAACGTTGATTCGACAGAACGTTTTGATCTTTGTAATGCAGTATCTGTTTTAAGTGCAGTAATGTATGGAATTGATATTGATCCTGCAGCTCCTATTGACTTAACAATAAATCCCTGCATAGATGGAATTTGTGCTGGCACAGAATTCTTGCCGGCTGTATTCTTTGATGAGGCCATGTGTTGACCTCTTTTTAAACCCGGAGAATTTAGCCCTGAATTATCCACCCATTCTTTATATGTTCCTGTAGTATATTGATATACTGCTTGCTCCGTATTAGCTCCAAAGTTTATCGTTGAAATATCTATGGCTGCCGTGTAAGGATTTCCAAGTACACTCTGACCCGGGAAAGCTGCACTAGAAGAATATGGTAAGGTCATATTAAAATCAGAATGATACAATTGACCACTAAATGTGTAAGTTGCTGGATTTTGCTGAACTAATTCATAACCTAAGCCTGCATAGAGTGTTGAACCTGAATTTTGATATAATGTTGTACCATCATTTTTCTGAACCCATACATTATAATATCCGGTGACTGATTCTTCCCATTTTCTGACATAACATTGATTAAAATTAAATGTATTGCCTGCAGTCGTTTGAGCAATAGGAATACCAAAGAACTGCCATCTGTAACGGTTATTGACTTCATTTGTCAAATCCCAGGAAGCAGGTGAATACATTTCAACAGAACCATTAATTGTACCTGTTACCCAGGTAAGTGTTCCTCCGGGAAGTGTTGAGCTGGCCTTTACAAGAACTGATGATGTACTTCCATTATTTGTAAAAGCACCTGCAATATTAAGTGACTTAGATGCATCAATCGTAATTTTAGGGTTTATTCCATTATGAGTTGACTTTACTGTAAGATTATTACTTTCAGCAGCAGAAGTTACTTCACAATTTCCATCGATATAAACCAAAACTGCCGTATGAAGATTGGCTGTAGGAATAGTATCATGATCCCATCGAACCGCTGTGTTCCATGTTTCCATTGAAGAAACTCCGGCACTGTTTGTGAAAGTAGTTGTAGGCCATGGAGTGAAGGTTTTAGGATTATTTGATCCGCCTAGATTAGTCAAATAATCTTGTGAACCGGCTGTTCCATCATACTCGTATGCCTGAACTGTGTATTGAGTTCCGGGATAGAGATGTGTCAGATAAACAGTGGTGTCAGCCCCGTTATAGATACAATAATAAGCTGAGTTTGACAACTGTGTTCCTTTTGTATTCCAATTGGCTGAAGCAGTATATGTCGTTCCGTAAACCGGATCGGAAATTGCTCCACCTGTTTCGGACATAAAAACAGCACGTGAAGCTCGACTTCCGTTTTTCCATTTTAATTTGGCAGCTGTAAACGAAGGTGTAGCAACAATATTGTAAGTTTGAACTTCTTGCTTAACTGTTATATTTAACTGCGATGTACTTGTTAAATTTGTCGGGTCAACAACCTGATAATTGACAGAAACATTGCCATAAAAACTTGGATTTGGAGTATATACAAATCCCCCGTTACTTGGGTCCCAATCAAGTGTACCTTGATCAGGAGTAGGAATTGTAAGACCAATAAATGACAACTGACTCAAAGTATTGTCAGCATCAGTAACTTTAGAGGTCGCAACTGATTTAGCTAATGGAGTAGTATTTCCAGTTGTGAAATTATATACTGCTGCCACTGGAGGTGCACAAGCCGGTGAACTTACATTCCCATTATTACTTGCCGTGCAACCATTTGCATCAGTGACCGATACTGAATAATTTCCCGTTCCCAAACCGGTAATATTATTTGTTGTGAGTCCACCAGTCCATAAATAGGTGTATGGTTCTACACCGCCTGTTACAACTGCATAAGCCGCTCCATCATTATTCGGACAAGATTTATCATAAGTTGTAACACTTACATTCAATGACGATGCACTTCCAACAGTAACAGGTAATGCACTTGAACAGCCATTGTGATCGGTAACTGTAATTGAATAATTACCTGCACTTAATGAAGAGATATTCTGTGTTGAATGAGTGTAATCGTTTGGACCAGTCCAGGCATAAGTTAAAGGAGTAGCTGTTCCATTTTCCACAGTCAAATTTATAGAACCCGTTGCACCACCACAGCTTGAAGCATTTTTGGAAGTGGCATAAAGAATAATTTCTGTGCTTGGTTCAGTAATTGTGGCACTATTTGAAGTTATACAACCATTGGCATCGGTAATGATTACACTATAGGTTCCGGCTACTAAATCGGATAAAGATTGACTCGTTGCTCCGTTTGACCATGCATACGAATAAGATGCTGTACCACCACCTGGTGTTAATGTTATACTACCGTTATTCCCTCCTTTGCAACTTATATTACTGTGTGAAATGGAAGAACTGAGGCTTGAAGAAGGTTGACTAATCGTAATTGTTGAAGAATTTACGATACAACCGTTAGCATCTGTTACTTCTACACTATAATTCCCGGCAGTCAGACCACTGATATTTTGTGAGGTTGCACTATTGGACCACAAGAAAGTATAGGGTGGTTGACCACCACTTACCGACAAACTAATACTTCCAATATTGTCGCCTCTACATAATACATTGGTATGTGTAGTTGAAAGTGATAAAGCCGTAGTTTGTGTTATTGTGAAACTTTTTGAAGAACTACAGCCATTTGCATCGGTTACAGTAGCAGAATAGCTGCCCGCAGCAAGATTTGATCTATTTTGCAAATTATTGGTTCCTGCAATATCGGCCCAATCGTAATTGTAACTTACTGTTCCACCGCTTACCGAAAGTGTAATTGCTCCTGTAGACGAACCGTTACATAAAACGTTTGTAACCGAACCATTAATGACAATGGCGGAAGGGTTAATTACGGTTGTACTTGCACCCACTGTGGCACCATTATGATCGGTTACGGTTACGGAATAGAATCCAGCTGCAACACTACTTAAGTTTTGAGATGTAGCACTATTTGACCATAAATAAGTGTAAGGCGAAGTGCCACCGCTAACAGACAGCGATACAGCTCCGGTAGAACTGTTATTACAAGTTGCAGCTGTAGGTGTTGCTAAAGCTGTAAGTTGAGTAGGTGTTGTTATGGTAAATGAAGCGGTAGTGCTACAACCATTTGTATCAGTAATTAAAACACTATAGGTTCCGGCAACTAATCCGGTCAAATCCTTTGTTACAGCTCCGTTCGACCAGGCATAGGTATAGGGTGAAGTTCCGCCCAGACTACTTGGAAGCGTTATACTGCCGTTACTATTTCCATAAATAGCTATATTACTTTGCGAACTACCGGTTGTTGACAAGGCTGCTGAAGGCTGTGAAACTGCCAATCCGCTTAATGAAGAAGAACAACCTTTTGAATCGGAAACTGTAACACTATATGAACCCGCAGCCAGGCCTTCGATATTTGGGGTTGCTTGAGAATAACTGTTTGGACCTGTCCAGGCATAAGTATAAGGTGATGTTCCACCGGTTACAGCAAGCGTAATTTGTCCATTTGAATCAGCATAGCATTTTGCATTTGTGATAGTTGGTGTAATTGAGATAGCTGCCGAAGGTTGTGTTATGGTGTACGATTTAGATACCGTACAACTTCCTGAACCGGCATGGTCAGTTATTGTAACGTTATAGGTTCCGGCCGGACGATTTGAAATATCCTTGGTTGTAGCTGTAAAGCTATTCGAACCAGTCCATGCGTAAGTATAAGTTGGTGTTCCTCCCGATACTGTTTGAACTACAAATCCGGATGAACTTCCGTAGCAATTGATATTTGTAACAACTCCATCTGCCTGAATGGCAGCAGGTTCAGTAATGGTTGTACTTGCTGTTGTTGAACATCCTAGTGCATCGTCCGTCAAAGTTACTGTATATGTTCCAGCTACCAGAGAGGAAATTATATTAGTTGTTGAAGATGTTGTGAGGGTAGAAGATGTAAAACCGTTTGGTCCTGTCCATTCGTATGAGTAGGTAGATGTTCCTCCGGAAGCTGTTATCGAGATAGCTCCTGTTGTTCCATTTTTGCAGGTTTCGTTAGTGACTGTTGTAAATGCAACCTCTGGACCTGTAGATAAACCAACATTAAATGATTGTGTCGTTGAACAACCCGTTGAATTTATAACAACCACAGTAAAGGTACCATTTAATAATCCGGATATATTTTGGGAAGTTGATGTGAATCCATTTGGACCTGTCCAGGCAAATGTAAAACCTGAGCCACCACTAATTGAAGATAATGTGATTGAACCAGTAGAGCTGGAACAATCTGCATTTTTAACTGTCGCATTACTCATTGTTGGAGCTGTATTAATTGTCACAAGGACGCTGGTTGTATCCGAACATCCCTTTTCATTTGTTACCCTTACATAATATCTCCCTGCTACCGCTGATAATACAACCGGATTTGCACTTTGACTGGCAAAACTACTTGGTCCTGTCCATGAATAGTTAGATCCACCAAAAGCGTAAAGATTTAATGCACTACCACTACAAACCGGATCAGCATAAGCTGAAATAGAAGGTTTCTCAACATACACATCAATAAATGATGTTGAACTTGAACCACAACCATTGCTCGAAACCACACTTACCTGATAAGAACCAATAGTAACTGCTGTCCAGTTAACCGTTATTGCAGGAGTTCCCTGACCAGAAACAATGGTTGCTCCCGTAGGTACTGTCCATGTATAGCTGGTATTTTTAGGATCGGGAGTTACAGATAAAACAGAAGCTGCATCGGATTTACAAACCGAAATACCGGTGCAATTGCTTGCAGCAGTCAATGTAAATACACTCGAAGTTGCCGAACATCCGTTTGCATCAGTTACTGATATCTGATACGTACCAGCTTTCAGACCAACACGATTTTGAACGTTGTTTGTACCACTTAAATCAAACCAATCGTATGTGTATGGTGCTGTTCCACCACTTGCTGTTAACGTTATCCCTCCATCCGCTGAACAGGATGGTTGAACAATTGATGAACCAATTGCAACTTGCGTAACCGTTAGATTAGTGGATGAAGTTGTTCCACCTCCGGGTGTTGGAGAGTAAACGGTAATTGCAGGCGTTCCTGCAGTTAATATATCTGAGGATAGAATTGCAGCCGAAAGTTCTGTTGAATTAATAAAAGTAGTTGTTCTGGACGAGCCATTAATTTTTACGACTGAATTGGTTGAGAAATTAGTACCACTAACTATCAGGGTAAATCCACTTCCTCCAGCACATTGATAAGTAGGTGAAATGGTTGTGAGCGAAGGAGTAGGATTTGTTATATCAAAACTGCTACTGGTTACAGAACTTAAACCCGAAGTTGCCGCTTGTAATGTGTAACCTGATCCTGATTTATCAATTGTCAATCCGCTAAAAGTAGTCTGAGATGTAGAAGTATTCATGGCAACAGAAGTTGTTCCGCTTAATGTACCGCCAGGTCCGGCATTATTCAAAATTGTTAATGCAACAGTATGAGGATTAGAAGCTAATTCTGAGTTTCCATAACTATCTTTAAAAGTAATAACGGGTTGAGTTGACCAGGTAGCACCATTTATACCACCATTGGGTTCAGTACTAAAAGACATAGAAATGGTTGCAGGAATAGCGTTAATCGATAATCGATCACTACCACTAGATGAAATAGTACCATCTGTCACACTTATAATAGCACTTTCAGCTTTATATAATGTCAATACACCATTATTACCGGCCGAAACCGTAGCAACGCCATTTGTAAATGTGATAGTTGTAGAATTTCCAAAAGCAATAGTGGTACCGGTTTTATCTTTTATAGTTGCTGCATTTACAGGGCTAGCCGATGAGTTTGCACCCGAAAATGTAAGTACTTTATCACCTGTATAACTTGAATTCGTAACACCTGCAGAGTTTGTTTGAGTAATAGTAATGTTTTGAGTAGTACCGGCTGTTTGAGTAGCAGTTCCGGTTATAATAAATCGTGGCAGATTTGAAGCATTCAAAATCCCTGTTGTTGTAGAGCCAAAATAAGTGGCAGATTTATTCGTTGCCGAAGAACTACTACCTCCCCAGGAACCACCAATTTGAGCCGATGCACCAAAATAGAGATCTTTGGTTGTGGATGTTGTTCCATTTGCCAAAAGTGCTACAGCTGACGAATTTATGGTCAAAGCATTGGTAATGGTTAATGCATTAGGGATCGTTTTATTTGCTGAAGTTCCTGAGAATATTAAATTATAGAATGTGGGTGATGAAGCTGAAATTGTTTGTGCAGTACCTCCAAACATAACAGTACTAAGATTTGCTGTAAATAAACTACCTGTTCCACCCCATGCTGATGTTGTAGAAGAGTTTGCGTTTAACACACTCGTTCCGCCATTTAATGAACCTGCAGTCAAAGTTATGTCGCCGCTAAATGTATGTGTTAAGGATGTTCCTATATTAAGCGTACCACCTGAACCATTTATGGTCAGTGCAACACCACTAACATTTCCTCCAAAAGTAGCAGTACCCGCTGTTTTGGTCATCGAAACAGTATTTGTGCTGCTAAAAGCACTTAAGTTTTGATTTACTGTTCCAGCCATTGTTACTATCCCGGTAGTTGTAAATGTTCCAATAGTTTGTGCCGTAGTTGATCCATTAAATGTAAGTCCACCGGCACCACTTGTCAAGGTTCCTGCATTAGTAAAATCTCCACCTAAAGTCATTAGATTTCCTCCAGGAGTTAAAGTGGCACCTGCTGTGATATTTAATGGAACTCCGGAATTTAACGTTTTAGCCCCATTTAGCGAAATAGCTCCGGTTCCTTTAATTACGACTCCTCCGGCACAAGTATTTGCCGTAAAAGTTGTAGGCCATTCTGTTGAAACTGTTCGGGCTGAACTTCCTGCATTGTATTGGAGTGTTGCTGAAGCTCCATAAGCTATACTGCCAGTGAATGTATTAGCATTTGTTCCGTTTTCAATAGACAAAATGCCATTTACAGTAGTTGTGCCAGTTGGGAATGTTTTTGCTCCTGAACCTGACAAGGTCAGATTGTTGTAAGTTGTAGCGGCAAGGCTTTGTGCTGCTCCCGTAAGATTTACAGTACCTAAATTTGGGGTAAATGTACCCGCATTTGAAAATGTACCACCAATTTTCAGAATACTCGATCCACCATCAAGTATACCAGCTGTTTTAGAATAGTTTCCTGAAAATGTATGAGTTAATCCCGTACCAAGATTTAATGTTCCAGCACCTGTTTCTGAAACTGAAGCTGCTGTAACATTTCCCTGAAACGTAACAGAACCTGCAGATCTTGAAAATGTAATTGTACCTGTTGTAGTGAAGCCGGAAGCAGTACTTGTTGCTGTGCTTGATCCTACAAAACGTACTTGTGTTCCAGCTAAAGTTAATGTTCCTGTATTTGTAAAACTACCAGTAATATACATTCTACCTGATCCTGTAAATGTGATGGTACCGCTATTAGTAAAATCTGCAGTAGTTGTTGTTGCTTGTGTTAACCTTCCGGTTGTTAAAGTAATTGTACCTGCATTATTGATAGCTCCATTCACGGCTACCTGTGTAGTAGTACATGTTAACGTTGCACCTAAATTTACGGTCAATGAAGCCATAGTTGTTGCAGGGCTGGTAACACTCCCTGCTCCTGTTGTTGCAATTACAATGGCATCGGTAGTAGCCGGTACAGCATTTCCTACCCATGTTGCAGGAGTTGTCCATGCACCACCGGTTGCTGTACTAGTTATTGTAGCTGCTTGTAGTGGCGTTACAAATATTAGAAACAAGATAATTAATGTCTTAACTTTTGTTGTTATTGAACAGTAGTTCCAATTATTTAAACCAAATACATTTTTTTCAAAATTATAATGACATTTCATAAGAGTAAATTTTAAAGTTGAACCTTCAGATTATTTGGTTATTGTTCCCGGAGTTACAGGATTTGGAGAAATATCGGCTATAATAACTGACGAAGTGGCTGTACAACTATTGCTGTCGGTTACTGTTACTGAATAAGTGCCGGCAGCTAATCCGCTGCGGTCTTTGGAATTATTTGCTCCACTCACATCAGCCCAATCGTAAGTATAAGAACCGGTTCCTCCGGTTGCTGTGAGTGTTACAGCTCCATTCAATGCACTTGGGCAACCTTCATTGGTCTTGTTGAACGAAAGTACTATGGATGCCGGCTGACTAACTGTTACTCCAGTGGATTTTGTAATTCCCAATCCATCTTTCACAGTAACAGTATAGGGAGTGCTTGAAACCGCCACATTACTAAATACGTTGCTGCTTTGGTATGTTCCACCATTCAAACTATATTGCAATGAACCTACACCCCCACCGCCTGTTGCAGTAATAGTTGAATTCCCTCCACCATAACATAAAATAGTTGAAGCCACCGCCGATAAAGTCAATGCTGCAGGTTGTGTTACGGTTACTCCGCTTTCTGATCGTAAGCATCCATTGGCATCGGTTACTATTACTGAATAGGTACCGGAAGCCAAACCAGTTCTGTCTTTGGTTGTTCCACCATCACTCCACAAGTAAGTATAAGGACTTACACCGCCCGAAACTGTAAGTGTAACCGCACCATTCAATAAACCATTGCTCGTAACATTTGTAACAGAAGGTGTTGCGACTATGGTTGTTGGTTGAGTTATTGTTGATGATGTTGAAGCCGTACAACCTTTGCTATCGGTAACAGTTAGCGTATAACTTCCGGCAACCACTTGACTTAAATTTTGAGTACTTGCGCCGTTGCTCCAGGAATAAGTATAAGGAGGAGTTCCACCACTCAAGCTGGCATTAATACTACCTGTAGCTGAACCGTAGCATAGTATATTTGTTGCTGAAGAACTTAAACTGATTTGAGAATTTTCGATAATTGTTGTTGTAAATGATGCATCACAACCTGCTCCATTTGCACTAATTACATGAACAGAATAGGTTCCGGGAACAAGGTTTGAAATAGTTGTTCCGCTACCACTTCCACTTCCACCACCTGTTTTGGTCCAGGTCCACACATAAGGGGTTGCACCGCCGGTGATACTCATTTCTATCGAACCATTATTTTGTCCATAACACGAAGGATGTAGCGTTGGTGTAATCACAACTGAACAGATGATGTTAACGCCGACGGAACTGGAATATACTTTTCCACATGCTGCTTTTTCGGTTAATGTAACTGTCAATAAACAAGTAGTTGGTGCAGCTACTCCGGGAGCTGTAAAAGTGGTATTTTGTGTATTTGTTGGAGAGAAACTTCCACCACAAGATGAACTCCACACAATATCAAACTCACTTACAGTTCGTGTACCCCCTAATGAAAATGTCACGGCTGATGAACTACCGGATGCTATCGTACCAAGTTCAAAAGTTACAGTTGGCTCAGGTGCTGTAACCTTTGCTGCCAAGAGTGAGAAATTTAAAAAAGCACGTTGTGCAGCAATATTATCGGGTTTTGTATCCCGGGTTGCACTGTGTGCTGCCTGAATCATTACCTTTCCATTGTTTGAATTACCAAAACCATAACCATAAACTACCAATGCAGCTCTGTGATTATAAGCACCATCTACTTTTTGAGTGTGATCGGGATCATAAGCCGAAACGGTAGTTGAAGATAACCAACCCCCACTTATCATTGGTATATAAATTTGCTCAGCTCCATATGTCAACGATGCGTCCATCGATCCCATAAATTGCATTACCGGATCACCACTATTTTCGTAAGTATAGGGTAAAGTACCAACATTGTGATTTGTCCAGAGCAATAGTGTATTTTGTGAATAGGTTTTCACTCCCAATACAGGTAAAATTACCCCAGTATTCTGACCTGAACCAGGATTAGGATTGGCAGCGGTACTAACCATTGTTTTTTCGGTCAAAAAATTTCCCTGCTGATTAATATTCGCGGGATTAAACATATTGTGTAATGCACTTCCTGCTGTGCAACCTAACCAAATTGAACCTTTATAAGTACTATTCCAGGCTATTAAGTTATTATGCGTCGCCCAGGTTGGATCGGCATGTGGCATGGCAAAAATATCATCACAAGCACCTAAATCGGCTGGATTCTTCCAGTTTGTATTGGTTGAACCGCCATAAGCTGTGGCTGGTATTCCGGCATTGTTTAAATATCCTTGAGCAATGGCACCATTCTGTTTATCCAATGTCCAGCGCGGTGCAGAATATATTTTTGTTACATAATTAGTTGCAATAGTAATCGGAGCAGTGGTTGTAACTCCTACAACGCCCAAAGCTTGCCAGGTAGTTATCGATGTGTTTACAGCCGTTGTTCTGTATGCTGCTTCGATGACAAACGGTCCACCTTTATAATCTTTTCCATTATAATTAAAATCAACTCCATCTTTTATCTTTGACGTATTAATAATCCACTCAACCGGAATAGAATAGGTCTTTAGTAATTCATACACTAAACCGTATGGTTTCAGTCCATTAGTTATCGTTTGTGGAGTTACTCCCATGTCAATAATAAAGGAACCGGCAGCAATGGTAGTTTGTGCTGCAGAATACTGGAAAAAACCAAATGCAAAAATCAAAAACTGTAGTAATTTCCCTGGAAATCTTTTGAGAGTAGAAACTAATTTTTTCATATACCTGACTTTGAATGAATAAATAAATTATAGTTCTAGACTATTTGAGTTTGATTGAAAGTTTATATGACAAATCTATCTATTATTAATTAAAGTGCACAAAATCAGATACGTGGCATTTTTTATAGGATAAACAATAATCTTTACTACATTTTTGAATTAGAACTGTAGACTGAAATACTTAAAGTACATTTTTGTTGAAGAATAGTGATTATTGGCAAGCTTAAGTTTCCTCAGTAATTCTAAAAAATATCAATAAATATGCATCAATCAGGCATTATAAGTTACATTTCATCCAAAGTGAAGCAAGTGATGAAGTCACAAGCTCATAACCATATAGAATTAAATAAATTCACATTAATTTAATATTATGAGTATCTATTTAATTATTTTTAATACACAAAAGACATATTTATTAGGGTTTGTTGTTAATTTTAATAAACAAATAAATATATTACGACACTCTTTAATATATATATTGACATAAATGTCCATATATAAATCTGCATATTTTTAATATCTCTGCCTTTTGGAAATAAATTACAATAGATTTGAATTTGTAAATAGCTTTATTTATATTGAAATACATTAAAAATTCGGTTGGAATCTTATCACAACTTATCTACCAATTATGTATACTAGTTAACAATATTAGTTGATTCTAATATCTATTGAGTTGTGATGTTTGAAAAACTATTGTTATGTGTGAAATGCTGCACCACCTCCAACAAACTGGTTGATGTGATTGAACGAGGGGGAATTGTTTAAGTATTGGCAAAATAGGTGATGCTGTAAAAGGGAGTGATAATTTAGCGGTTATAGAATCTATGAAAATGGAAAACAATATTTTGTCAGAGAAAAACGGTGTTATCAAGCGTATTAACGTGGAAGCCGGGCAAGCAGTAAGGCAGGACGATATTTTGATGGAATTGGAATAAAAACAGTTCACTTTATTAAAAATTAAAAAGCCCCGTTCAAGTAGATTGAACGGGGCTTTAATCAAAAATCTAATCCCATTTTTTAAAAACCAAATAAACTGAATCAAAACTAAACAATCACAAAAACCTATTATTTTATGGTAAGCTAGGAAATAGACCAGATTCACGCCGGGATGAGTTACAATCAGCTATCATTAGTCACGATTAGCCATTTGTTTGATTGAACCCCCGATTGTCTGGGTTGCATCTTTACTAGATGACATTTTCGATGAAACAGACACAAATCGACCTATTTTGCTTACTCCTTTTCTAACTGATCCGGAAGCTATTTCTTCGGGTAAACCTGAATTTGTATGAGCAGGTTCCTTCTCTGCGGATAAATCAGAAGATTCGCCAAAAAAAATTTCTTTTAATCCAAAACTTGAACTCCATTGAGAATTGTTGATTTCTCCATTTTTATCAGCAATATTAAAGGTATAAACTTCATATTTGTGTGATTCAACAATTAGTCGGGCATTTCTGATTTTCGCATGTACGTCAACTCCAAAACTAGTAAGAGCCTTATGGGCAGTGTGTGTGGCAACACCTTTAAAAGAGTTTCTCATTTGGGTAAAAGGCAAAGCTAAAAGGATACTCACCACAGTCAAAATACCCAACACAAAAACGTTAATACCTTTCCTCATTTACCTGTAATTTTATCTGAATATATTTGAAAATAACATATAACAAATCCTGATAAAATTACTATAAAATACAGATAATGAAGTATGTAGCAAATATTAATTGATACTCATATATATTACTACATATTATTTGTCAATAGCTACTATAAGTTAATTTACGTAAGAACTATAATAATTTAAACTTAAAAATGCAAACCAAAAAAGAATACATAAATCTAATAATCAAACTATTATATATCAGAATGCAAATACATATAAAGATTTAAATACTGTTGAGATTATTGTCTAAGTAATTGAATAAAATAGAAATCGACAATAAAATATTATCTTTTTTGAAATCTAAAACATTATTTATACATAGACTTCGATTTATTTGCATTATTTGTGTTTTAAATCGTTCATTTAGTGAATAACATTTTGTTAATTATTTGATATGATATACTTAATACCAATACTTCGTTAAACTTAATGTTAATCGTTTGAATATCAAGAAAATAAACCTGATATTATTTGTATAAGTCATTGGAAATCATTACCTTTATAGGTACTTCAACTCCTATAAATTCA
>CAIUTB010000072.1 GCA_903901975.1 uncultured Bacteroidales bacterium
GCTGCTTCATCGAATTCAGGTACCCGGTAATATTCCTTTATTAGTTTGAATGCAGTTGTTTCAACAAGGTAGTTTGCATTATAGATTCGAAATTCATCAAAATCCTCCAAATTCCAAACGAAATCAAAATCAGCATTCTTGTAAAGCACATAAGCTTCAGCCCACAGTTGGTCTACGTTTACTTCTTTAGAATAACCATGTGTAATGCTATCCAATTCAATAACAGCAAACCGCCTGTAACCCATTTCGGGTGTAAGGAAACCACCCAGTTCTTTTGTCTTATTGCTTGTAAATACTCCATTGCCAATGCGTGGAATTGAGTAAGTAAATGTCTTGTTTATTGTAATCTCCGTGCTCGATATTACTTTCTTCAGCGTGTCAGCTGTAGTTTTGGTAACTCCCACGAATTCATCAAAGTTTACCATAAAATTACGGGTAAAGGCTGTGGTAATATTGAAAAATCGTTCGTCCTTATCCGACTTGATATAATAGGCTTTTAGTTCCTTTGGCATTAGGAATTCCAATGCATACGTTTTTCCAATTCCCTCGTCCGCATGTACGAATCCTATCATTACATCGTTTTGGCGTTCGCCCAAAGCGCAAGCAATGGAGGCCGCTAGCCATTTTTTGAGAATGGTTTTGAAACGATCCTGATAATGGGTTGCTGTTTTATCTCCAAAGTCTCTTGCCTGAATATGCTGGCAAAGCTTGTCAATATGGCTTTCACCTTTCCATACACCCGCCAAACTGTTGATATAATCAGTTATTGGATTGAAAGTAGTTACCTGATTGGGTGAATTAATAATCTTCTTCAGTATAGAATCACATCCCCTGACCCCTTCACTCTCCATGTGCAGGGAAATGTCGTTGAGCGTTGGTTCTGATTTGTAAAGCTTTTTATCCCTGGCAACAATAAATGATTTCGATGTATCGAATACATTGATTTTAATTTCGTAATGCTGCTCAAGAAAATCTTTTACCAATTGTACCCGGTCGGAAGATTGTATTGGTAGTTTCGTTTCGTTGAATTTGCTGGACATATTTTTCAAGGATATTTTACGTTACATTTTTTACTGGCTGATTGATTGAATAATCGGGACGGCGATTGTCGCCTTGCAGAAAAACAAGGTTCACATGTTCCGTTATTCGTGCGCCAATGTAAGGGTCGTAAAATTCCCCAAAGGTTTTTGTAAGCAGGTTGGTGCTTCCAAAGGTTATTGCACCGTTCTCGGCACGAACCGCCAATAACTCCGAAATGGGTTTGTATTTTGTACCAAAGTCATTTATCTCAATTTTCTCTTTTCCCAAATCCTGTATGCAAAGATTTTTCTTTGAATACGGGATAACGCCATTGAGCCTTATTTGATCCACCAATTCAATAGCGTGTATTGTTTCAATCCGGTCAGTTTCGCGGGGTGTTAGGTCGTTCAGCACTTTGCAAAATGCCTCTATCAATACCGATTTTCCACAACCAAATCTACCGTTTAGAATTATGCCTACATACGGATTTATTTCACACTGTGACTGCATAATATACCGGTACATAAGGTTGATTACTTCTTTGTTTGAATCATCCACAACGAAATCACTAAAATTCTTTCGTTCATGCATGGTTTGTTGTGCTCGTGTAATGAAAAGGGTTTTAAAATCTTCAATTGAAACAAGTTTTCGCATAGTTGTCATGCGTTTCAATTGTTTACTATGTTCACTTTGAGCTATAGTTATGAGTTCGGTTATCGTTTTTGGATTCATTTATTTTTATCAATTAGTCAAAATCACTTCCTTTTGTTTCTCTTTTGTCGGGTTGTTTGGTGTCCTTATCTTCTATAGCAAAAAAGTTTTTGTATCGATTGGTCATGGCATAGCGTAGAAATTTCACTGCCTTTTCTTCATCTCCTTTTGCTAATTCCAATAGGTGTTCAATGGCCGATTTTTCGCTCCGGGTGCGGATTAGTTGCCCGTGTTGTTCGCTCAAATAGTCTTTCCAACGTTGCCACATTTCTGTAAGCCTTTCGTTTTTGAATGGAAATTGTATTTCCAATGGGTCAACCACCATTATGTATTTTTCAATTTCGAGGGCTAGTTTTTTTGTGTTATTCCATTGTTTGACAAACTTTTCAGCTTTTTTCAGTATCAGGGTATTTAATCCAGCATTCGAAAGAAAATCATTTAGTTCGCTGTTTGACTTTTCGACTTCATTGCTAAATTGTTCCCATTTATCTTTCATAATTTGGTGTTTGTTTCATTATTAATCGCGATCATCTTCAGCTCATTTTCAAATTCAGTTACGGTCAATTCTTGGGTTGTAATAAGTACCGGAGTCCCATCGCTCACTGTTCCTATTGTGTCAAATACGTCCAATAAATCGGATGTCAGGTAAATAGTATTTGTGCTTGTCTGCTCAATTTTATAGGCTATCATTTTTTCTCACTTCTTATTTTGTCATATTTAATAGTGTATTGCCAAACCCAGGGATTAGCAAATATCTCAGCAAGACCATGTTTCTTCATCCAAAGGGAATGAAATGAGCCTAGTGCTGTTTCAAAATACTGATTTTCTTGTACCTGCTCATTTAATTGCGAATCGGAATAAAACAGTTCCGGACAGTAATGTTTCCAACGGTTTCCATCTTCATTTTCAACTCCTGACCGTTTGGCTTCTCCTTCTGTAATATCAGCAAAGCGTTTGATTTGTATATTTTCAATTGTTGCTATATAATCGGGTGCTAACTTGACCAATGAACAAAGGTGATGATTACAAAGGCCTTTTATTGTAATTTGTTGAATCCCATTTATGTTGTATAACTTATTACCAAAATCGTTTATTTTCCAAGTATTTGGATTCGTATTTAAAATTTTTAGTCCGGCCTTGTCGAATAATAAAGTACATGTTCCATGCATTGATTGTGGTTTGAACGTTTGTAGTTTATCAATCCGTTTCATTCCTTTCGAATAATAAGTCCGACATCAAATCTAAATCTGCATGAAGTTTTTCTATTGAAAAAATTCCGGGAATAACATGAGCCGATATCTCGGCAAAAGGGTCTGTATATTTCCGTTCAAAAACTTTTAGATATGGCAGTGAATTCAATCTGTCAGCGTAAATGCTGGCGTGAAGTGAATCTTTCACCGGTGATGAAATTTTCACCGTCCGGTTTCCGGATCCTATAAGAATACTTGTTTCGTTTTGCATAGTTGTTTTTATGGTTCAGACTGTTTTATTTTTCTGAATTCTGATTTTGTGAATAGGATATTGAATTTCGGCTGCTGCTAGTTGAAGTTCAGTCACTTTGTATTCTATCCGTCCTCCTTTTCGTTGATGTGCTTGAATAAGTCCATCAGCACGCCACTGAGTAACATTGCACTGTCGGTATAAATCAAAAGCTTTATTCTCGCTTATAAATATTGATTTTGGCTGTTGTTGGATTTCTTGTAAATATGCTGCTGTTTTGCGAGCAATAATGTCACTTTCTTTAGCGGTAATCATAACTGTTTAATTTTTAATATGTTCTAACAACTCTTGTTCGATCCATTAATCCCAACTCTGAAACATCGAACTTCTTTCCTTTCATTCTGGTTGAAGTGGTCCGTAAGGTAGATGGCTTGGCATCCTTAAAGAGGATATAAACTTCTTGTCCGATATCCAATAAATCGAGTGTGCCCTTAACATCAACTTTTTTAACTGGAATCATTGGTTTTTGTACTATTTTCTTTTGTTCTGTAATCATAATAACCTATCTTTGTTGTTTGTACTAATTATGTAACAATGTCGTATTTTTATCTTAAAATGTCATGCAAAGTTAGTTCATTTGTTCTATATTTGCACTATATAAGCTAAACTATTTAGAACTTTTGTCCTATTATATTTCAGAAAAAAACTGTAAAAACGATGGAAGATGCACTGATACAAAGAATTAAGAACGTCCGTTTAGCGAACAATTTAAATATGTCTCAGTTCGCGAAACGTATTAATTCAGAACAGAAAACGGTAAACAATTATCTCAATGGCAAACGTAAACTTAGCCTTGAGTTTGTCGAATCCGTAATTAGTACGTTTGAGCTAGATGCAAATTGGTTACTATTTGGAACAGAAAATCATATTCAGTACAATGCTCAGGAAAATCCACCTCCGAATAAAGACTCTATTGATTATAAGGTAAAATGGATTGAGCTACTGGAAGAGAATATTGAATTGTATCGAAGGGTCACAGAATTCCAAGATGCAGAGAAGATATTGGAAAATACAAAAGGGGGTGCAGTGGCGATTGCGAGGGCTGCAAAAGTAGGATAATATGTCCGGTTAGGAAGATTGCACTTTCATTGATCAGAAGTAAAATTTCATTTTAATTTACAAATAAACACATACCCAATAAAAACCCACTTACAAACCACTTACAAATCAGTAATAAGTCTCTGACTCTCAATGCGGTTTTACAGTTTGCTAAACTGACGTACGGGCAACCGTACCACGAGTTCGAATCTCGTAGCTTCCGCCAGATAATCAGCAAGTTAGAGTGCCTGTAAGAAAATACAGGCACTCTTTTTTTACGCTAATTAAACACGAAAAACACAGTTTTGCATGCTAAAATAACCTATTAGTTTACACATAGTTTACAAATAGTTTACAAAAGCAGCGAACAAATGAAAAGAACCATGGTCAATTTTGAACCTTGTA
>CAIUTB010000073.1 GCA_903901975.1 uncultured Bacteroidales bacterium
TTTAGCTTTAATTCTTGTGTCGATTATTTGAACCAGACACCAGATTCAGTGGCTTTTACTGATGAGCAAATTTTTACTGATTATACCAAAAGTCAAGCTTTTATCGATCAAATACTTGCACCTTATTGTTACTTTGATGATAACGATTTAGGAAACAATATGGATTCAAAGTATGTTGGAGCTACCTTTAATGGTAAGCGTATGTATGGACTCCGTGAGTCAATAACCGACAATTGTATTCCAAATCAGGGAAGTAACTGGCACCCAAAACAACCTTACCGTTGGGGTAATTTTTTCGGAAATTACTACGATGGAACATATTTTCAGGAAGGAGCAGAACAGCGGTTTAACGACTGTTGGAAAGCAATTCGTATTTGCAATATGGCTATTAAAAATGCCAGCCGTATTACTAATGGTACGACTGAACAAATAAATGGCATAGTAGGACAGGCTTACTTCTTAAAAGCTCATTTTTATTTTGTATTACTCGAAGGATGGGGAGGAATGCCGTTTTTGGAAGAACCTTTAGCTGCCGATGCCAATATGGATCTTCCACGTTTATCGTATACACAAACAGCACAAAAAATAGCAGAAACTTTAGATAAAGCAGCCCAGTATCTACCGCTTGTTGTTGAGGATAAAAACTGGGGACGCCCTTCTAAGATGGCCGCTTTGGCTTATAAAGCAAAAACATTGTTGTGGGCCGCTAGTCCGTTTGCCAATCCAACTGGAGATAATACATTGTGGACTAGTGCAGCGGTAGCAGCGGGTGAAGCAATAAATGTAGCTGAAAACTCTGGTTATTACGCCTTAGCTCCATTTACTGAATTTAATAATTTATTTGTAAACCCTAAAACAAGTACATATAAAGAAGTGCTTTTTGGAAGACTGCAAGCAAATCAACCGATTTATTGGACACCAATCTGGATTGGAATTCAATCTGATATGTTTAACGGCGGATCGTTCAACGGAGCAGAATCAGTAACCGAAAACCTTGCCCAGAGTTTTCAGTGGGCAGATGGTTCGACTGTTGACCCAAACTCGAACAAATACCGAACTGATCCATATACAGGAAGAGATCCGAGATTTTACAAAACCATTATGTACAACGGAGCTACAAATCCTATGGTTGCAAATTTATCACGTACTGTTGAAATATGGAACGAATCATATAATAATGCGGTTGCAAAAGAATTAAAGGTTACAGCACAAAAAGTGGCAGTGAATGGTTTTACTTATACCGGATATTATAATGCGAAATTGTGTGATGCTTCATTTGCTACACCTCCACCTTCCAGAACTATCAGCATTTTGTGGAATCAGATACGTTTAGCTGATTTGTATCTTTTTTATGCCGAAGCAGCTAACCGTGCCTGGGGACCAACCGCTGCTCCACAAGGGATTTCAGGATTCACTATGACTTCAGCTCAAGCCGTGAATAAAGTTCGCGCACGTGCTGGTATGGCACTTTACGATGGAAGTGCTGCTTGGTTACAAACAGGGGATGCAACTCAGTTTGAAGAAAAAATCAGAAATGAATATCGTGTGGAAACTGCATTCGAAGAAAAAAGATATTACGATTTGCGCCGTTGGAAAATAATGTTAGACCCTTCTGTGCTTATTCAAAAAGGTGTTTACATTAAAAAAACCGGTGCCAGCTCGTTTGAATATACCGTAGTAACTTTACCGGACAACCTACAGCTTAAATGGCAGGACAGACATTATTTGTTCCCGATTCCTTATAAAAACACACAGTTAGGTCCTAATTTTACTCAAAATCCCGGTTGGTAAACTGTATGTAAATTAATAGAGTCTTAAAAGGTTAGAAACAAAATCACAATACTAATTATGAAGTGTTCAAAAATAAAAATACTACTCGCTATTGCGCTTACTCTTGGGACTGAGTTCTCAATTGCAGATGCACAACAAAAAACAGATTCGGTTACTTCAGAGAAAAATAACAAAATCAGTATTTTGTTTGGGAAGCAAGATTACAACCGTTTTGTAGGAAATACCGACGCAGTTAAAGGTGAGAATCTCTTAAATTATCCGGCTGTTTCAGTTTCAGAAGCTTTGGCCGGACAATTACCAGGGTTATTTATTCTGCAAAATAATGGAAATCCGGGCGAAGACAATTTTGATATGTATGTTAGAGGTGCTTCTGGAGGATATATTACATTGGTAGACGGAATCGAACGTTCCTTGACTTCTTATGATCAAGGTCAGATAGCTGAAATCAGAATCTTAAAAGATGCAGTATCAAAAGCCATCTATGGAGGTCGTACATGTAACGGGATTATTATGGTTACTACCAAACGTGGTGCTCAAGGATCACCCAAATTTACAGCAACTGCTCAAAGAGGTGTTAAATTTCCAACTGTACTTCCCAGATATATGAACTCGTTTGATTATGCTACAAATTATAACAAAGCATTGATGAACGATAATAACGGCGTATTACCTTCAGGTCAGGGTTACACACAGGATGTGTTGGATGCATATCAGTTTAAGACTTCACCTATTCAGTTCCCTGATGTAGATTATTACGGACAGTTTTTGCAAAAAAACATGGATTATACCCGAATGATGGTAGAATACTCCGGTGGAAATGCTAAAACTAATTACTATGTACATGGAAGCTACAAGAATGAAGGAAATTATGAAGCTTATGGAAATAGCAAAACCGGCATACAAACTTTTAATCTTCAAGGGAATGTAAACTCTCAATTTTCTGATGACATTCGTCTTTTAGCTAATCTGGCCACTTATTTAGTTGAAAGACAATATCCGGGAAACTTTAGTATTTCCACGCTGTCATCACGCTACCCCAATGCATATCCTATATTTTTAAAAACCGGTACAGATACTATTGGCGGCACTTCAACCTGGATGGATAACCCTTATGGAGGGCAAGCATTGAGTGGTTATCAGCGTGAGACTTCACTTCGGGTTCAAGCCGATATCAATTTGAATATTAAACTAAATAGTTTGCTAAAAGGTTTGTCTTGGTCACCTGTTTTCAATTTTGATATTTACCACATGCAAAACCTTAGCAAGATTAATACATTTGGTGTTTACAAAGCTCAATCGTTTGATTTTGATGGTAATGTTACTGCAGTTCAAACGCTCAGAACACAAGTTAATGCTACCAGTCAATCAATGGGAGCAAATGCCTACACACAACGTTGGGCTTTTGCCAATACATTTAATTATGACCGCACTTTTGGTAATCATGGCATAACTGCTGATTTGTTTTATTTTATCTCACAGTTAAGTACTGCAGCTCAACTTTACGACTACAAGCGACAGAATCTTGGTTTGCGTGTAAATTACAGTTATGCAGGAAAATATAGTCTTGAAGCTACTGCAAACTATTGTGGTTCACAAATTATGGCACCCGATAAAAGATTTAAAATATTTCCAGCAGTTGGTGCAGGTTGGACTGTGTCCAAAGAAGATTTCCTGAAAGATTCAAAAACAGTAAATTTTCTAAAAATTAATGCTTCGTGGGGTTATATGGGTGATGATAATTTGACACCAAATTTGTGGCGGAACACATGGTATTACAATCAGTTCGCCCCAAATACCTATATTTTCAATTCGTCTGCCACCGGTAATACTACCAATGTGGTACGTGCCGGAAGTGATATTCTTACATGGCCAGAGATGAGGGAAATTGACCTGAGTGTCGAAACAAGACTATTAAATAGTATTCAACTTAAGGTTTCTTACTTCGATTATTTATCATACGGTCAGATTTCCCAAAGAATTAATACAATGCCGGCAATTAGTGGTGGTTCAAATTTCCTACCTTCAAGTAATTTTGGACAAACCGGATTAACAGGCATTGAAGCAGTTGCATCTTACTCAGGAAAAGTTGGTGATTTTAAATATACAATTGGGGGAAACTTTACGTATGGAAAAACAAAGAAAATTGTTATAGATGAATTACCGGATCCAAATTATTCTACTGTGGGCGATGCAACAGATGATATACGTGGTTACCATGCCATTGGCTTTTATAGTCAAGCTGATATAGATGCAGTTAAAGCAGGAACAATGGCAGTTCCAAGTTTCATGGATCCAAAAGATTTGAAAGTAGGTAATATTATCTATCAGGATGTAAATGGCGATAAGGTTTTAAATTCATACGACAGGGTGGTTATTGGCAATTCAATGCCTCGCTTGATGTATGCCGGTAACCTTAAATTGGAATACAAAGGCATAGAGTTGTTTGCCAATGTACTAGGTTATGGAGAATATCATCCATATTTGAGCAGTTACTTTCAAAACTATTCAACCCGAAAATACTCAACAACTATTATTGACGGATTGCCAAACGGAAACGCACATCCAATGTTGACTGCCGGTGCTGGTACAAACGACTATCAAACTGGTTCAGATTACTGGACGGCTGATGCAAGTTTCCTGAAATTGCAAAATCTCGCTTTATCCTATTCACTACCTAAAGAATGGATAAAAGGCATGAAAATGAGTGAATTAAAATTATCACTTTATGGTACAGATATTTTCACAATTTCTAAAGTGAAAGCATTAGACCCTGAATCATTTGATGCCGGTGTAAATAGTTATCCATTATTCACAACCTATGCAGTAGGATTGTCAATGTCGTTCTAAAATAATTAAAGCAAAAATTGAATATGAAAAGTATTAGAATTATATTATCTAAATATATTGCAATTGCAACTATTGCGCTAAGTGTGATTTCTTGTGCAGATTTTATGGAGCCGTCGAAAGATAGTTACGTAGGTTCAGCAGATTTATTGAAGTCACGTGATTACTTTGTAGGAGTGCTTTATCGGGCATACCTGGGTATTCCAACTCGTGTAAACCTCACTTATGAAGCTGCAACCGATAATTTGGTAGCAAACAATGAAAACTCTGCAACATCAAAAGCTGCAAAATACGGTATTTCTGCACAGTCAAATCCACTTGGAGATACTTGGTCGACTGACTACACATACATCAATTATATCAATTGGTATATTGAACACATGGTGCTGGATAATACTAAAACAGTTCCTACACCGGTAATTTTCGATAGCAATCCTAGTGTAAACCTTCGGACATTTTATTATACGCTTGGCGAAGCTTATTTCTTACGTGCATGGTATGAATTTGATTTGCTCCAAAAATATGGTGGTGTCGGAGCTGACGATAAGGTTTATGGGTTTCCTATCAGAACATCATCTTATAAAGAAACAGACAATTTAAATATTCCCCGAAATACCTATGAAGAATGTGTGGCTCAAATAGCAAAAGATTGTGACAGTGCATATATGCACTTACCTCTTGATTATAATAACCTGGATGCAAACAGTACCTTCGATAATGGCTCTACAGCATCTTCGGGTCACGCTTCTGGAATTGCCGCCAAGACTCTTAAAGCGAAAACTTACCTTTATGCTGCAAGTCCGGCATTTAATACGGCAAGTAACATTGAACTGTGGAAAAGAGCAGCACAAGCAGCACAAACGGCTATTCAACTGACGGGTGGTAGTGTTGCATTACAAACCTATGCTAATTATTTCAATAAAATGAATCTGAATAATGGCGACAACAGTAATAAGGATATTTTCTTCCGAGGACCTATCAATTCTGCTGTTTCAACAATGGAAAAAGAAAATTATCCGCCACGATTACAAGGAAATGGTACCTATAATCCAACGTTGAATCTGATAAATGCCTTCCCAAAAAGTGATGGTTATCCTGCCGATGTGGCTTCGACAATCACATTGGATCCTGCTAATCCACATCTTAACCGTGATCCTCGTTTGGATAATTTTATTGTCAGAAATGGAGAATCTTTTGCTGGTATCACTATTGCTACTACTTCAGGCGGTTCGGATGCTTCGGGTTTCGCTATCAACAACACTCGTACAGGTTATTATTTACAAAAGCTAATCGATCCGAGCGTACGTTTTACTTCACCAACAGTTACAACTACAATGGCATCGATACTGTTAGGGAGACCGGAACTCTATCTGAGTTTTGCTGAAGCAGTGTTTATGGCTACAGGAGATATGAATAGTACAACTTATACTTATACTCCAAAAGAAATAATGCGCAGAATTCGTGAACGTGCTTTTGGGTCCGGCCCATCGACCAAAGACAAATACTATATTATTGGTAACAAGGTAGATAATACAACGTTTCTGAATTTTGTAAAAAACGAACGTCGTCTGGAACTTTGTTTCGAAGATCATCGATTCTGGGATTTACGCCGCTGGTGTAATGGGAAAAGCGATTTAACTCTATTGACCTATTCGGTTTACGGAATTTATTCCACTTCTGCATTAGAAAATCGTAGTTTTCGTTCGCCTTATTTGCCAATACCTAATGGTGAAATTCTCAAGGCTTCAAATTTAATTAATAATGCAGGTTATTGATTTTTCAGAATGAATAATAAATTGTAAAATAGAAAATAAAAGAATTATGAAACTCAATAAAGTATTTTTAACATTTTTGATAATTACCTCGTTTATATCGAGTTGTGCCTACGACGACATTTATTTAGATGCGAAATTATCCAAAAACATGGCTTATTTTGCCTCGCTGAAAGATTATACCCGTACGGTAGTTGTAGGTGAAGGATTACAATTCCGAATTGGTGCAGCTATGGCAGGTGCGCTACACAATGATTTAGACCGCACGGTCAATTTTAAATTAGGTACAACAGCATTTGCGTTGTCAGATACTTCGCATGTGATTATGCCCAGTAATTATTATAATTACACTTCTTTGTTAGGTACTGATGGAACCGTACAAGCCGTCATCCCCAAAGGCTCATTTATTGGTTATTTTCCTATCGTTCTTGATTCAGTTAAATTTTTGAATGATCCGTTGGCTTTGAATGGGAAATTTTCAATACCCGTTAAAATTGTTGCCACATCGCTTGATTCAATCAACAAAGTCAACGATTCAGTAACAATTAAGGTGAAATACATGGCAGGCACGGAAGGGTACTACTTATACAAAAATACCATAACCAAAGAATTGAATGGTACTACAGTAGGTTCTATCGTAGTTGAAAATTTTGCAAATGAGAGTAATGATCAGGCATGGTCAATGGTTACACAAGCCCCATTCACAGTTCAGGTAACTGCACCAATTGCCGAATATACCACTTCGATGAAACTAACTGGTTCTTCAGCAAGTACTCCTCTAAAATTTAATCTCACAGTAAATTCTACAGGAATTTCGTATCAGCAAGTATCAGGACAAGCAACCATTCAAACAGATGGGGCAAATTCGTATGATAAAAAAACACATGATTTTAATTTGAAATTTTCTTTTAAAAAGCCATCGAATGATACCATATATCATGTTTCTTCAAATTTGATATTCCGAAATCGTATGCGCGATGGTATTAACGAAACAAGGGATTATTTGAATAAATTGTAGAAAGATTCAAGAACAAAGAACAAAGACAAAAGAACCAAGATTCAAGAATCAAGACAAAAGACTCGAAACACGGAACACGAAATAATTTAACAATAAATATATGTCTAACTAATAACTAATAAAAAAATGAAAACAAAACGACTTTTTACAGCACTTTTGTGCTTGACTGCATTTGCTTTGGTTACAAATGCAAAAACAATTTATTGTAGTTATAGTGGTAGTAATACCAACAATGGATTATCCTGGGCTACAGCAGTTGCAAGTATCGATACTGCTAAAGTGCGCGCTGCAGCAGGTGACAATATTTGGATTCAAGGCGATGCCGACGGTTTGACTGGCTATAATTCATATACAAGAACATCTACCGAAGCAGGTCAGGGAAAAGAAGCGATGAGTTTTGCCGATTTGAATGTATTCGGCGGTTTTAAAGGCGATGAAACAGATCTTTCACAACGTCAGGTTATTGATGTGGATGGTAATGGTATAGTTGAACCTTGGGAATTTAAGTATCCTACACGTATTCTTTTTGAATTATCTAACGGAGCTCGTGCTTTTGTGTGTGGTGGACAAACAAACACCCGTATTGTAGATGGCTTAGAATTTTGGATGCCCACAAATTACGACTTTTCAACTTTAGCAACCGAAGTACAGTTATTTGTAATAGGTCCAAATACAGCATTTAAGAATTGTACTATCAAAGATGCTTTCTTGAAAACAAATAATGCATCACTTCGCCCGTTTGTTTGGAATAAAGGACGTATGGAGTATTGTTTAGTACAAAATAATACTGTTACAGGTGTTTTTACTGGCACTACAGATAATCAATTTTCACCGCTTCTTGAGCTATTACATCAACAAAAATTGACAGATATAACTCCCGGCATTGTAGGTTGTGTGATTCGGAATAACAAAACAATTGCAGATTTCAGTAACTCTACACTCACTTCATTGGCCGGTCGCCAAAGAGGATTATTGATTTATATAAACATGCACGACCCTGCAAAAGGGACACCTTCCTCAATAGCTAACAATCTGATTTACAATAATGAATGTTCGTACATTAAATCTGCTACTTCACCAGCAACAACAAATGGTGGTATGTTTGGAACAGGATTTAATAACGGCACAGGACCATCAACGGTATATATTATAAACAATACAATTGCTAATAATAAAATAAGTAATTTGGGTGCTAATTTAATGTTGATTAATGCTGGTGCAACTTATTATCCCAATATAATCAATAATGTTTATTACAAAAATGTTAAATCGTTGAATGGTACAGCTGTTGATCCTACTACAGTGGAAATTGCAAGTTCAAATTCAATTTTAGGTAATATTTTCAATAACTATGCTACAGGGAAGTCATATTATAACAATCCTGCTGCTCCAAAGAGAATTGCCGGTAATGTAACATTTGAAACGGGAGCCAATGATAAAGCTTTGTTTGTAACTCCTACTACAACTGCTGGTGCATTAAGTGACGATTCTTACCAAAAAGCCAACTGGAGTCTTCAAACAGGCTCTTTCCTTGTTGGTAAAGGTGTGGCTTCAAATCAAAATGATACTGTAGCTTCCGCCGTTGCTGCCAATACGAAAGATTTCTCAGGTCGCGCATTTGCTACATTTCGTTCGGTGGGTGCTTTCGAAGAAGGTTCTGTTAGTATAGTAACTCCACCAACAGCTATTAATAGCCCAATAATAAGAAATATAAACTTTGTTGTGCCAGTTGCTAGTGGTTTAAAACTAACTGAAAATGGTAACGTTCAGGTGATTTCGATGGTTGGACAACTTGTTATTTCGACAAAAATCGAAGCAGGTCAGGTGGTAAATCTGAAAAAAGGGATTTATCTGGTACGTTTACAATCAGACAAGGGTATTTTGGTTCAGAAAGTAATGCTATAAACAACATTTATCGCAAAGTTGCTAATGTTTAAGTTCAAATGCTGACTTACCAAAATTAATGACTTTGCGATAAAACACTTTGTAATATTTCAAAAAGAATTTTCAATAATTATTTTCAAATCCCATTTTTAATGAGATATTCAAAACTCATATCATTACTAATATTATCAACTTATTTTGCAAGTATTTCTTTTGTGCAAGCTCAACCTAAAAATGTGTCTGAGGCTACCACAAGGGACCCCTATTTGTGGCCTTTCGCAGCAACTTCTATCTGGAATATGCCTATTGGAAGTAATGCAAATTACGTTCCTGCAAACTTAGAAATGCCTACTGCAAAAATGTTGACATTGGATGAGGATTTAATTGTTTTTACGCCTGATGAACCAAATATGAATCTGTATTGGAGTAGCGTTTTATGGGGAACCGGTGACCGTTGCACACCAACTCAACGGTTGCAATTACAGGGAAGTGTGCCTATTCCGCAAAGTTTTGTGGTTAGCCCTACAACCTGGGATGGAACTAAACCAAATGCCGGAATAGCCGTATTGCTAAAGGACAAACATACTATTTGGCAATCGCAACCTTTTGCACATTGCAGTAATGGTTCGGATGCTACAACAGGTTATGTTTATTCAAACAATCAGGATATATATGGTGATGGTTATTATGGCTCACACGGTGGTTCACGTCTTTCAGTATTAGGTGGTTCTATTCGTGTAAGCGAACTTACACCAACTTCAGGTCCTATTCGTCACGCTATTAAAATGAATATTTGTGGTAAGAAAAATCTGTATTACGATGCCGTAAACAAAGGATTTCGTTGGCCGGCTCTAGCTGCCGATGCTGCAGCTCCTACCAATTATGGAAGTTTGAGAACTACAGCACCACAGACTGAATGTCGCATGGGAGCGCTAATGGCTATTCCATCAACGATCACAATAGCATCGATGGGACTGGAATCAGAGCCGGGGAGAATTTTAGCTCAAACATTGCAGGATTATGGTGGTTATGTAGTGGACGATACCGGTTGGGATGTATTTGCGATTGAAACTGAATGGGGACCAAACGGTCGGTTTAGAGATACTTTTAAAACAAATTGGGGCTACGATTTTGTGCTGAGTATGAGTCAGGCTACTTCTACAATATGGGGACGAGATATCGTCAAAATATACAAAGCACTGAATATTGTCACAAACAATTCGGGAAGTACCATTGGTGGAGGTGGAACGCCTCGACAGTCCTTAGCACCAGCATTTACAAGTACGGCAATAACTGATATTAATTATGATTCAGACCCGAAATTTGTTATTTCTGTTTCAGATGGTTTCAAAATGATTGAAAGTGGAAATTTACAAATATATACAATTCTTGGTAACGTAATTAAATCAGAAAATGTTGAAGTTGATCAAATAATTACCATCAAACAAGGAACTTATATTTTACGATTAAAAACCACAAATGGGATGAAGATTCAGAAAATTATATTTTAATAAATCGATTATCATACAAACTATAATTTATAAATTAAATCGAATGAATATGAAAACAAAACGACTCTTTACAGCACTTTTGTGCTTTACTGCATTTGCTTTGATTACAAATGCAAAAACCATTTATGTAAGTTACAATGGTAGTAATACGAACGATGGAACTTCGTGGGCTAAAGCAATTCTTACTCCTGATACTGCTCGTGTAAGGGCAACAGCAGGTGACAATATATGGGTTCTAGGTGATGCAGATGGACTTAATGGCTATAATATTTATACATTCAAGTCTTCAACTCCCGGTGATGATAAGCAAGCATTTCAAACAGGTGATTTAAACTGGTTTGGTGGTTTTAAAGGCAATGAAACCGCTTTGAGCCAACGTCAACTTGCCGACAATGATGGTAATGGCATTATAGAACCATGGGAGTTTGTATATCCAACAAAAATTTCTTTCGACCTATCGAATAATGCATTAGCATTTACAACAGGAGCAACCGTAAAAAGGGTTATTGATGGATTTACCTTTTATCCGGGTACTTACGCCTTAACAACCACTTTTGGAGACTCAAAACTATTTACTATTAATTTCAACGCTGTGTTGAAAAATAGTATTATAAAAGATGGCTCATATACTGTTACCGAATCGACTGGGAACTCAACACTTCGCCCATTTATGTGGATGCGTGGTCAAATGGATTATTGTTTAATGGAGAATAACACAATTTCAGTTTCAGTATTAGCAGCCAAAACACAATATGCTCTTTTGTTTGATATGGATTTTCATAGAGGAGCAACCTATATCACACCAGCCGTGACGAATTGTGTTTTTAGAAATAATACAGGTATATTGGACGGTAGTGCAATTCCTACTATTACAACAATGGAGACACGAGGTATATTTATTTATGTAAATGGTTCAAATGGAACCCTGGCAAATACCTATCCAACTGTTTTTGTCAATAATTTATTATATAATAATGATATAAAATTTGCTGGAAATGCTACTTTGACCTCAATAAGTGGTGGAATAGTTGGAACAAGTTGGGGTAATGGTGGAGCTGTTGGAACCCCATCTGCAACGACTGTAATGAACAATGTTTTTGCGAAAAATAAAATTACCAACATTAAAACACCTGGAGTTTATTTTGCAGTATCAGCAGGTACTATTGTTCCCAATATTGTAAATAATATCTTTTACAGTAATGCAAAATATATAGGAACTACTTTACAAGATGCAACACTACAAAACAATATAGATGGTGGTAATATGTCTTTGGCAAATGCTTTCAATAATTACACTACAGATAAGGCGCTTTGGTGGGGAACTACAACTGCTGATAATATTGCGGCAGGGAATGGTACATTTTTAGCTGCTGATGCAAAATTTGTATCTTCAACAAATGTGGTTGGTGTTAGTGATCTTGTTGAAATTCCAAAGGCTAACTGGAGTCTTCAAACAGGTTCTCCTTTTATTGCTAAAGGTACTGCTGCGACCTACAACACTGCAGTTGCAAGTGCATATGCAACTTACAGCAAAGATTTTTCTGGTCGTTCGTATGCTGAACCTCGTGCAGTGGGTGCTTTTGAAGCAGGAACTGTAAGTGTAGTTACACCACCAACAGCCATTAATAGCCCAATAATCAGAAATATAAACTTTGTTGTGCCAGTTGCAGGTGGTTTAAAACTTACTGAAGATGGTAATGTTCAGGTGATTTCGATGGTTGGACAACTTGTTATTTCGTCAAAAGTAGAAGAAGGTCAGGTGCTTAATCTGAAAAAAGGTATTTATTTGGTTCGCTTACAATCAACCAAAGGTATTTTGGTTCAGAAAGTAATTTTATAAACAACATTTCTCGCAAAGTCGCTAATGATTAAGTTCAAAAACTGCTTAGCTAAATTAGTGACTTTGCGAGTAAAATTTAATTCTATATATCAAAATAGCAAAATCTTCAATAATTATTTTCAAAACAAATTTTTAATGAGCCACTCCAAACTCATATCAATATTAGTTGCTTTAATTTGTTCCGTCAATATTTCTATTGCACAAACTCACACTAAAAAGGTGTCTGAAGCTGGTACAAGAGATCCTCTTTTATGGCCTTTCAAAGCAACTTCTATCTGGAATATGCCTATCGGTAGTAATGCACAATATGTGCCTGCTGACTTGGAATTTCCTAAAGAAAGATTGATGACAGTGGACGAAGATTACATTGTTTTGACACATGAAGCACCATTAATGGATATTTATAAAAATAATGCATTTTGGGACAGAACAAAAGACCGTTGCGTAAAAACCGGTGAATTAATAGGTAGATATCCTATTCCACAAAGTTTTGTGGTAAGCCCCGAAACATGGGATGGGAAAATACCAAATGCCGGAATAGCCATATTGATGCCCGATAAAAGAACGATTATTCAGGGGCAGCCATTTGCTCATTGTGAACATGGAAATTATGCTACTTTGGGTCATTTATCCGGAAAGCCGGAAGATATTTATGGCGAAGGTTACTCAGGTGCGCATGGTGGTTCACAACTTTCAGCTATTGGTGGGTGTATACGAAATCACGAATTAACCCCAACTTCCGGTACAATCCGACACGCCATAAAAATAAATGTGGCTGGACGTTGGAATATCTTTTACGATGAGTTGAATAAGGGTTATAGGTGGCCTGCTACTGCTGCTGATAGTGATGGAAATAAATATTATGGAAAGTACAGAACGAAAGCTCCTCAAAAAGAAATGAGAATGGGAGCATTATTAGCAATACCAGCTACAGTGAATCTGGATACTTTCAAATTGGAAACTAAACCTGCAAAAATACTGGCACAGGCACTGCAAAATTATGGTGGTTATGTGGTGGATGGCACAGGTTGGAGTGTATATGCAATAATTACAGAATGGGGTCCAAGTGGTAGGTTTACCGATAATTTCAAAAAAAATTGGGGTTTCGATTTTACAACAACCAGCAACAAATTGGATACACCTTGGTCACGAGATATGGCTAAAATATTTGCTGCACTTAATATTGTTGTCAACAATGCACCAAATTCAATTGGAGGTGGTGGCAAACCAAGAGTTGCTCTAGCACCTCCGTTCAGAAATAAATAGGAAATAAGTTATTAATTACTGTTGTAAGTATATTTTTTTTTAATGAATAAGGTTTTTCTACATAATATCATTGTTTTATTGCTCACCTTTCCGGTTTTTGCCCAAAAGAAAAGCAATGAGTCTTTGCTGCAAAAGCAACTCAAGTACTCATTTGTGGAAAATCGTGATCCTATGCTGTGGCCATTTTCAGTAAATTCAATTTGGAATACGCCTATTGGCAATAACGCAAAATATATGGATGCAAAACTGGAAAAGCCAGTAGAAGGAATCATTACTGTAGATGAAGATTTAATTGTGATGACACCTGAAGCTCCTTTGTTGGAAGTGTATCAGAACAATGCCAAATGGGATAGAACGAAAGACCGATGTGTGAAAACCGGAAAATTACTGGGGGAATTTCCGATACCAGCAACCTTTATTGTAAGTCCGAAAACATGGGATGGAATTGTTCCAAATTCAGGAATTGCGATTTTAATGCCGGATAAAAAGACCATTGTTCAGGGGCAGCCGTTTGCTTTTTGTCCTGAAAATGGATATGCAACTATGTTGAAAATATCAAAATACCAAAACGATATTTATGGCGATGGAACGTATGGAGCGCATGGTGGTTCAAAACTTTCGGCAATTGGCGGAACCTTACGCAATCATGAACTGACAGCTACTTCTGGTCCTATACGTCACGCATTGAAAATAAATATTTGCGCAGCAAAAAATATGTATTATGATGCTGAAACAAAAGGTTTTCGCTGGCCGGCAATCTCGTCGGACAATTATGCTGGAAAAAAATATGGCACATTACGCAAAACGTCTGCTGTAAAAGAATGTCGCATGGGAGCTTTAATGGCTATTCCAGCCAATATAAATCTTAAAAAACTGCATTTTGAGACAGTTCCAGCACAAATACTAGCAAAAACCTTTCAGGATTTTGGAGCTTATGTGGTGGACGATAGCGGTTGGGATGTGTTTGCAATAGAAACGGAATGGTCGCCAAGCGGAAGATTTACCGAAGAATTTAAAAAGAACTGGGGCTTTGATTTTATTAAATATAAAGAATCAACTCCTTGGTCAAGGGATATTTCGAAGATTTACAGTGCATTGCATGTTGTTGATAATAACTCGGCAGATAATATTGGTGGAGGTGGAAAACGTCGTGCTCCCTTAGCACCTCAGTTTAAAGAGTAATTAATAGAAAATCAATTTAGGATGAAACGATTAGTTTTTATAATACTGTTAAGTGGTTTTTCACTGAACACCTTGCTTGCAAAAGCTGCAAAAGTATCAGGCAGCCAATTTATTCCCAAGGACACCACCTGGAAAGCACTTTCTATTCGTGAGAAAATCGGGCAAACCATGGTTATGCTTCCCGACCGGAAAACAGAACTTATACTTGGCAATGGAACACTTGAAGGTTTTTTCAAAAATTATCCGGTGGGTGCATTTTTTATGGGCTATAAACTTTTTGATGGCGTAAAAAGCGAAGATAGAACCGAACATTTACGCAAAGCTGTTGTGGAATACCAACATGCAAGCCGATTGCCATTGATTATGCAGGAAGATTATGAAACAGGACTTGGACTGCCCGGCATGACTGCTTTTCCACGCGAAATGTCTATTGGTGCAACCAATAACGAAAAACTAGCTTATCAGTACGGCGAAGGAGTTGCCATGGAAGCGCGATCGGTAGGAGTAAACTGGGTGCTTCATCCTGTTTGCGATTTAAATTTAAATCCCTTTAATCCCATAGTAAATACGCGTTCTATATCCGATAATCCTGACAAGGCTATACGGTTGTTGAAACAGCAAATTAATGGACTACAACAAAATGGTGTTGCTGCCACCATCAAACATTTCCCTGGCGATGGTGTGGATTACCGTGATCAGCATTTACTTACTAGTTGCAATTCATTATCAAAAGCCGATTGGGATAAAACCTATGCTAAAGTATATAGTGAATTGATTCAAAGTGGTGTGGCTTGCATTATGCCTGGTCATATTTCCTTACCGGCATATCAGAAAACAAAAATAAACGGTTTTTATCCACCTGCAACTTTGTCGAAAGATTTACTGACGGATTTATTAAAAGGAAAACTAGGTTTTAAGGGTGTGATTGTTTCCGACGCACTCGTTATGGCTGGTTTCCGTGGATATTATAAATCAAACCTGGAGAGCGAAATAAAAAGTTTCGAAGCCGGTGTTGATATGATGCTTTGGCCTTCGTACGAATTTATGGATTCGGTGGAAGTGCGTATTAAACGGGGTGAAATACCAATGAACCGGCTAAACGATGCTGTACAGCGTGTATGGGCAATGAAAGAACGTTTTGGTTTATTGAAAAAAAACCGTGAATTGATAACACCTATTACAGCCCAAGAAATTGCCAACTACGATAAAGTTGCGCAGGAAGTGGCTGATAAATCAATCACGTTGGTACGTGATGTAAAAAATCTTTTACCCTTAAAACCTGACAAGAAAGAAAAAATACTCATGGTTAGTCTGGCAGCACCATCAAAGCGAGGCGATTACCCAACTCAACAAATTATCAAATTTCAACAAGAATTAATTTCAAAGGGATTTAATGTTGATTTTCAACGGGATATTTTGTACGAAAGTGGTTTTTGGTCAGATGAGTTGACAAATAAATACGATAAGGTCATATTTGTAGCTAACCGATACTTCCATTTTCCTCCGGGTCCATTGCAATTTTGGGACAATCAGGCACAAACAGTTTGGTGTATCAATTCTACCGACAAATCAAAAGTGATTTTTGTTTCACTTGGTTCGCCCTATCATGCAAACGAATACTTTGAACGTGTAAGCACTATTATTAATGCATATTCGTGCGACGATTCCACCATTAAATCTGTAGCAAAAGCACTTTCCGGTGAATTGACTATAACCGGAACATCGCCTGTAAATCTCAATCTCGACGATGTATTTGACATTAAAACAAGAATTAAAAATATCATTAAATAAATACATTATGCGATTTAAACTTCCAATCATTTCCTTGATAATAATAGGTTTAACTGCATGTGGTACCGAAGCTAAATTAGTTTCTTCCATTACAGTAAAAAGTACGTCCGATTCAATTATAACTAAAGGTGGTACACTACAAATGGCAGCTCAGGTTGATCCTTCGGATGCAGCAATTAAAACTGTGCTTTGGAGTGTCAATAACACGCAGGGAGCAGCTACTATTAATACAGATGGATTGCTCACTGGTGGCGGTGATGGTTCGGTAACAGTACGTGCTACTGCCATGGATGGAACGTGTGTAAAAGGACAAAAAAATATTCTGATAAAAAATCAGTATAAAACAGACTCACGTGATCCGTATTTATGGCCATTTGCTCAAAACTCAATTTGGAATATGCCTATAGGAAGCAATGCACAATATGTACCTGCCAAACTGGAAATGCCAACAAGTGGTATGCTGACCCTCGACGAAGATTATATAATCCTAACACCTGATGAGCCCAACATGAAAATATACTGGAGTAGCGTTCGTTGGGGAACTGGTGATAGATGTACTCCCGATCAGCCGCTTAATTTGCAGGCAAATATGCCAATTCCTCAAAGTTTTGTTGTAAGCCCCACTACTTGGGATGGTGGAAAACCAAATGCAGGAATAGCAGTATTGCTCAAAGATAAAAAAACGATCTGGCAATCGCAACCTTTTGCTCATTGTACAAACGGTGGTGATGCTACGACGGGTTATGTTTATGCTGATAATCAGGATTTATATGGTCCAGGTTATTATGGTTCGCATGGTGGCTCACGATTGTCTGTATTGGGTGGGTCACTTCGTGTAAATGAATTAACACTTACTTCTGGTCCGATTCGCCATGCAATCAAAATGAATATTTGTGGTAAGAAGAATTTATATTATGATAATGTCAATTTTGGGTTCCGATGGCCTGCACTAGCTGCCGATGCTGCTGCTTCAACCAATTACGGTATTAATCGAACATCTACTCCTGTTCCGGAATGTCGTATGGGTGCATTGATGGCGATTCCAGCAACTGTAAATATTGAATCGATGGGATTAGAAACTCAACCCGCTAAAATGTTAGCTCAGGCATTACAAGATTATGGTGGATATATAGTGGACGATACCGGTTGGGATGTTTATGCTATCGAAACAGAATGGGGTCCAAATGGTAGATTTCGTGATATTTTCAAACAAAACTGGGGATACGATTTTGTAGTAAGTATGACTCAATCCACTACTACTACATGGGGACGCGATATTGTGAAAATTTACAAAGCATTAAATATTGTAAATAATAATTCGGCTACTTCTATTGGTGGAGGTGGTACACCGCGTCAGGAATTGGCGCCACCGTTTAAACAATGATTAAAGTGAAGGATAAGGTTTGTTTGATAAAATTATATGTGTAGTGTTTTAATAATTCAAAAAATGAGAAAACTGATTTTTAATGCATGTCTGTTGTTAGTTTTGACAGTGCAAGCTCAAAATAAAACAATTGAAATTCCCCTCGAAAAAGGTGAGAAAGTATGGTCGGGCATCGTGAACGAAGGTTGCAATATGCCAATTGTTTCGGGTAAAGCATATGATTTATATGGCGATAATTTTGGCAATCAGGTACAGCCCTTGTTGCTTACAAACAAAGGTCAATATGTTTGGAGCGAAGACCCTTTTAAATTTCAGATTATTAATAACAAACTAATTATTAGTAATATAATAAGTAAAATCGCGAGTGGAAGAATAGGGAAATCGCTTTCGGAAGTACGTGAATATGTTTCACGAACCTACTTCCCTGCTTCTGGAAAAATGCCGGACAAATTATTATTTGCTGCTCCTCAATACAATACGTGGATTGAATTGATGTACAATCAAAATCAGGAAGATATTTTAAAATATGCCCGCAATATTCTTTCGAATGGTTTACCTTCGGGTGTTCTTATGATTGACGATACTTGGCAAGAAGCGTATGGTGTCTGGAATTTTCATCCACGTCGCTTTTCAAATCCAAAAGCCATGATTGACGAGTTACACACTATGGGTTTCAAAGTAATGCTCTGGATTTGTCCGTTTGTAAGTCCTGACCAATATCAAATTTGTAAAGAAATAAGCAAAAATAAAGGCTTTTTAATGCAACGGCAACAATCTGGTGGTAGTTATGCCTCTGCAAAACAACCTGCACTAATAAATTGGTGGAACGGCTACTCGCATGTGCTTGACTTTACAAATCCTGCAGCAGTAAATTGGTTTGACAACCAACTTAACCGATTAGTTCACGACTATGGAGTTGATGGTTTTAAATTTGATGCCGGTGATTTCAAGTACTATCCTGTGGACAATAATGCAGTGAGTATGAAAGAGGTAACACCTAACGAACATGCCCGACTTTTTGCCGAATTCGGATTAAAATATCCATTGAATGAGTTTCGCGCTTGTTGGAAAATGGCTGGTCAGCCATTGGCTCAACGCTTACGAGATAAGAAACATAACTGGTCAGATTTGCAATGTTTGATTCCTAATATGCTGATTGAGAATCTTTCCGGTTATACTTTTTCATGTCCAGATTTAATTGGTGGAGGTGATTTTATATCTTTCGTTGATGGTGCTAAAATTGATCAGGATTTAATCGTTCGTTCTGCTCAATGTCATGCATTAATGCCCATGATGCAATTTTCGGCTGCACCGTGGCGAGTATTAGATAGCTTACATTTAGCAGCAGTAAAAAAA
>CAIUTB010000074.1 GCA_903901975.1 uncultured Bacteroidales bacterium
TCAGATACAATAATCCATCAATCAAATGGTAGTGAGGCAAATAAGTTATATAAAATTAACGGCATCTACTATCATTATTTTAGCGAAGTAAAAGCCGAAGGTAGAGTTATAATGATGGAGCGTTCAAAAAATATTTATGGTCCGTGGGAAATAAAACAATTGAATCATAATCAAAAAATAATTCCTGATTCGTTCGGTACGAATCAGGAATTTTTTATGTTCGGTAATTTCAAACTAAAAATCAAAATTTGATGGTTTTCAGATTATATACTGTATTTGTGCTTTTCTGACAGGCTGTAACTAAATAAATCCCCTTATTTATGCCTTCTCCGGAAATCTTAGAACAATTTGTTGATTGAAAAATGGTTTTTGCATTCAAATCAACCATTTTAATGTTGGAAGCTTCCTCATTAAATACGAATGAATTTGAGTCCTTGTTCCATTTGATAGAAAGATCCTGATTTTGGGTCTTTTCGACAGCAGTTTGAAGATTAAATGCATTGAGGGCAAGAGTTGGTTTTCCATCGCTTCCCCAGGCGCTAAGGGCATAGCCACTCCAACTGCGTGCACCTTCCGGTTCCCAATACAGCACTCCCAATCCATTGTTGTTTGGAACGGCATTTACTTTGTTTTGAACAGCTACCAACATGTCGTAGGTATTTTGTGCCTGTGTATCAACTCCACCTACTTCAACTACCATGACTTGTTTCCCATAACGTGTAACCATGTCGAGTAAGTTATTTCCCAGGGCATTGATCGAAAGGGAATAATCGGGACTGCCGGTAATCCAGTAGGGATAATAGGATAAACCGATAACATCATATTTCGCTCCGTTTGCTTTGGCGTTATCAAACCACCAGCGGAAACGTCCATTGTCATGTCCTCCATCAATATGTAGAATGACTTTGGAGGTTGGTGAAACTGCTTTAATAGCATCATAACCCTTATTCATTAACTGGATAAGTTGTGACCAGCTTGAAGCATTACTTCCTTCGGGATAAACCATACCACCCGAAGTTTCATTGCCCACCTGAACCCATTCGGGACTTACTCCGGCTGTTTTTAAAGCGGTCATCACATCGAAAGTATAATTGTATAAGTCATTAAGCAGGGTAGGGAAGTCGTGACCAACCCAGGCAGCCGGTTTGGCCTGATGTCCGGGATCGGCCCAGGTATCACTGTAATGAAAATCAATCATAATTCGCATTCCCCAGCTTTGAGCCCGTACGGCCATTGCCACGGTTTCGTCTTTACTGCAATGTCCGTTGGTTTTATCGGCCGAAGGATTTACAAAGGTGCGTAACCGAATGGTATTGAACCCATGATCTTTGAGAATTTTGAAACAATCTTCCTGAATGCCTGAATCGTTGTAAAATTTATATCCGGTGGCTTCCATCTGAGGCAACCAACTGAGGTCTCCTCCTTTTGCAAAAGCCGGCTGAGCATTTGTAAATGCAACAAAAGGCAGTAGAAAAATAACGCTAAGTAAAAGCTTTTGTGAATTCATAATAACTTGGTTTTTCTGTTCAAAGATACTGAAATAATACAAAGAAGTATCACACTAAATTCCCAAATTAAGTTTCACCGAAAATATTCTTGGTCGGGGATAGAAACCATAATCCACAGCACTCGATATTTCGGGATCAACTCCTTTATATCTGCTTATTGTAAATACATTTTGAACCGTTGCGCTGACTTTCAAATTTACCCCTTTGCTTATTTTCCCAAAATCATAGCCCACATTGAAGTAATCCATTTTTACGAAGGAAGCATCTTCAATATAGTAATTCGAATATTGTTGTTTGCTGTTAAATCTGGTATTTAGATAATCGGTTGAAATATTGTTCAAATATAATGTGCTTAAATTGCCATAAAAGGCATTTGTTGCATTATAAACATAATTGCCGTTACTTCCTCTGAAACTACAACCCAAATCCCACTTTCCGAAGCTTAGGATTGTGTTGAATCCAAAAATCCAATCCGGAAGTGGAGAATGATATGCTATTTTATCATTACTATCAATCTGTCCGTCATAATTGATGTCAGAATAACTCCCCTCAACTGGTTTTCCATTCGTGTCATATTTTTGTTTAAAGACGTAAAACATATTGGGCGCATTACCATCACTTATGCTTAATATGTAGGTGTTATTTACTCCATTTGTAAATAAAATACGGTTAGAATATCCTGATAACAATGAGTTCTGGTAAGCCGCATTGAAACTTATTGACCAACAAAGCTTGTCAGTTTTAATTGGAATTGCATTTAATGTGAATTCAAAACCTTGTGTGTTTATATTCCCTGAATTAGTATATGCTGCAACAATCCCGGTGGTGTTTGATGGATTTACATAATTAGTCAGATTGCTGGTATTTCGAATGAAGAAATCTATTTCTCCGTTTAATCTATTCGCAAATAGACCATAGTTAAGTACTAAATCATTTGTTTCAGTTGATTCAAAAGTCAAATTTGATGGTATCAAAATAGAAGAGTTTACTAACTCTTGTGTCTTTCCTGCTATTCCATAGCTTAATCTTACTCTTAAATCATTCATAACATTATTTCCTTTCAATAATCCATTTGAAAGATTGTAAGTTAAACTTGCCGAAGGAAAATTTCCGGAATATGTATGGGCATCGTGTGAAAATTCGTCGTGTCTCAATCCCAGTGTTAGACTATAAGCATTCGAAAAAGTGTAAGAGGCAAAACCATCCATTGAATTCAACAAATCCTGATTATTGTTTGTATTGTTGTAATAATTATACTTTTCAGTGTCAGATAATTTATAATTCTGTGATTGGTAAGCTAAAGATGCGATTAAATGATGTGATTTATTAAAGGTTTGTTCATATTTTAATCCCATATTGAAGGTCTCGTAATATTTCGAATGGTCATTATAACCGTTTAAACCCGCAGGATAATAATAAGCATCCGCGTTATCGGCATTCCAGTTTGTATGGAAATTTAATGCATTTATCGCGTACATAAATTTGAGTTGAAGTTCAGGCATAAAGTGTAGCTTATAATTCAAATCAAAAATAACATTGAGAGTATTATACTGAGTATTGAAGTTTTCCTGATTTAAAATAGCTACGGGATTATAGGGTGCATCGCTGCTAACATGATCGCCATTAAGCGACTGCCAATATCCTCCGAATTTACTTAGCAATATTGGATCATTTGATTTAATGGGTTCGGTTGGGTTCATTAAAGTAGCATTAATAATCGCCTGGGAGTTTGGAAAACGCTGATAATTTGAAGAAGCACTCAGGTTTAAGTTTAATTTCAGATGATCATTAAAAAGCGATGGACTGATTAGCAGATTTCCTGAAAACATGTCTACTCTTTCTGTTTTAATCGTTCCATCTTGTTTTAAATATCCTACTGCTGCTCTGATAGGTATGTTCTTGATTAAACTGCCTGTAACACTTAATTGATTGTTGGTTGTAAAACCATTTTGAATTGTGGCATCATACCAATTAGTAGAAGTAGGTCCGATTTCAGCGTTGGGTATTTGTGTCACCAGATTCCTGTATTGGTCAGGACTGAGCATACTGGTTCCTTTACCCGGTGTTTCTATGCAATTAGTTGTCGAGAAATTAAATGTCAGTTTGCCTGGTTTAGCTTTTTTAGTCGTTATTTCTATTACTCCATTAGCTCCCTGCATGCCGTAACGAGCAATATCGGCAGCATCTTTCAATACATTCAGCGTCTGAATATTGTCAGGATTAATCTGGTTTATCAAATCATCCCAGTTTATGCCGAATGATAAGGGTATTCCATCCAATACTATCAATGGTTGTGAGGTTCCTACAACTGAATTAATACCCCGAATTAAAATTGAACTCCCATTAAAAGGTTCCCCATCATTCGTCATAATCTGAACACCGGCAATTTTTCCGGCTATCAGTTGATCAAAAGTCGTGATCAGACCGGGATTTTTTTGCGGAGTAAGATCATATCCACCTAATAAGGACTTTGCAGCTCTTGCTTTAAGCATTCGTTTGGTTGAATCAACTTGAATGGGTTTATCATTGTTTTGAACATTAGCAGCAATCAGGATAGTGGAGCTAAATAATAATAAACAAAATAAAAGGGTGGGAAGGTTAGTGTTTTTGTTGGATATTAACTTCATTATTTTATTTTTCAACTTTTAAGTATACAAGCTCAAAGATAGAAAAATAAATTTAACTGTATCTCATTTTGAATGAATTTTTGAATTTCACTTTCCAAACTTTTTCCGTACATTTGTGTCTTTAAACTTTTAAACATAATAAACTAGCGATTATGGCTGTTATCAAAGCTTTTAAGGGCATTCGTCCTCCCCGGAATCTGGTAGAAAAAGTGGCTTCACGCCCCTATGATGTATTGAATTCTGAAGAAGCCCGTATCGAAGCGGCAGGAAATCCGATGTCATTATATCATATTATCAAACCTGAAATAGATTTTGAACCGGGAACTGATGAACACGAAGAAAAGGTGTATAATAAAGCGGCGGAAAACTTTGCTAAATTCCGTCAGGACGGCTGGTTGTTGCAGGATGAAGTTGAAAAATATTATGTTTATGCTCAAACTATGAATGGCAAAACACAATATGGCCTGGTGGTTTGTGCTAATGTGGATGATTATCTGAATGAGAATATTAAAAAACATGAGTTGACTCGTCGTGACAAGGAAGAAGACCGTATGAAACATGTTCGGGTAAACAATGCCAATATAGAACCGGTATTTTTTGCTTATCCACATAACGACGAACTTGATGCAATTGTGGCTGAAGTAATTAAAGGCAAAGCAGAATATGATTTTATTGCTCCGGGTGATGGGTTTGGGCATCATTTCTGGATTATTGATGATAAGGCTAAAATTGTCCGAATCACCGAAATATTTGCCGGAATACCTTCCTTATATATTGCTGACGGACATCACCGCAGTGCTGCAGCAGCATTGGTGGGAGTTGAAAAGCGTAATGCAAATTCAAACCATACAGGTAACGAAGAATATAATTATTTTATGGCTGTTTGTTTCCCTGATAATCAGTTGAATATTATCGACTACAACCGGGTTATAAAAGACCTGAATAATCTGACAGAGGATGAGTTTTTGGCTAAACTGTCGATTAATTTTGACCTTGAGTTGAAAGGTTCGGCTATTTACAAACCCAATAAATTGCATAATTTTGCGTTGTATTTGTCGGGCAAATGGTATTCGCTTAGTGCTAAGTCCGGAACTTACAACGATAATGACCCGATTGGCGTGTTGGACGTAACTATTTCGTCGAACCTGATTCTGGACGAAGTTCTGGGAATTAAGGATCTTCGAAGCGATAAACGCATTGATTTTGTAGGTGGAATACGTGGGTTAGGGGAATTACAAAAACGGGTTGATAGTGGCGAAATGCGCGTGGCACTGGCACTTTATCCGGTTTCGATGAAACAATTGATTGATATTGCCGATACAGGAAACATTATGCCTCCAAAAACAACCTGGTTTGAACCAAAATTGCGTTCAGGACTGGTTATTCACGAACTGATTTAAAAATGAAGCCCCTAAAACTTTTTCTTATGCGCTTAAAAATCACTGTTTCCACCTTGCTTCTGGTTACAATTCTGTTTGCAGGATGTGGAATAGGTGCGCGTATTAAAAAGGCTGATAAACGGTTTGAAGTGGGTGAATATGCAACGGCAGGCGATTTATATAAAGGTATTTATCCGAATCTGACATCGAAAGAAAAGTCTTTACGAGGGAAAATTGCTTTTCGTCAGGCTGAATGTTACCGACTAACGAATAATAGCAGGGCTGAACAGGCATATCTGAATGCTATTCGCTATAATTCCAACGATTCTAATCTCTTTCTTCATTTTGCTCAGGTTCTTCAGCAAAATGGCAAATACAGTGATGCAGCCAAATATTTTGAATCCTATTTGAAGAAAGACAGTTTGAGTACTGCTGCGATGAATGGATTAACAGCTTGTAAAAACATTGGAGAACTCTCCAAAATACAGAATCGTTATACTGTAAAGCGTTCCACAGAATTCAATTTGCGTAAAACATCCAATTTCAGTCCCGCTTTTGTAGGCCTGAATGGCGATATGATTGCTATTACGTCAACACGACCGGTAGATAAGAAGACAGTTCAGAAAAACAGTTCTATAACCGGATTGCCAAATAATGATATTTTTGTAAGTCGCAAAAATGCAGTTGGAAAATGGGAGAATCCGGAAGCAATTGAAGGAGAAATAAATTCCATAAACGACGAAGGTATCTGTTCGTTTAGTTCTGACGGAAAAGTAATGTATTTTACCCGTTCACCCTATGTGGCTGATGGTGCAAGAGGAACTGAAATCCTTTCGTCAAACCGTGCCGGAGGTAGCTGGAGTAAATCGCAAAAAATAAAAATCTTTAATGACAGTGCTATTTCGGTCGCTCATCCGGCTATTTCGCCTGATGGACAGACCTTGTATTTTGTATCAGATAATAAAAAAGGTTTAGGCGCTAAAGATATTTGGAAAGGAACATTAGTGAATGGTGAGTGCAAATACATAGAAAATCTCGGACCGGACATTAATACTTCGGGTGATGAAATGTTTCCATCCGTTGGTTTCGACGGAACTTTATATTTTTCGTCCAATGGGCGTATTGGATTTGGTGGATTGGATATTTACAAAGCAACTCCCAAAAAGGATGGCGGTTGGATCGTCGAAAATATGGGCTCACCTATAAATTCATCTGCCGATGATTTTGGAATGAGCTTTGAAGGAAAATCTCCACGAGGTTATTTCTCATCAAATAGAAACGAAACCAAAGGAATAGATGCTGTATGGAGTTTCGAATTACCCGAATATGCTTATAGTATTGAAGGAAAAGTGACTGACGAAAAAGGCACTGAAATTCCTGATGCTAAAGTCAAAATGATTAGTAACACGGGGATTAATACACGCATTTTGACAAAAAAGGACGGAACTTATCGAATAAAACTCGATAAAGATATGGATTGCGTGATGCTGGCTTCGGCACGAGGCTATCTGAATCAGAAAAATTCAATCTCTACGCAGGGATTAACTGACAGTAAGGTGTTTACGGTCAACTTTAAATTGTCTTCTATTTCTAAACCTATTCAGCTTGAAAATATTTTCTACGAATTTGCTAAATGGGATTTAACCCCGGCTTCCGAAACAGGCTTGCAGGTGTTGGTTAAACTGTTGAATGACAATCCGAATATCACGATTGAACTGAGTGCTAATACTGACTATGTGGGAAGTAATGCTGACAATACGATTTTATCGACCAAACGTGCCAAGTCGGTGTTGGATTATTTGATTTCCAAAGGAATTGCTGCTGATAGATTAAGTTCGGTCGGTTATGGCGAAGATAAACCGGTGGTTGTGGATGCCTTTTTAGCAAAAAAATATTCTTTCCTGAAAGAAAGTAGTATTTTGAATGAAGAAACTATTCTGAAATTAACTCCGGAACAACAGGAAACAGCCAATCAAATCAACCGTCGAACCGAGTTTAGAGTAATTAAAACAACCTATAAATTATATTAAGTTATCAGGCACCGAGAGGGAAGATGTGATAAATTAACAACAAATATATCGATTGAAGCATGATAAAAGCAGATAAATATTTTATAGAAAATATAAACGAAATTCTTCAAAATGGGTATTGGGATGAAAATTCCAGGCCAAAATATGCAGATGGAGTTGAAGCAAAGTCGAAATTTATTACGCAGGTCTTTGAAAAATACGATATTTCAAAGAATGAGTTTCCAATTACAACACTAAGGAATACAGCAATTAAAACTGGAATTAAAGAAATTCTGTGGATATATCAGAAACAATCAAATTCATTAGGTACTGCTCATGAATTAGGCATAAACTGGTGGGATGAATGGAATGTTGGCAATGATACTATAGGTAATAGGTATGGATATACAGTAAATAAGTATAATTTAATGAATGGGCTTTTAGAAGGGTTGGCTAACAATCCTTTTGGTCGGAGACACATATTAAATTTATATCAATATGCTGATTTGAGCGAAACAAAGGGTCTGTATCCATGTGCTTATGAAACTCTGTGGAGTGCCCGAAAAGTTGGCAATGAAATATACTTAGATGTTACCCTTGTTCAGCGGAGTTCTGATTATTTGGTTGCAAATTACATTAATAAAACTCAATATGTAGCATTAATGTTAATGGTATGTTCGCATTTAAACTATAAACCGGGAGTTTTTGGTCATTTTGTGCAAAACCTTCATATATACGACAGGCATTTTGATGCATTAAACGAATTGCTCAATAAAGAGCCTTTACAAATTCAACCAACCATAAAACTTGCTGAAAACAAGCTATTTAGTGAATTTACGGCAGCCGATTTCATAATTGAAAATACGGATAAAATAAATAAACTAACAAGCAAGCTCGAGTTGGCTATTTGATTGTCTATTAAATCGAATTGAATGAAACAACTATCATCATATTAAAGCTGAATTAGCAGTTTAGTTTAGCTAAATAAAACTAACAAATATAGTTAAAACGGATAGTCAGGAACGATTGTCCGTTCTTTTTTTGTAGTTTTGCCACCCTCCTTAAAGAAGATACAGGATTCGCGAAAGCAAATTAAACTAAGAGAACATGTCAAAAATTTCAATTATTGCCGCTGTTGCCGATAACTATGCTATTGGAAAATTGAACAATCTTCCCTGGCATTTGCCCGCAGATTTGAAACATTTCAAACAACTTACAACGGGGCATGCTGTCGTTATGGGGAAACGAACTTTTGAAAGTTTACCCAAGGGACCACTTCCAAACAGAAAAAATATAGTTTTGACATCCATCATGTCAGAGGGTGTAAATGAAGGCTATTTTGAAGCTGATTCGCTTGATGATGCCGTTTTTCTTTGCGAACACGAAGAGCAGGTTTTTATTATTGGTGGAGCTACAGTGTATCGTCAGTGTATCGATAAGGTTGATTATATGTATATTACCTGGATTCACGGACAATTTTCTGCTGATACTTATTTTCCGGAATTTGATTTTAATCAATGGGAGGAAGTTTCACGTGAAGATTATGATGCCGATGATAAAAATCTACATGCTTACTCATTTGTTGAATACCGTAGAAAAAAATAATTGTCAAATAAAATGAAAACGCTGCAAATTTTAGTATTTGCAGCGTTTTTTTTATCGTCAAAATAAGCAATCATTTAGTTATACCAACTGTACATTTTAAACATACCAATATGTTCTATATGTCTACTGTTGTAAATGCCAATGACTACAAACAAATAGGACAATAAGACGAAGTCGAAAATGGGCTATATTGTTTGTTCAATCGGTATTATTCCATTTTTTTAATCAAATCCATTCCTATATGCAAAGCCTTTTCATTCACACCCAATAAATGGTGATGTCTGTCGGGTAATGATTTTTTTAAACCTTTAAGAACATTAACGATCTGTACAATAGGTCGGACTTTTAGCAATCCACCTAAAATAATCATGTTCATAGTTTTGGAGGTATTGTTTGCATACGAATATTCAGTAGCATCGATTCGGTACACATTAATATCCTTACGGGTTGGGAATTTATGAAATCCGTTACCGTCGAAAATCAAGGTACCACCGGGTTTTACCTGGCTTTCAAATTTTTCCAACGATGGTTGATTTAAAATGATGGCTGTATCGTAGGAATTTAGTACCGGAGAACTGATTCGTTCGTCGCTCAGAATAACCGTAACATTTGCAGTTCCACCACGTTGTTCAGGTCCATAGGATGGCATCCAACTCACTTCCTGACCTTGCATTAATCCTGAGTAAGCAAGAATTTTACCCATCGAAAGCACTCCCTGGCCGCCAAATCCGGCTATAATTATTTCTTCTTTCATGTTTTTCAATTTAATTTAAAATTAGCCACAACTCCTTAAGGGGTGTAAAAAGTCCCTTTAGGGGATTTAGGGGTCTATTCATTTTTCAAATCACCCAGTGGATAAGCCGGGAACATATTTTCAACCATCCAGTCATTCGAAGCTTCAGGAGTCATTTTCCAACCTGAGCTACAAGTAGAAACAACTTCAACAATAGAAGTTCCTTTACCTGCCATCGAATTTTCAAATGCTTTTTGAATAGCTTTTTTTGTTTTACGTACTGCAGCAATTGTATGCACCGCCTGTCGGGTAACATAACAAGTTCCATCCAATTGAGCCAATAACTTGGTAATGTCCAGTGGGTGTCCGTTCAAAGGTACAGTTCTTCCGTTAGGTGAAGTAGATGACTTCATTCCGCCAAGGGTGGTTGGTGCCATCTGTCCACCGGTCATTCCGTAAATACCGTTATTTATAAAGATTATAGCAATATTTTCACCCCGGTTACAAGCGTGAATAGTTTCGGCAGTTCCAATAGCGGCTAAATCACCGTCGCCTTGATAGGTAAAGACTAATCTATCCGGCAAAAGACGTTTAGCTGCAGTAGCAACGGCCGGAGCACGACCGTGAGCTGCTTGTTGCCAGTCGACATCCAGGTATTTATAGGCAAAGACACCACAACCTACCGGAGCAATGGCAATTGTTTTTTCCTGCATATCCATATCACCAATAATTTCGGCAATAAGTTTGTGTACCACACCATGACTACAACCCGGACAATAGTGCATTGGCACATCGTTCATAATCGGAGCTTTAGCATAAACCAGATTGGCTGGATTAATTATATCGTTTGTTGTCATAAGCTTTAGTTTATTTTATAATTCATAATTTATTATTACAAATTATTTATTTACCAGTTTTGATTTTAATACTTCGTAAACTTCGTCAGGCGAAGGAACAACTCCACCCATGCGTCCGTAAAATTCAACCGGAACACGTCCGTTTACAGCCAGGCGAACATCTTCAACCATCTGACCTGCACTCATTTCCACTGTTAACATGGATTTTACTTTATCTGCGTGTTTGCTGATAGCAACCGTAGGAAATGGAAAAAGTGTAATAGGACGTAATAATCCAACTTTAATACCTTCGGCACGGCACATTTCTACGGCTTTTTGACTTACACGGGCGCAAGTTCCAAAACCAATAACCAGATATTCAGCATCGTCACACAAAAATTCTTCGTAAAGAACTTCATTATTTTCAATTTCACGATATTTTGCTTGTAAACGGATATTTGTTTCTTCCATTTCATGCGCGTCCAATGATAAGGTCGTGATAATATTGGGTTTACGCCATGCAGGTTTTCCCAGGGTAGCCCACGGACATTTTTCTGCAATTTCTGCTTCTGTCATACGAGGTTGAAAAGGTGGAAGAACCACTTTTTCCATCATTTGACCAATAATTCCATCTGCCAAAATCATAGCCGGAGTACGATATTTAAAGGCAAGTTCGAAAGCTAATACAGTATGGTCGGCCATTTCCTGAACCGAAGCAGGAGCAAGGGTGATTAATTTATAGTCACCATGTCCACCTCCTTTAACTGCCTGGAAATAATCGGCCTGACTCGGCTGAATCGTTCCTAAACCCGGACCACCACGCATAACATTTACAATCAGACAAGGTAATTCACCTGCAGCAATGTAGGAAATACCTTCCTGCATTAAGCTCACACCCGGACTGGATGAACTGGTCATGGATTTTTTTCCACAACCGGCAGCTCCATATACCATATTGATAGACGATGTTTCACTTTCAGCCTGTAACACTACCATCCCGGTTGTATTCCAGGGTTCAAGCTCCATCATTGTTTCCATTATTTCCGACTGCGGTGTTATCGGATAACCGAAATAACCATCGCAACCACATCGTATGGCTGCATGGGCAATTGCTTCATTGCCTTTCATCAGTCTTACTTCTTCGGTATTGTGTTTCTTTGATTCGCTCATTTTTTTTAGTTTTAAATCGTAAGAAATTTAGTTAAACTCTTACTTTATAAACAGTTATACACGCATCCGGACAAACATAAGCACAGGCAGCACAGCCTACGCAATCGTCGGGATTGGCCATTGTACTGAAATTGTATCCTTTTGAATTTGCCTCTTTATTAAGAATTAAAACTTCTGCAGGACAAGCCACCACACACAAATTGCAGCCCTTACAACGTTCAGTATTTACAACCACTGCTCCTTTTATTTTTGCCATTATGTTATGATTTAAAATTGACCCACAAATGTAATAAAAATTGAATATAAAAGGGTTTTTTGAGTAGTTTTTTTTGATTTTTTGTTGTTATGACAGACCTTTATAGTGTCAAAATAATGGTTATATGTCAGATATTCAGCACTATAAAATTATTAATGTTTTTTCTCAACAATGTTTAGTAAAATACTCTGCTGATCAAGCAATATTTCTCAATTTTTATTGAAATGTGCGTAAATTAACCAAATATAAATATTTTGCTTACAATTTGATATCTGTTTTATTATTATCGATAAAATAAACAATTCTGGAAGAGAATAGTTTCACAATTTACCATTGCTTGTATGGTTTTAAACTTAATTGAGCATTATAATATCTTTTTTCAGCAGTCACTTCTGCGCCTAAGAAGTCTGGTTTTGAGAAACTTGAGTTCTCGGAATCTAATTCCAGCTCGGCAATAGTTAAACCTTCATTTTCACCATAAAATTCATCTATTTCGAAAGTTTGCTTATTAAATACAACTTCGAATCGCATTTTGTCTATAATTCCTTTTTCGCAAAGTAATAAAAGCTCTTTTGCTTCATCGAGCGGAATTTCCTTTTCCCACTCATATCGACTTAATCCCGACTCACTACTTAATCCTTTAATAGTGATAAAACCCTTTTCGCCTTTAATGCGAATACGAACGGTTCGCTCCGGTATTGAGCTTAAATAACCTTGTGTAATACGGTAGTTTTTGCTTGCCAGATGCTTATATTCAGCTGTTACGAGGAATTTTCTTTCAATTTCTTGCATAAAATTATAATTTGAAAATTAGCTGATTTGAAAATTATGAGTCGATGAGTATATTTTTAAATTTACATCTCATATTTTCATATTTCGATTAACGGTTACATACCCCAATATACGGACAATACTGACATACTTTCAGGTTTTCGGTCTGACCAAACGGAATCTCGGGATTGAATATCTCTTCAAGACAATCGGTTAAATGCGCCCTGAAATCAGTCTCATAGCTTGCAAAATCGCTTACTTTTTCATTTAATTCTTTGTTGATTAACTCTGTATTAAAATCGTCCTTAAACAAATCACGAATATAAAAAATGCCCGGAGTAATGGGTTTTCCTTCTGCTGCTTTTTTATAGAAAATGCCATACAGAAAGGTTTGTAACACAAATTTAGGTCGGTTTTCTTTGTTGTGTTCAAAAACTTCGTCGAGATTTTTGAAATCCAGTTTGCCGCTTCCGGTTTTATAATCGAGTATGCGAAGCCTGCCTTCTTTTTCGTCTATCCGGTCAATAAAACCTTTCAGATTGACATCTAATGCTCCCTCTTGAATGGGATATTGAATGCTACAACGTTCCTCGGAACTAATATAGCGAAAAGGTAAATATTTGTAATCGACTTTCAAGACTTGTAAAATATATTTCCGAAGTACGCTGGCTATTAATAGATTATTTCCTTCCAGGGGTATAAAAGTTCCTGTTTTTCGTTTAAAATATTCGGAATTGAAAGCCCTAAGTATTTCTTTGTCTATTTGTTCTGTATTTTTAATCAACTGATCCAGTACATCCGACTGCATCATTTTGCCTTTGAAGGGAAGATACAGATTTTCCATGACTTTATGAAAAATACTACCAAACATACTGGCTTCAACGGTTTCAAGCACTTCATCAGCTTGTTCCACTACTTCTACTTTGGTCAGGTAAAATTGCAAGGGGCAATCAATGTAGGTATTGATAGAACTTGCAGACAGTGCAGGGCTTTTTACATCGTCAGAAGTGAACTGAAGCAACTTTTGCATTACTGCAGGTGTTTTCTCCACCTGAATAGGCTGAGCATTTCCAAATCCTATATCAAAGGAAATACTTTTCTTTTTAGGCTGAATACCGTAATGGTAATCCAGTTGCTGCATAAACCTACTCATTTCGCCGGTTTGCATACCTTCGGTGCGTGAGTCGTACAAAAAGAAAATACGTTTAGCTCTGTGAATGAGTCGATAGAAATTATAAGCCGTGATGGCATCCTGATGCTCGGTAGTGGGCAATTCGAAACCCCGACGCAGATTGTAAGGTATAAAGCTGTTGGTGCTACTTTTTTGAGGATAAACTCCTTCGTTAAACGACGTGATTATCAGATTTTCAAAGTCCAGCCCACGAGTTTCAAGGACACCCATAATTTGCAATCCATCAAGGGGTTCGCCGATAAAAGGAATCGTAATTCCCCCTGTCAATTGTCGGGTCAGACGCACCAGTGTGTCCAAATTCAAATCTACTTCCACCGATCTGGCTTTCAAGATATCTGACATTCGGTTAATAGTCACATAATACTGATACAAAAAATCACATTCCAGTTGGTAATTGTGCGTTTCGTCCGAAGCTTGCTGCCAACCATTTTGCAAACTACGTAAGATTTTCAGTAAATATGGCAGAAAAGACTGAGTATCCGTTTGCGGTATGAAAATAGTAGCAAGCAATTCATTTTTAATCAACTCATTAGCATCAATGTAAATCCAGTTATTAGTAGCTATTTCGTGCGTCAAAAGGGTGGCTTCTTCCTTACATAAAAGCGAAATATATTGATGATTTAGAATATTCGAAACGGTTTGGTGATAGAATGAAATTCGTTCACCTGATACTCTCATACGTTTTTGTAATTCAAAGATATGTTCTATTAAACCCGAAACAGGTGTTGATTTAAGTGGAAATCCCATCGTGACATTCACTTTGCCAATTTGTTCGGGAAGGGAATGGAGTAGTGGAACGAGCAAACTTTCGTCGGGAAGCACTACGGCAGTATTTATCCAGCTAGATGATAGTTGATAGTTGATAGTTGATAGTTGTTCGGGAATTTGCGAGTCTTGATAATCCTTTGGGTACAATTTATTTAAAATCGAATAAACCTGCTTGGTTTGTCCAACAGCCGATGGAACAGCTATTAACTCTATTTCTTTGTCTTGCAAGGATTCAATAATTGGCTCTAAGGGATATTTGGAAGGAAAAACATGCAGGTTTTCAGCGTAAAAGCGGGATGCAGGATTATCGGAATCCCGTAGTTCAGCAGCATCATAATCCCAATAAAAATCGGCCTGTCCGAGTTTCTGAAGTTCAGCCATGAGCGTGTGCTCGCAGGGATTCAGCGCATTAAATCCGACAAAAACAAACTGTTTATCGATAAATTCAGGAATAGCTACTTTTGCTTTCAGTCGATCAGTCACATCTCGACAAATCATTCCTTCCGTAGCTGTATTTTCAGCCAGTAATTCAGTCCGGAACTGATTATATACAGCTAATAATATCTTCCAGGTAGCCACAAAGTCTTCCTGCGATTTGCCTTCAGTTACCGGTACAAAATTACTCCAAAACTGACGAATGGCTTCCACCTGCTTGTCGGAAAAAACGTTGAAAAGCTGATCTATTTGCTTTAATTCGGTAATATTCGTGAAAAGTTGTTTGGCGTCTACACGATATTTATCTACATCGTCGAAATCGGACAACAGCATTTCGCCCCAGAATACAAATGAATCAAAGCTTTCGTCGCTACCACTCTGCTCCTTGTAAATTCTATACAACAGAAACAAATTGCTCAGGCGGTCAGCCGTTTGCCATTCCGAAGCCATAGTAAAGCAATCATTAATCGTCAGAATTTCGGGCGAAAATATCGGTTTCTGAGCTATTCCTGACAAATACCGCTGAAAAAACAATCCGGCACGACGATTCGGAAATACAAAACTAAAATTGCTAATGTTTTCCTTTTTTTCGGAAAAATAGATTTTAGCTATACGGTAGAGAAATGAATTCATAAAATTTGGATTGATTCAATCCACAAATTTACGAATAGCATTTGGATTTTACAAAATACATGTAGGATTATTATGATTCATAATCTAACAAACCTAAAGCATAATCGATTTACCAACACCGGATTTTATGGCCATCGAAAGTATTCGTTTCAAAATGATGATTACTTAGAATATTAATACCGGGTAATAATACCAGCGAATTGATAAAAGGAAGGTATTTTTTAATTTAGCTCAAAAAATTAGTGGGTAATTTATTTTACAAACTATTCACTTTCTTCTTCCAGTTCGTGTATTTTTTTAAAACCTCCTGAGGCGCATAGATATACCAACTGTAACCATCACGTCGTTCACGGCTAACTTCAGAAAGCGAATAAACCACTTTACTGTCACGGTTACAGAACATTGGACGGTGAGTTTTTAGTTCATAATATCGAGTCCAGATAGGTGCTGCTGTAGAATCGCTAAGTACTATTTTGTCAGCCACAGAAATTTTGAATGGAGTAATTATTTTTACTGCCGGAATAGTTTTCACGCGTGTATTGTAAATTTTGGAAGCCTCAAACCAGGCAACAGCATTATCCACAGCGTCAATTATTTCTTTAGAAGGATGCTCAATACTCATCAGAAAAAGCACCAGACCCGAACTTTCTTTATTACAGATACAGGCTGGCTCAAACTTCCTTGCCCAGGCAGGTTGCAGCGTTACTTCATCATACTGTTGACACCAGGCAGTAGGCTTTCCGGCATCATTAATCTGTGTTTTTAGGATACAGTCAAGCCCATTTTTATAAGCTGTCTGCAGTTTTGCTTTAAACTGCCTGTCGATAAACGAATATAGCTCATCAGCATCCGTAATATCTTTTAAAAGTTGCATGATTCCCAGCATAGCATCATCGTTGTAGGTAATGTGACTGCTGTAATTATTGGGTTCTATAGGATAAAACTGTGGCCAACCACCATTTTTATATTGCGCCCTTACTACAAAAATCAGCCCTTTAAGGCAGCCAGTTTTATATTTTTCAACTTTAGTTGCTTGATAGGCAATGGCTAAAGCTGCAATTTGCGTATAGGTATTCCCATTGTCGAAAGTAGTATTCGTTTCAGCTTTCGATGCCTCAACTAGTTTTTTTTGTTCGGGTGTAAGAATTGCAAAAAAGTCGTAGTTCTTTGGCCAACCGCCATTATTTTTTTGAAATAAGAGCATATTATCAGCAATAGCAGTTATTTCAGTTGGTTTATAACGTGGTCGGTCGGGTAGGGCGTTAATCACATTATGCTTATCGGCAATACTGTACCAATGACCTGTATTATCTGAAAATGGGGCATAATCGATTGTTGTGTACTTTCGCTCTGTATTTTTTTTCTGACAATAAGTTGAACAGGAAATTAATATGAGTGTAGAAACCAAAACAGTTCTGGCAAAATATAGTTTTGAGGTTTTCATTTTGATTCTGGCTTGTTTTTGGGACAAAATTAGCTATATTTACGGCACTGAATGTGGAGAAAATGGCTTAGTCAGTTCACTTTTTGATAAAAATGAAATTGACAACCCAAAATATCAGTTGTCTTTCACGCATCGCACCGAAAATCCGCACCATTTATTGTAAGCCCGCTGCTCAACATTACTTTGGTTGTATCGAATGCTCAAACCCACTGCATAGCGAGTAGTATCCGATTGAGTTGAAGTCCACCAGGCACCGAGTGAATCCATTTTACTAAATGAGCGGAAGAAGTTAACACGGTATCCACCCGCTAGGGCTGCAAATCCCGATGCATTATTTATTGCAGGGTAATTGCCTGTTGTTCCCTGACTGAGCGACTGACTCCATCCGGTAGTCGAAGCAAGTACTTTAGCCAGTGTTTTCGACGTTGTAATAAAGCTGCTTACATTGTTTTCAAGCGTCAACCATTCGTCAATAGAAGCCACATGCCAGCCTTTAGGTGCCAGTTTGCCGGAATTTACAGCGTACCAGTTATATAAAGCTCCAAATTTGCTCTTGTTGGCCGTAGAATCGTTCTGATACCAGCAATATCCGGCAGTTAAGGGCTTGCCCCACGAGGCGCTGTCTGTTATTAGTGTTATAGCTGTATTATCGTTGTAATTGGTGCAGCGCAGGTTCTCTGTCATCCAGGTTTGTGTAGCAATGGTCACAGTAGGATACAAGTTTCCATCTACATCAGTCACCGTATCGCCAACTTTAGGCTCATACACGGGACTACAGCCAGCTATACTCAAAAGTAAAGCTGCCAACAGTATTCCATAAGTGGTAATTGTCTTCACACTGCCTATTTTTTAACTATAAACTTTCAACTTTTACTGATACTGAATATAAATCGGTTGTGGTTTAAGTTTCAACAATTCCGGTGGAGTGAGCATACGATGTGGAACTTTTTTAAGGTCGTTTTTGTAAAATAGCTTGAAACCTGCAAACTGAACTGGTTCACGGTAAATATAACGGATATATGTACTGTGTTTAAGTATTGGTTCACCCCAGCCATCCATATTAATAATAATCTGCACTTCAGGATGTAATTTTATCTGTTTTGTGTTTCGTAACATACCCTGCGTAAAGCGGTGTACGATAAGGATTTTGGGTGTCAAATTATTATCCCGAACAAGTTTAGCCAGATATTCTGAGCAAAAATTCACATCAGTTTGATCCATGGTGCCAATTTTTCTTCCGGGTAGACTACCATCTTTCAGCGAAAATTCAGGGTCAATTCCCAAATGTACCTGTGGCATTTTCAGGTATTTCTCCAACAAGGGTATTTCTTCTCTCACAGAGCTATGTGCAACCTGAACATCTAAGAATACGATGGCATTACCCATTCGGGCAATTGCCATAGCCGAGTCAATCTGGCGTTGAGGCATACGCATACGATATTTTCCATCTTTTCCTGGTGCACCTTGTGCCACTACGGCTATATAATGAATAGCAGGCAAGACCTTGGTTGTTGGATCGGCTTTTTCCCAGGCTTTAACTTCTATATTTAATCGTCTCCACAATTCCTTTGGAGGGTATTCGCCCAATACGCCCATTTTCTTTGAATAGAGATTTCCGTAAAAGGCAACGATCCGTTTAAATGGAAGAATAGCTCCGTCCAATGGATAAATACCTGATTCAACAGGCCAAAGACCCGTTGTATCGCCATTGGCCAATGCCTCCTGTTTATTATTATAGGCCAGCGTATCTACTTTCGTAATTATTTTTTCCTGTTTTTGAACCGTAGGCTTTTCGCCCGTTTTTGTCTCTGTTTTAGATTTACATCCACTTAGTATGAAAATTGCGCTTAGGGCTAAAGGAAAAAGGATTTTTTTCATTTTTAAAATTTAAAATTTGTTTTACAGAATATAGTAAGCATTATTATACTTCTTCCGATAAGCAAATAGGCTTATTTTTTTTCAATTCCACAAAACTACATATAACTATTTATATACTAAAGACAATGTTGATAAGTTTTTTACAATAAAAATTATGATTCTGATAAAACCTAAGAAGTAAAAACCTCAATTTCTCGAACTATGCAATGAATCTTTTTATTATAGAGTTTTCAGGGAGTGCTAAAAGTACTAACCCGTTGATTTTATTTTCTTTTGAGTTCAATTACTGTTATTTCAGGACGTACGCCTACATACATAGGGAGTCCGATATAACCGATACCTCGATTCACATATAGATACTGATTATCAACCTTATATAAGCCTGCCCAGTATTTAAACACGAAGGCTGCCGGTGAGAATAATCGTTTTCCTATTCGAATCCCTAATTGCCCTGCATGCGTATGACCCGATAAGGTTAATGCAATATCTTTATGTTGATGGACTTCCGTGTCCCATTGCGAAGGGTCGTGTGTAAGAAGGATTTTAGGCGCTTTCGTGTTCACGTTGACTAGTGCTTTATTTAAGTTACTATAATTGGCACGTTTAGAATTACCATAGTTTTCAACTCCTACTAACAGAATGCTGTCTGAGTCACATTTCAGATAAATATGTTCGTTCAGTAACAGCCGGAAACCAAAATTTTCGATACTTTGTCGTATATCTTTTCGGTTTTCTGCCCGAACGGAATCGTTTTTCCAGTTAGTATAATCGCCATAATCGTGATTTCCCAGAATAGCAAATTTTCCATCATGTGCCTTTAATTGTAGAAAAAATGGCTGCCAACCGGAGGTTTCCTCTGCAAAATTATTCACCATATCACCGGTAAATACTATAATATCAGGTTGTTGTTCATTTACCAGCTTTATTACAGTTTCCAGTTTATGAAATTTGTGATTCCAACTTCCCAAATGAATGTCCGACAGTTGCACAATTCTGTAGCCATCAAACGAAGACGGCAAATCCCGGATGGGAACCTGAATATGCGTTACATCGAAATTTCGGGGGGTGATATACGCACTGATTAGCATTACAGCTACAACATACACATTTAGTCCAATCCGGACTATATTGAAATAAATATTTTCACGCTTGAATACTTTTTTATATATATATTCCAGGCTAAAAAAAACGGCATGAATAAGTTTGGAAAAATAAATCAACAGGAAAAAGAAGAACAACCACATTATAGCCACTACAATGCGGAAATTTTGCATACTTTCCAGTCCGAATTTGATATACAGAAACAGACCGGTGAAAATAAGTGCAGGGAAAAGGTGCAGAATAATATAAAACGGATGCGAATCGCGCCGTTTCAGCTTCAGATAGAAAAAAGTATCCGGAATGGCAATCAGAAGCAACAAACAAATCAAAGTCAACATATACATTCTCATAGCTTTAGCTTTTAATGTAATTGATTGTCAAACCATTCACTTCTGACTGCTAAATAATTTGCCAAAACCAATTAAATAACTAATAAACATTTCATTTATACGCTTTTATTTAGCTTTCAATTTACCAAGAAAGCTTTTATGCATCGATTTTAGCAATCCCTGTGGGCTACATTCAGGAACTATGATTCGGCGAACACATTGCAAGGGTAGGAGTGAATCACGTTTTGTAGCTAACGAAAACGAAAGTTTAAAGTATTTATTCAGTTCTACAGCACTGTTATGGTTGTAAACGCCATTCGGATACGCCCAGTATTCCACTTTTTTGCCCACAATTTTCTCCAGTTTTTCTTTTGGAACAGTTACTTCTTTCTTCCAGTCAGCTGCATCCTTATATTTAATCACCATGGTATGATCCCAGCTATGTAAACCAATACTATGGCCGGCTTTTGCCAGGCCGGCAATCTGATCTTTAGTCATGTAATTTTTCTTATTATTAGTAATCGTCATAATAAAAAAAACACCTCTGAATCCATATTTTTCCAGTACAGGAGCAGCAATAGCAGTATGTTCCAGCCTCGAATCGTCGAAAGTTATCAGTACCGGTTTTTCAGGTAAACTTTTATTGTAAACCAGATAATCGTAAAGTTGAGCAGGTGAAACAGAGTGATATCCACTATCGGCAAGTATTTTTATATGTCCCGCAAAGGTGGCGGCACTTATTTTATACTCACTTTTCGGACCATCAGCAATACGATGATAACAGAGTACCGGCACTTGCTGTTTGGCCATAATCTGAGCTGCAGTATTTTTGACTAGAGTAACCATCGAACTGTCAGCCGAAGCAACTGACTGATTAGCTGCGTTTCCATTAGGCTGCGTATTGTGTTTACAGGCTGTGCAAACTATTCCCAGCATCAATATAGTGAGAAAGATATTTTTCATATTCTACTGATTTATTATTCAGGTGTAAAGATAAAGAATTAAACGCTTCATTTATCTTTTACAGTATTAAAAACTGCAAAGGAATTCATAAAAAAAGTAACAGCCGAAAACAAGACTGTTATCGGCTGACATACTATACTTTACGTTGAAAAATTACTTAAGCTGCTTTTTTAGCTCTGCGGTATAGATAGGAATTAAAAATATTTCGCTTGGCAAACCGTAATTGTTTATCCGCATTGATCAATCGGGTAAAAATATTTTTTGAAACGCCAAAATACTCATAGGTAGAGCCATCCATAAACGAGACTTCCAGCAATTGCCCTTTAAGTTTAAAATCGGCAATGCCCGATTCGGCTGAACATAAATGCTCCTCCTGGTTTGCAGCAATTGTTTCGGGGGCAATGCTGACCAAAAAATGATAGCCATCAATTATTTGCCGGCTTTTATGCTCTGCTTCAAGTGCCAGCTCATCGTTAGCTATGAATTTATCCGGATGCCATTCCTTTACTAAGTTACGGTAGGTAGTTTTAAGTGTTTTAAGGTCAGTATCGGACTCAGCATTAAATAGTTTCTTGTATTCGTTTATACGTTTCATAATTCCCTGTTTCTGTCTTTTAGTGTTGAATTTGCTTCACAGCTTTTCTTATTGGCTGCAAAGATAAGGCTTTTATAGCTTATAAGCTATGCATTTAGCCAGAAATAAGTAAGGTTTCTAGTAATGAACCTCCGTCTCGGCAACTTAAAGGCTTCTCCTAAAAACTCGCAGCCAGCTTCAGGGAGCTTGAGGCTTTCATTTTTCTTTTATCCCTTTTTAGAAGGTTAAGAGGTATCTTTTCTTTATTTTTTATAAATTCCTACAACGAAGACTAAGTAAGTGATTTAATAAATACTGAAATTAATTTCAAACTATCTCTTGGAATAAAGGGGTACATGTGAATCCATTTTTTCTAAATAACTTTTCAGTCGTTCCAACTCATTCAATCGTTCCTTGTCAATCATACGGGCAGGTCCCCAACTAATAAATGGAGCTAAAACCGTCATTCCTGTAAAATAAAACATACCGTGATGTATAGGAAAGAGGATGGTGTCTATGTTTCCATTTCCCCCACCTTCGGCGTAGGTTTGTTCTGGTCCACCTGTTGTCATTATCACAAAGGCTGTTTTTTGATTGAAAACACCACTGTCGTAAACGCCTCTTCCACCACCATACACAAATCCCATAGCAAATACACGGTCAACCCAGCCTTTTAGAATGGCCGGTAATCCGAACCACCAAAGCGGAAAGTTGAATATCAAAATATCACACCATTGAAGCTTGTCCATTTCCAGTTTCAACTCATCTTCAAACAAATCATGTTGAAATGCATTCAGCTGCTCAGTTTGATATTTGAAAAAAACAGTGTTTGCAAGCTGTTTAAAATCCGATTTATCACCCACCGGATTAAAATTCTGAGCATATAAATCGCTTTCTTTCACTTCGCAATTATTATCCAGGAAATATTCAATTGCCGTGTTTTTTAAACTCATGCAAAATGATGCTTGCTCAGGATGAGCACTGACAATAAGTATTTTTTTTGATTCCATTCTGTTTTTTTTATAAACTGTCAACTATAAACTAATTGAATTGCTTCTTTTACTGTAAATACGGGTTTTTGACACACTTTATTCCGACAAATATAAATAGCAGTTTGACCATTGATATATTTTCTTTCCAATAACGTTGATTTGGTCTTTTTTGTTCCACCGTATAGTATTACATTGGGTAAATAATGCTTCTGAAACTCTTTACGGAGACTTTCGCAGTCATCACCCACAATAACAACTTCAGCAGGCTCTACAGCTAACCAAGCCATTAAAATGTCCCAGTTGGCATAATAAGCACCCGACAGTATTGCAGTTTCCTTTACATTGGTAGCCATTTTCTTTGCCATCTCAATAAAATCCTCCCGTTGGAAATAATGCCCCAGCAAAAACAAATTTTTAGCCATTTCGGAGTTCGAAGCCGGAATAACATTGTCGGATATTTCCATTTTGCGTGCAATCAGTGCAACATCAGTATTGGAAGTATAGAAGAACATTCCACTTTCGTTATCGTAAAAATGATCGATACTGTAATTAAATAAACGATATGCTTCATTCAACCATTTCTCGTCGAAAGTAGCCTGATATAACATGATAAATGCATTAATTGTAAAAGCATAATCGTCCAGAAAACCATTGATAGTTGCTTTCCCAATCTTGAAATTACGGTAAAATCCACCGTCAGGTTGGCTAAGATTATTTATTAGAAAATGTGCATTTGCCAGCGCTATATCTAAAAAATGAGCATTGTCAAATGTCTGATATGCTTCGATATAGCCTTCTAACATTAATGCGTTCCACGAAGTGAGTATTTTATCGTCAAGCCCCGGACGAATTCGATTGGAGCGTTCAGCCAATAAAACTCTCTTGGATGACAAGACAATCGTATTTAATTCATTTTCGGTAATTGAATATTTTTTTAGTATAACTTCGGTAGAACAGGTTTTATGAAGAATATTTACGCCATTTTCCCAGTTTCCAGTATCGGTTACCGAATAATACTCATTTATAAGTGCAGCATTTTTTCCCAACAACTGATTGAGTTCATTGTATTGCCAGCAATAGAATTTTCCTTCAACTCCTTCGCTGTCTGCATCCAAAGAGGCATAAAATCCATTTTCAGGAGAACAAAGTTCACGTTCAACAAATTCGAGTGTTTCTGTCACAATTTGTTTATATAACGGATTCTTTGTTTGGCGGTAAGCTGTTGCATACAATCGAACCAACTGTCCGTTGTCGTAAAGCATTTTCTCAAAGTGGGGAACTTTCCATTTGGCATCAACCGAGTAACGTGCAAAACCACCTCCAATTTGATCGAAAATGCCGCCTTCAGCCATATTATCTAATGTGAGTGTAACAGCTCGCAACGCATCTTTATTGCCTGTTAGTGCATGATACTGCAACAGAAACTGATATCCGGCGGGCATGGGGAACTTGGGAGCACGCTTAGGTCCACCCAACTGATAATCAATATCATTTTTCCAGTTGTTGAAGAGTACGTGCAGGTCATTTAGTGTAAAGTCAACAATTTCAATCTTGTTGTACAGTTCTTCATTGATTTGAATTCCTTTTGTGAGTGATTGTGCCTGTTGTTCAGTCTTTTCGGGATTTGTCACTACAAAGTTTAAAATCTGTGAAAGCATATCCAGCCATTGCGCATTGGGAAAATAAGTTCCGCCATAAACAGGACGACCATCGGGCAGGACAATACAGTTCAACGGCCATCCACCCCGGCCAGTAATCAGTTGAACTGCATTCATATATACCTGATCAATATCCGGACGTTCTTCCCGGTCGACTTTGATACACACAAAATTCTCATTCATAAAGCCGGCAACTGTTTCGTCTTCGAAACTTTCATGCTCCATCACATGACACCAATGACAGGCAGCATATCCAATGCTTACAATGATCAGTTTATTCTCATTGCGGGCTTTTTCAAGGGCTCTATTTCCCCACGGATACCAGTTAACCGGATTATGAGCATGTTGCAGCAAATACGGACTGCTTTCAAAAACAAGGGAATTTGTAAATTTATATTGGGATGAATCCATTTTAGCTGTTTTATGTTTTTTCTAAAACGGTCTTAAAGGGTAAAAGGTTCTGGAAGGAGTGGAGTGAAGTAATAAAATATCAACTGTTTTATGCTATCGGCTGTTATGACTACATTGAATACCATTTTTATCAGTAGTTTATAAATCAAAACAGCCGATAACATTGCTGCAACCGGCTATTCTCTTGCTTATATACTTCAACTACGAACTATAAACTGATTTAGTATTCATCCCAGCTCTTAATTTTGATATCTTCAATACTTTTGCTACAGAATGCCGTTATAAAGGCCGAAGCCAATCGGGCATTGGTCAATAGTGGAATATTAAAGTCGATAGCACCACGACGAATAATATAGTCGTTTTTCAACTCACGCTCGGTGGTGTTTTTAGGTATATTTATTACCAGATCGAATTGTTTGTTCGACAACATAGTTTTTACATTCAAATCACCCTCTTCGTCCGGCCAGCTAACTGCTGTGGCAGTAACGCCGTTTTCCTCCAGGAAACGTTGTGTCCCACGCGTGGCAAACAGTTCATAGCCTTTCTTTTGAAGCAATGCACAAGCTTCCGACAATTCTACTTTTGATTTTGGTTCGCCCGAGGAAATCAGAATACGTTTCTTTGGTATGCGGAAACCAACAGAAAGGAGTGATTTAAGAATTGCTTCTGAAAAATCGTCGCCAATACAACCGACTTCACCGGTAGAAGCCATGTCCACGCCCAAGACCGGGTCGGCCTGTTGCAAGCGGTGAAATGAGAACTGTGACGCTTTGATACCAACATAATCAAGGTCGAAAGCTGATTTCTCTGGTTTCTCAACCGGCAGACCAAGCATTACTTTAGTAGCTAATTCGATAAAGTTCAGCTTTAATACTTTCGATACGAATGGGAACGAGCGCGAAGAACGCAGATTACACTCAATTACTTTGATATAGTTGTCTTTAGCAAGGAACTGAATGTTAAATGGTCCGGATATATTCAAAGATTTGGCTATTTCGCTGGCAATTTTCTTTATTCGGCGAATGGTTTCCACATAGATTTTTTGAGGTGGAAACTGCGTGGTGGCATCGCCTGAGTGAACTCCGGCAAATTCCACGTGTTCGGAAATGGCATAAACCAATACTTCACCATTTTTGGCTACTGCATCAATTTCAATTTCCTTACAACGTTCCAGAAATTCTGAAATAACTACCGGGTGTCTTTTCGATACATCGGTTGCCAGTTTCAAAAAGTTTTCGAGTTGTGATTTATCGTGGCAAACATTCATGGCTGCACCGGAGAGTACGTAGGAAGGCCTAACTAATACAGGAAAACCAATTCCTTCAACAAATTCATTTACATCTTCGAATGTAGTTAATTCTTTCCAACGTGGCTGGTCAATTTTCAATACATCAAGCATTGAAGAGAACTTATGACGGTCTTCAGCCCGGTCGATATCAACGGCTTGGGTTCCAAGTATCGTTACATTTTCGCCTGCAAGTTTCAGTGCTAAGTTATTTGGGATTTGTCCACCGGTTGAAACAATCGTTCCCATCGGGTTTTCCATCTCAATAATGTCCATTACCCGCTCGAAACTTAGCTCGTCGAAATACAATCGATCACACATATCGTAGTCAGTCGAAACTGTTTCCGGATTGTAATTGATCATAACCGAGCGAAAACCTTCCTTCCGAATCGTCATCAGTGCATTTACCCCACACCAGTCAAACTCTACTGACGATCCGATTCGGTAAGCTCCAGAACCTAGTACTACCACAGATCGATGATCGCCAAGATATTTCATATCGCTTGAAGTTCCACCATAAGTCAGGTATAGATAGTTGGTTTGAGCTGGATATTCCGCTGCCAGTGTGTCGATTTGCTTAACCACAGGCACAATTCCGAGTTTTTTACGATGATTGCGGGTCAGTTTTATTTTTTCGTCAATTTCATCATTACTGCATTTGGTGACCAATCGGGTAATCTGGAAATCGGAGAAACCGGTTAGTTTTGCTTCAGCTAATAATTCAGTTGGTAATGTTTCCAGCGAATTGAACGTATGAAGTTTGTGCTCCAACCCTACAATTCGTTCTAATTTGTAAAGGAACCAACGGTCGATTTTAGTAAGCTCGTGTAATCGGTCAACCGAATAACCACTATGAAGAGCCTGAGCAAGGTAGAAAACGCGTTTGTCGGTGGGCTGGGAGAGGGCTGTATCCACATCGTCGGCAAACAAATCTTTATTTGCGACAAATCCATGCATTCCCAGTCCAATCATTCGCAGTCCTTTCTGGAATGCTTCTTCGAAATTACGTCCGATAGACATGATTTCACCTACCGACTTCATACTTGAACCCAATTGGCGACTTACCCCCTGGAATTTACCTAAATCCCAACGTGGAATTTTACAAACAATGTAGTCGAGAGCAGGTTCGAAGAATGCCGAAGTATCTTTTGTTACGGAGTTTTTCAATTCAGGAAGTCCGTAGCCCAAACCAAGTTTAGCTGCCACGAAAGCCAGCGGATAACCCGTTGCTTTTGATGCCAAGGCTGAAGAACGGCTCAAACGTGCATTTACTTCAATCACACGGTAGTCTTCCGATACCGTATCAAAAGCGTATTGTACGTTACATTCACCCACAATGCCGATATGACGGATAATGCGGATAGCCAGTTCACGAAGTTTGTGATATTCTCTATTGGTCAATGTTTGTGAAGGAGCAACCACAATACTTTCGCCGGTATGAATTCCGAGCGGGTCGAAGTTTTCCATATTACAAACCGTGATACAGTTGTCGTAACGGTCACGAACTACCTCATATTCAATTTCTTTCCAGCCTTTAAGCGATTTTTCCACCAACACTTGATCTGAATAAGCAAATGCTTTTCCAACCAATTCCTTAAGTTCATCATCATTATCGCAGAATCCACTTCCCATTCCGCCCAAAGCATAGGCAGCACGCACGATGACCGGATAGCCCAGCTCGTTGGCGGCACGTACAGCATTTTCAAGGTCGTTAACGGCTTCACTCTTGATATATTTTACATCTATTTCTGCTAATTTACTGTTAAATATTTCACGGTCTTCGGTATCAATAATCGATTGAACGGGTGTTCCGAGAACTCGTACGCCGTATTTTTCAAAGATTTTATCCCGATAGAGTGCCACACCGCAATTCAGTGCTGTTTGTCCGCCAAACGAAAGGAAAACGCCATCAGGACGTTCTTTTTCAATGACACGTTCTACAAAATCAGGCGTAACAGGCAGAAAATATACTTTATCTGCAATACCTTCCGAAGTTTGCACGGTGGCAATGTTCGGGTTAATAAGCACTGTTTCAATTCCTTCTTCTTTTAAGGCTTTTAACGCCTGAGAGCCTGAGTAGTCGAATTCTCCGGCTTCGCCGATTTTCAACGCTCCAGATCCAAGAACCAGTACTTTTTTGATTTCGCCTTTTTCTGCGCCTTTGTATTCCTGTTTGGTTACCAAACGTGCATCCAACTCGTCCTCAATCATTTCCACGATTGGCTTAGAGAAATTCGTAAGCGTTTTGATAAACACGTCAAAAAGAAATTCTGTATCAGTTGGTCCTGAGGCAGCTTCCGGGTGGAACTGAGCAGAGAACCACGGCATTGTTTTATGGCGGATACCTTCGTTGGTGCCATCATTCATGTTTACAAATAGTGGTTCCCAATTAGCTCCAAGTGTTTTATTATCAACAGCAAAACCATGATTTTGAGAAGTAATAAATGCCCGGTTTGTACCAACCAATTGAACAGGTTGGTTATGACTACGGTGTCCATATTTCAGTTTATAGGTTTTTGCACCACCAGCTACCGAAAGTAACTGATTACCCATACAAATACCGAAAATAGGTTTTCCGGTTTTCATGGCAACCTGTATGTGGCGTACCGTATCCTGTGCATATTCAGGATCACCTGGACCATTTGAAATAAACAAACCGTCGAATTCTATGTGGTTGAAGTCGTAATCCCATGGTACACGGATTACTGTTGTATCCCGTTTCAGCAGGCAGCGAATAATGTTATGTTTAACTCCACAATCAACCAATAACACACGGTGTTTACCTTTTCCGTAAGTAATTACTTCGTCGCAGCTTACTTTAGCTACCTGATTTTCATCGTCAGGATTAATAAACTCAATGTCATCGCCATCGGGAAAAACAAACTTACCGCGCATGGTTCCTTTTTCACGAACCAGCTTAGTCAACTCACGTGTATCAACTCCAAAAATTCCGGGCACTTCGTTTTCTATCAACCACTCGCTCAGGCTTTTCCCTGCATTCCAATGACTATATTCAAAAGAAAAATCGGAAATAATTAGGCCGGTAGCTTGAATTTTTTCCGATTCATAATAAGTAGATAGTCCGTTTTGGATAGTGTCATTCGGTACACCGTAATTCCCAACCAATGGGAAAGTGATCGTCAACAATTGCCCGGCATAAGATGGGTCAGTGAGACTCTCGGGATATCCGACCATAGCAGTATTGAAAACAACCTCGCCGGCTACGGGTTTTTCGTAACCAAATGATTTTCCTTTAAAAACTGTTCCGTCTTCCAGTACTAAATGGAGTGGTTTGTATTTTTGCATATATATGTATATTGTGATTGAATTGTCGTTCCGACTCAATTATCCAAATTTGTGCAAAAGTACTGCTTTTTCTTATTTCTTGCAACCCTAAATCAGATAATTATTTCTATTTTAACCCAATTTCTCAAATCTCATATTAGTTTGTCAACAAATGAGTTAGAAGAGAATAAATATACCAATTTCAAGAAAATAAGCAGATCAAATTATTATTTTAAGTTAATAATATTTAGGTGCAATAGATTATTAAATTTAAATAATTGGACACACTTAAAGTGAGGGAGAACCAAATTTTGATACATTGCTGTTCAAGTAATGTAAGAATAAATAAACTTATCATAGTATCAACCAATTATGAATGAATAAGTAGAACAAGTTGAATTTGTACATGAATTTCAAAACAGAAACAAAATCATTTTATAATTGTATGATTACCTGATAATTAAAAATTTTATAACATATTACCAACTAAATATTCTATCACTTCAAATTCTGATTAAATATTCTTATAATTTATATTATGTATAATAGAAAACTACTTTACTACTAACCAGTACTTCTTTTATTTGAATTTAAAATTTGATTTTTTTGAATGAGTTACTTATGCCCTATGTCGAAAGTTTAAATACTAAAAAATAAGTTCGCAACTAGCAATATAATCGGTTGTTTCATTAAAATCTAATGCTGGATTATTTTGAATCCATACATGTTTAAGCTTTTTTTCAGTTAATGCTAACTCAAAATGCGACATGGCAATACCCATATCAACACGCTGTAAATCTGATTGTAACAACTTATTATTGTAATTTGGAGTGCGTTTTAAGTAAAAATGGAAAATATTATTCACCTTAACCACTCTCCAGGGTTGTTTATTTGAAGCAGATGGTGCCAGTCGAACCATTTCGAGTATAAATCCGAATTTTAATTTCTCTTCATCTGATAGCTTTTCGAAAAATGTTTGTGAGAAAAACAACTCATCGAAAGGCTTACGGTTATCCGAACCGGCAAAACGTCTGAACATCTTGTCAATAGACCGTTTTTTAGTACCGAAATAACCTACCGGAGTTACTGCCGGAATAAATTCACCCTTTTTTAAATGTATCGAATCAGCAAAAGACGATTTATTGTATGTACCACCCAGCCAGCACGTTCCTACATTCAGTTTAGTGCAAAATAAAATCAGTTTTTCCAGACAAAAGCCAAAATCTTCGAAGTTTTTAACAGAATCACTTACTTTTCCTGTAATAAAACTTTTAGTACCGGAAATTACACCGTACGTACCTAACTTTAGGTCTTTAAATTCTTCAGAACTTCCATCAATCCAGTAAAATTCAACTTTGTTACCGAACAATCCCACCGAATTAGCCTGCATAAAATTACGAATCAATTGCTTTTTCTCAGGTTCAATTTCTATATTATTATAGGTTCGGATCGATTTCCGGACTCTTATTACTTTTTCTATATTTTGTATCATGTTCCTACTTTAAAAGACTCTGCAAATAATTTACCCTCTCCTTAAAGGACAAGATCTGGGATGAGGTCATAACAACTTTAACTGCACCCTCTTTCTGACCGCATCCACCTCCAGCACACTCACTTTAACATGTTGATGTACCGAAACTACTTCGGCCGGGTTGCTAATATAGCGATCGGACATATTTGAAATATGAACCAGTCCGTTTTCCTTGATACCTATATCTACAAAAGCACCAAAATTTGTGATATTGGTAACAATTCCGGGCAATTCCATACCTGTTCGCAAATCGCTGATAGTCTTTACATTAGAATCAAATTCAAAAACCTTTATTCCGCTTCGTGGGTCACGACCTGGTTTGTCGAGTTCCTGAATAATGTCATTCAAGGTGTGAAGACCAACAGTTGGCGTGATATACTTCTGTAAATCAATCGTTTTATTTAAATCCTTATTTTGAATTAATTCCTTAACATCCACATTCAGATCTTTGGCCATGGCTTCCACTATGGGATAGCTCTCGGGGTGAACAGCCGAATTATCGAGAATATATTCAGCATCGGGTATTCGTAGGAAACCCGCACACTGTTCGAAGGATTTTGCACCCATTTTCGGTACTTTCATAAGCTGTTTACGGCTTTTAAAGGCACCATTTTCGGCACGGAAGTCCACTATATTTTGTGCCAATTGTGGTCCGAGACCGGAAATATAAGTCAGTAAATGCTTGCTGGCCGTATTTAGGTTGACTCCTACCCGATTTACTGCATTTTCAACGGTTTGATCGAGCGCCTTTTTCAGTTGAGGCTGATCCACATCATGCTGATATTGCCCAACTCCAATCGATTTGGGATCGATTTTCACCAATTCAGCCAATGGGTCCATTAGTCGCCGACCGATAGAAACCGCTCCACGTACCGTTACATCATAATCGGGAAACTCTTCACGGGCAATTTTAGAAGCAGAATAAATGGAAGCGCCGTTCTCACTTACCGCAAACATCTTCACGTCTCGATCAAAGCGCGTATTCTGAATAAACTGCTCTGTTTCGCGCCCTGCTGTCCCATTTCCGATAGCAATAGCCTGAATATCATAGGCTTCTACCATTTTCTGAACCTTGCGCATGGCTTGTGAAGTCTCATTTAAAGGCGGATGTGGGTAAATAGTTTCGTTATGTAGCAGGTTTCCCTGTGCATCCAGACAAACCACTTTACAACCGGTTCTGAATCCGGGATCAATGCCTAAGACCCGTTTTTGTCCCAATGGCGGTGCTAAAAGCAGTTGGCGAAGGTTTTCTCCAAATACCCTAATAGCTTCTGTGTCGGCTTTAGCTTTACTTTCGGATGCAAACTCAGTTTCAATACTTGGTTTCAGCAATCGTTTATACGCATCTGTCACAGCATCAGCTACTTGTTCGGCAGATTTTGTTTCATCTTTTATGAAAATTCGGTCTAATTTTTCCAAACAATGCTCATCTTCAGGCGAGATATTGACGCGTAAAAAACCTTCTGCTTCAGCTCTTCGCATGGCTAAAAGCCTGTGTGACGAACAACGGGCTAGTTTTTCAGTCATATCAAAATAATCCCGATATTTCTGAGCTTCTTCGTCTTTTCCTTTAATCAGCTTCGACGAAATAATGGCTTCCCGAGCAAAAATCATTCGAATAGAGTTACGTGCTACTTCGCTTTCGTTAATCCATTCAGCAATAATATCGCGAGCTCCTGCCAATGCATCGTCAATATTTTCCACTTTATCTTTGACAAACGGTAATGCCATGCGCTCTACATCATTCGATTGCTGTTTCATAATCATCTTAGCAAGTGGTTCTAAACCCTTCTCACGCGCAATTTCAGCCCTAGTACGGCGTTTTTGTTTGTAAGGAAGGTAAATGTCCTCCAGCTCGGTTATATTCCAGCAGTTGTCTATTCTGACCTTCAATTCATGGGTTAGTTTATCCTGATCTTCAATAGATTTTATCACAACCAGCTTACGTTTAGCCAGTTCACACAGCTTGTCATATTGCTCTTTGGTATCGCCCAACTGCACTTCATCCATACCGTCGGTCATTTCCTTACGATAACGACTTATAAACGGTATGGTAGCACCTTCATCAAGCAGTTGAATGGCATTTTGGACTTGTTTTTCAGTAAGTTGAAGTGAGGAAGCAATCAGCGATATAAATTTGGAAGGAATTGGCGTTTTTTCAGTTGACATGAATTATGTTTTTATGAAGGGATAAGTCGCGACCTGTCCGTACAATGATCAATTAATGTAGTATCTTAAATACCAACTCTTTTAGCAATTCACCTTCGTCGGTACTGGGGTTATCAATGCCTTTGTAGCGCGAATCTGTTTCACGTATCCAGGAAATGATGTTCATGGTTTTCCAGGCACCAAAGCTTTGAGCGGCTTTTTGGTAATCTTTTACAAAATAAGGGTTTATTCTGAGTTCTGAAGCCACGTATCCCAGGCTTTTATCCGATAAATAATGATAAATCATTAAATCACTGAAGAACTTAAACAGCTGAGCGAGAGTCAGAACCATAGGATTAGCTTTCTTATTATCAGCAAAATAACGAACGATACGGTTTGCCTTCAGCACATCATTGTTTACTAGTGCCACCTGCAATTCAAAAACATTGAAATCTTTACTGATTCCAATATTTTTTTCTATCAATTCGGGTGTAATGCTATGAACTTCAGATGGTTTTGTCAGAATCAGTTTGTCAACCTCATTCACTAACTTGCTCAAATCAGTTCCCAAAAATTCAGAAAGCATGGCCACCGCTTTTTCATCAATGGCCACATTCTTAGACTTACAATACTTCGAAATCCACGAACCTACCTCATAATCACGAAGTTTCACCGATTCATGCACTACGGCAACCTTATTGATTTCCTGAAACCACTTTTTACGTTTATCAGGGGTACCGTATTTATAACAAAATACTAATATCGTGGATTTTAATGGATTGGAAAGGTAATGAACCAGATTATCCCAATCTTTAATCAACTGGGCTTCCTTAATAATCAATATCTGATGCGATCCCATCATTGGATATCGCTTGGCAGCATTAATTACAGTGTTTATATCAACATCTTTACCATATAAAATGCTTAAATCAAACTCTTTTTCAGCTTCATCCAATACATTTTTCTGAATATAATCTGATATAACATCTATGTAATAAGGCTCTTCACCCATTAAAAAGTAAACCGGAGCGTATCTCTTTTGCTGTAAATCAGATAAAATTTGATCGTGAGAAATGGAATCTTGTTTTGCCATATTTTAAAGTCTCCTTAAGGGGATTAGGGGTCTATTCAAATCGTAAATGCTTAATAGTTTTACTATTATTAATTAAAGATGATAAAGCTTTTACCCCAATTTTAATGTGTTCTTCAACAAAACTTTCAGTCACTTTTTTATCACTTTCCGAAGTTTTTATTCCATCTTCCTGCAGTGGCATATCCGAAATCAAAAGTAAAGCACCAATTGGAATACTATTAAAAAATCCAGCTGAAAATAGTGTTGCAGTTTCCATATCAATCGCTAAAGCACGGGTTAAACGCAAATATTCTTTGAATTTTTCATCATGCTCCCACACCCTACGATTGGTTGTATAAACCGTTCCAGTCCAATAGTCCTTACCAAAATCACGAATGTTTGACGAAACAGCACGCTGCAAACTAAATGCAGGTAAGGCCGGTATTTCAGGTGGAAAATAATCGTTCGATGTTCCTTCGCCACGAATAGCTGCACTTGGTAAAACGTAATCACCTAATTTGTTTTTATCCTTCAATCCACCACATTTTCCTAAAAATAAAACGGCTTTAGGGTGAATGGCTGATAATATATCCATGATTATAGCTGCATTTGGGCTACCCATGCCAAAATTGATAATGGTTATGCCATTGGCTGAGGCATTTGGCATATTGCCTTCACGGCCAATCACTGGAACATTAAACCATTCTGCAAAAAGTTCAACATAATTATTGAAGTTTGTAAGCAAAATATATTCTGTGAAATCAACTAATGGTCGCTTTGTGTATCGTGGAAGCCAGTTTTCAACAATTTCTTTTTTTGTTTTCATTCGTACCGATATTAAATATTGTTTTAGTAACTTCGCATTCAGTTTGAAGCAAAGTTTACTGTTTGAAAATAGTGGAAACAAAAATACAAAAAATGTGGCAATTAAATCTACCTGAGTATAATTTTCGTATAAAAAAACAGAATGAGAAGCATCTGATTTTCGATTCTCAGCGCAGACGTTATGTTTCACTAACACCTGAAGAGTGGGTACGTCAGCATTTTATTCGCTTTTTGATTGAAGTAAAAGCCTATCCTGCAGCACTAATAGCAGTTGAGAAACAACTTAATCTGAACGGAATGAAAAAACGCTGTGATGCTATTTTATATAACCGGGAAGCAAAACCGGTGATGATAATTGAGTTTAAAGCACCAAATGTTCCTATAAATCAGCAAACTTTTGATCAAGTAGCCGTTTATAATGCTAAATTAAAGGTAGATTTATTTATTATTAGCAACGGAATTGAGCATTTTTGCTGTAAAGTGAATACCGAAACAGCTAAGTATGAATATTTTCCAGAAATTCCTGATTTCAACTCACTTTTTGTAATAAAAATGTAATATCAATTTAATTCAATGTAAATCAATTGATTAATAATATTTTGTCTAAATAAAAACAAAATCACTTACAAATTTATCGTTAATAATTGCAGCAAAATTGAAGATTTAACCCGAAAGATGCTGTTTTTATGTTTTAAAACATGTATTTTTGCACTGTCAATTAGAAATAGTTGATATTAAAAATCTAATACAAGGAAATCCACTTATAAACTGTAAGGGAATTCTTTGTATTTTTTATTAGTATAAATTTAAAATTTTAGGTTATGAAAAAGATTTTGTTTTCAGTTATGGTGTTGGTGTCATTCTCAACTACTTCTTATGCGTTAAATCAAGACGAAGATTATAAAGCGTTACATAAATTAACAAATAAGGACGCATTTATAAGTCTCGTAGGGTATATTAATGCTGATAATGATCAGGCTTCTTTTTTAAAGGAAGTATTTCAAACTACGGTTAAAGAATTAAAAACTGCAGAAAAAAACGACAATGAAAAACTTGCAGAAAATGTTATGAATTACAACTTGTATAATACAAAATGTATATTGTCAGAAGAACAATATAAAAAGTATTTAGTGTTTCTTAATTATTATTTAAAAAACGATAATTTGTTGTCAATCAACAAATAACAAAAAAATACAGTCACTTAATGACACCAAAAAGGGTGTTTCTCCTGTGAGAAACACCCTTTTCTATTTGTTTTTCAATCGGATAATGACCTGTTCGCTTTTCAATTCCCTGAGTGCATCAGCTGCAATCCATCGGGCTGATTTTGAATCCTGTAGCTGTATTCGTTCAGCACATTCAATCGCTTTTAAACGTAAAGCTTCATTTCGCTTCCCAATTTGACGCAATGCCCAGTTTACAGCTTTCCTTACAAAATTACGTTCATCCCATGACTCCCGTTCTATGATTTCAAAATAAGGATAGAATGACTCATTAGGAGCTTTTTTATCGCAAATAACCAACGCACATATCAATACAAAGGCTGTACGCTTTACAAACTCTTCATTTGCACAAGAATAGGTTTCTATTTTTCTTTTGGCGAAAGGTGTTTGAATAAGTAAACTGCAGCACTGATCGCAAATATCCCACGAATCAAAATCCTTTACCCAGGCATCAAACTGTTTTTCAGTTACTTGTTTCGGATCATCAATAAACGATGCCAGAATTCTTGCTTCATGAATGCCTGTTTCCCATAATTCTAATGCCAGTTTATGATTTTTTCCAATCTTCCTTGCGAAAAGTCGTAAATCAGGAATTTTAATGCCCCAGGCATTGGAATTTTCAATACCAAACCGTTCTAATTGGGCAAAATGAGCCGGATTCGAAAGTTTTTTTAGTTCAGTAAGTACTTCTTCTGCAGTCATTTAAAATGTTATTTTAGAAATTCAAAGTTCAATAAACGTTTATGAGTCTCAGAGTCAAAATAACGAAGTGAAATGCTATCTGTCGAATTCAGTTTAAAGTGTAACGGATTTTGGATATAATCAGTAGTAGGAATTAAATGATACTGATATTCAGCATTTAATATACCTCTATAAACCCAAACGGGAAAATAAGCCATTTTCAGAACAGATTTCGACTTCACTTCAATCTCAACTTTCACCATAATTCCACCATCTGAATTTGTTTGTCGTTGATTAGAAATAAAATTTCCAAGCGAATAAAATACAGGAACCGGAATATTATCTTTTCCATAAAGTGTTTCAGCATTTTGAACTACATGTGGATGTGAACCTATAATCAGATTAATTCCATGATTCACAAAGAATTGAGCCAACTTTCGTTGGTGTTCATTAGCCTGAAGTTCATATTCTGTTCCCCAGTGAATAGTCATAATTTTAAAATCAGCTCCAAGCTTATCAGCCTCACTTATATCATTGATAATCTCAACTGTATCAATATAATTGACTAACGTAGGCTCCTGTGCTTCATTTCCATTTGTTCCGTAAGTACAATTTAGAATGGCTATTTTAATGCCTTTCGAATGAAGCATAATTGGATATATGCTGTCTCGTTGATTTTCGTCAATATAACTGCCTGCAAATAAGAACTTTCGCTTACTGAGCTGACTTATAGTTCCTTCCAGTCCTGACTTTCCACGATCAAGTACGTGATTATTACCCGTTAAGAGTATATCAAAACCGGCTGTGTTAAGAGCATCGAGTAATGCATCAGGGGATGAAAAAGCGGGGTAACCGCTATAAGGTTTGCCTGCAATAGGAACTTCCAGGTTGGCAACGGCAAAATCAGCGTTTTTTAGGTAGGGTTTTACCCATTTAAAGCAAACATCGTAATTATATGAATCATTTAGAGGATTGTAAGCAGCAGCAACCTGAGGCATATGCCCCATCACATCACTTACGAAAATAAGAGAAACCGTCTCGTTATCAGGTACGAGGAGCGAATTTGAATTGCTGTTTTGAATAAAACTGCAAAAGAAAAACAAGGAAGCAAACAGCAAAACAGACTTTTTCATACAAAATACTGTTAGTTTGCCGGATGTAGGAAATTTTAGACTTCCAATGCACCGATTATTTCGGTAACCGACTGAAAACCATGTCGGTCAAGATATTCGTTTATTCCATCAAGCACTTTAATTGCAACCGTCGGATCAATAAAATTAGCGGTACCAATCTGAATGGCTGATGCACCGGCCAGCAAAAATTCAATAGCATCGGCCGCATTCATTATACCACCCATTCCAATTACCGGAATTTTCACAGAATTAGCCACCTGCCAAACCATACGTAATGCAATTGGTTTTACTGCCGGACCTGAAAGTCCACCGGTAATAGTGGAAAGTACCGGCTTTCTTTTTTCAGAATCGATAGCCATTCCAAGCAAAGTATTTATAAGCGATACCGAATCAGCTCCTTCTGCCTCAACAGCCAGTGCAATCTCCGAAATATCGGTTACATTTGGCGAAAGCTTGACGATTAATTCTTTTTGATATGCCCTTCGTACTTCCTTAACTACCTGAGCAGCAGACAAACAGCTTGTTCCAAAGGCCATTCCACCTTCTTTTACATTCGGACAGGAGATGTTTAATTCAATTGCAGGTATTTTTTCGATGGAATTTAACTTCTCAGCGGTCTCGATGTAATCATTTATAGTTGAACCCGATACATTCACAATTATATTTGTATCAATGTCCTTTACAGTTGGTAATATATGATTAATAAAGTAGTCAACACCCTTATTCTGCAGTCCCACAGCGTTTAGCATACCTGAAGGGGTCTCAGCCATACGCGGATAAGCATTGCCCTGGCGGTCGCGAAGTGTAGTACCTTTCACAAATATACCACCAATTCGTGACACATCAAAGAAGTCTGAGAACTCCGGTCCATAACCGAAAGTGCCGGATGCTGTCATTACCGGATTTTTCAGTTGTAACTTGCCAATATTGATATTTAAATTTGCCATTTCAGCTTTGTAATATTAAAGACAGGTCCTTCGGTACAAACACATAAATGCCCTTCGGTTGTATCGGTCACACAACACAAACAAGCACCAAATCCACAAGCCATTGTATTCTCCAGTGATACTTCGCAGAAAGCCTTTGTTTGAGTTGCATAAGCAGCCACAGCTTTCATCATAGGAGTTGGTCCGCAGGTAAAAATATAATCGAAATTTGAGGCTTTTAAAAGCGAATGCTGAGTTACAAAACCCTTTTCACCATGTGAACCATCCTCAGTGGTAGTGTATACATTACCGAATCGCTCAAATTCACATAATTGTAATAAATTTTCCTTAGAACGGCCACCCAATACAAAGTTACAGTTATAACCACGTTCTTTCAGGTACGATCCCCAGAATAATAAGGGTGCTATTCCAACTCCACCACCCACTAAAAGAATTTTTGCATCCTTATTTTCGGGGAATGTGAAAGTATTTCCAAGGGGAAAAACCAAATTAAGTGTATTTCCTGCCTTTAATTCACACATTTTTTTTGTACCATCACCTACAATTTGAATCAAAAGCCAAAGTTCATTAGCCTCATAGTCAACGTAATTAATAGAAATAGGACGACGTAGAAAGGTTGTTGGAGAATTATCTACCCGAACTTCTGCAAATTGTCCTGGTAGCATTTCTGGGAGTTTCTCAGATGATGATAGGATTAAAAGGGAGTATTGATCATTCAGAACTTCGTTTTTCTTTATAATCAAATCGAGCATGAATTTCTTCATCAAATATATTTAGTTGTATATCAATAATTTAAAACTATTAATACAGGTGAGATAATTCAAAATTATGAGTATGCAAAATTACAAAATTATCCCGATACGGCAAGTCAAAATAAAATAGCCAATTATTAAATATTCCCAAATAAATCAGCATGTTTAAAATATCAATTACATTATTGGATATTATTGAAATTCCTGAAAAGTATTGTCGGAATAATAAACGATGATTTTACGTACTGTTTTTCCTGGAATTTCTATTTGTTGAATTTGAATAGGAGGCTCGTGATTCGAATTTAGAGTTTGAGCTGGAATTTCAATAGTTGTTTGTGTACTTTGCTGGATGCCTGTATTTATTGAACTATTTGTTTCGGCATTAATTTGTTCCGAAATAACTGATTTTGAAGCACTTTCATCATCCTGAGGGAATAATGATTGCATCTGAGATTGCTTTACATTTCGTTCCGTCGTTCCTTGACCCATTATAAGCCATTCTGGACTGATATGTGGGAAGCGATTTAGAATACTTTGGAGAACTGAAAGGCTTGGATTGTTTCTTCCATTTAAAATGTGAGATAGAGTAGAGCCCTGAATTCCAATCGCAGCAGCAAAGACTGCGGAATTCATTCCTTCAATTTGCATCACTTTATCAATTCTGTCTTTTTCACTCATAGTTTCAGATAAAATTGTGAATTGTATAGTTAGAATTACTTTACAAAGATATGTGAAGTATTTCACATCTGCAAATTATGCACATTTGTGTATCAATACATTTGTGATTCACAAAAGTATTGATACAATTGTTTAAATGCTGTTATTGCTATAATTAGTCAAAATCTTTATTATAAAGCTTTTATATTATTAAAGTATATAATAGTGTAATTAAAGTATTAGTTTATATTAAGTCATTTAAACCAATTGAATTTCAGTATATTATAA
>CAIUTB010000075.1 GCA_903901975.1 uncultured Bacteroidales bacterium
AGTGGACGAAGAGCTGACAATAAAGGGATGAGCGTATTTTCTAAAAGTTATAACCCAGACAAAGTTTTATTGGTGGGTACGGGTGGAATAGGAATAGCCGAATTTCTGAAAATGAATCCAAAAGACTTGTTTTGATTTTGCAAAGCTGAAATGTTATTGGTTTATGTCAACTTTGCAATTTTTTTCTTCAAAATACTACCCGAAATCCTACAAAATTAATCGCCGTATCTGGGGAAAAGCATTATTGCGGGTACTATTATAATTTCATATAAAAATCATCATCATTGTTATTATCCGGAAAGTCATCAAATTCATCCAGTAAGTAACGGTGCCTATCTTGCATTGAAAATTCTGGGGTTTCTTCAAAATCTAACTCTTCAATTTCCTCTATATCAATAATCATTTCTTTTTCCATTTCGATAATCATCTCATTATTCAACTTTTCATGTCTAAATTCATTTGAAGGAAGCAAATCAAATAACTTCTGAAGTTGAAGATTCCATTCAGCTTCTAATTTGTTAAAATCTGAAGCAGTAGTATAAATTGAATCATGAACGGTCAACAATTTTATAGAGTCATACTTTTTATAAAGTTCTCCAACAACTCGAAATATAAAACTGGATTCAATTTTTACCAAAACATCATATACGCTTTGTTCTCTATCTTTAATTTTAACCACACATTCATGAATGCACGGAAACTTAAACTGCATATAATCAATAATCAATGAATTGCTATAGCCTTTCACATAGGGAGTGCCATCAACACTTCCGTTTAAATAAATCTGATAGAGCAATTTTACGATGTCTTTGGTAAATAATCTTTTTGATTTTACGCCGGTAATTTCAGTTGAACTGTTCTGAAAATTCTTTTTGTTCGAACGAGCTAATCTGTTTTTCTCATCCGAATTTCGGTTTTCATTTAAACCCTTGCAAAGATTTTCGTAAAAAGTGCCTGTAGTAACCCAACTGCAATACTCAACAAAATCAGCATCATGGATTAATTCGGGATTTTGCTTTACACAATAAATAGCCAGCATCAAAGGGAATGAATTGCTAACATCTTTGTATCTCAGAAACTCATTATTCAACTGAATGTTATTCAACCGCACATGAGAAGATAGCATGGTAAAATTGGTATATAATCTATTAGAAGTGAATTTGAAAGTTTTATCACCTTTATTCCACTTGAACATTTCGGCTTGATTATAAAACCATTTACCTATATCAATAAATTTACTGTTCTGAAAATTAGTTTTTTCTATTTCGTTTGGGTGTATCAGACAGCTTTTAAAATCTTTCTTTAACCTCTTTACAATTTCAGGGTTTAAAAATAATTTGTTAGTGAAATTCTTTTTGCTTGTTTTAGCTGGAGCTATTGTGGGAATGGCTTTGTTATCATTTATTGGAACGAATATTACTCTTTTTATTGTGACCCATTGTTTAAAATGTTCTGTGAAACGATAACCAAAAGGTTTGGACTTAGTATAATCTCTAAAAAGGTATTCTGGGCTTGGCTTGCCTTTTATTTTATAAACAAAATAACTCCTTTCAAGATAACCATTCAAAAGTAGATATTGTATATACGTTTTGTAATTGTCCAGTGTAGATTTCAATGCCACAGAAGGAATGTCAACAAATCCATTGCTATGGTCTATACCTTTACGATGAATCTTACTGATAAGTAGATTTAAAATTTTATCAAAATTCCTACTGTAAAGTTTTACTGATTTACCATTTATTATTGTTTCCCCATTTTCTAATCCTTCAAATCCATTGAACTCGAAATATACCTTTCTATTTATCTTATTAATCATAACACTTACTTTTTTATTTATATATTAAAAAAGTTGGGTCTCTTAATAAAAAAATATAGTGTTATATTTATATTTTTATAAACTATATCAAGAAAACTTAGAGGTTCTGGGAGCTATGTGTTTGTATATTAAAGGAGTAATATTTTTTGAGTATGGAAATTGCATTTTTTCTACTTAAATTTATTTTTTAATGCAAACGAATAAATTCAAAATACGACTAAAAGTCATTTTGTAGAAATTATATATACCCTAAAAAAAAGTAAAGCTTATGATGAACTATAGGGAGTACAATGATTCTCTTATCAACGATGCAAATGAGAAATCAAAATCTAAAAGGAAATTATTGAAATCAAACAAAATGAATGGAGATATAAAATCTAAGGAGTTAGAAAGGCAAAAAGAAGAATTCGAAAAAGAGGAGGCAAGAAAGCAATTTATCAAACAGAACATGAATAGGTTTGTTAATGGGCCGTCTGCATTTGATTGAATTAAAGTTGAAAATTTATTTTGGGATCAACCTTTTTTGTTATTACGGATTTAATGGCTCACGAGTCATTTCATCATTATTGTGATGTGAAGCGTCATTTGACTGGTGCGGTCTTTTTATCTGGAAATGGAAGATTGTTTGGCAGTATTACATTCATTCAATTCCTTCTCAAAACCAAATTACATTTCGAAAATCGCAATGAATTATTCTTATTTATATGATTCATATGTTAGTCTTAGCGAATGTCACTCGCTCAAGACTTTGATTCAAATGAAAGTAAGTTGCATGATTATCTGAAAGATGAACATTTTAATGCCTATCAGGCGGCTAGCTAAAAACCTGGCACTTATTTACACATCAAAAATGTTACTCAACCGCCTTCTAAAATTATATTAAGAATGAAGAGATGGATAAACTGGTGGCATTTGGTGTGCCCTTAAACTCAGTTCTTGAAGAAATCAAACTAATTGGAAATTCTGGCTGTATAATTAATTTGAGGTAGTCGGATATTAAATAACATGACTTTCCGATTGAGCCATTTTTATTTGTTGTGCAAATGTTGTGCAAATCCTAAAAACAAAGAAGCTATTCATCTGATAATAAGATGAATAGCTTCTTAAATTGTGACCGCAGCAGGATTCAAACCTGCAACCCCCACATCCGTAGTGTGGTACTCTATTCAGTTGAGCTATGCAGCCAGTCTTTTTATTAAGAGAGTGCAAAGATACGGCTATTTTTCATTTCTGCAAAGCAAATTTTGAAAAAAGTCTCCAAAATACTTGTTTTTCTTATTCTCTTACCGCTTGCTGTTTGCCGCTTACTGTTGTTTGTCAGGCAATTACAAAATCGAGTTGTTTCTTGTCCAGGTTGGCTTTGGCTACTTTAACAGTAATTTCGTCACCCAGTTGGTATTTTTTATGAAATCGTCGACCAACCAGACAATAATTCTTATCATCAAAAGTATAATAGTCGTCATCCAAATCGCGGATTGGAATCATTCCTTCACATTTATTCTCAATCAGTTCGACGTAAATTCCCCATTCGGTAACACCCGAAATTACTCCATCGAATACCTGTCCAAGTCGTTCTGACATAAACTCCACTTGTTTGTATTTAATGGAAGCCCGCTCGGCATTGGAAGCCAATTGCTCCATATCCGAACTGTGCTGACAATATTCTTCGTATTCCGAAGCATTGACACTACGACCCCCATCAGCATATTTTTCAAGCAAGCGATGCACCATCATATCCGGATAACGGCGAATTGGGGATGTGAAGTGGGTGTAATAATCGAATGCCAGTCCGTAATGACCTAAATTAGCCGTTGAATAAATGGCTTTTGCCATCGAACGAATGGCAAGCGTTTCAATCAAATTTTGTTCTTTTTTACCCTGCACTTCGTCCAGCAGATGATTGATAGAACCGGATATAGCAGTTTGTTTTCCACTGGTTTTTAGTGTATACCCAAAGCGCTTGATGAATGCAGCAAAATTATTCAGTTTATCAGGATTTGGTACATCGTGTATTCGATAGACAAAGGTCTTAACAGGCTGACCTTTTCCGGGCTTACCGATATGTGTGGCAACTGTTTTATTGGCCAAAAGCATAAACTCCTCAATCATTTTATTGGAATCTTTCTGTTCTTTGAAAAACACTGAAACAGGTTTCCCTTTCTCATCGATTTCAAAACGAACTTCCACGCGGTCAAAAGCAATCGCACCACTATCAAATCGTTTCTGACGAAGAAGCTTAGCGAGTCGGTCCATTGTCAGAATTTCCTCTTTATATTCTCCTTCAGCTGTTTCAATAACTGCTTGTGCTTCTTCGTAGGTAAATCGGCGGTCGCTACATGTTACGGTTTTGGCTATCTCGTAATGTTGAATTTCAGCGGCTTCGTTCATTTGAAAAATAACCGAATAAGTCAGTTTATCTTCATTCGGTCGGAGCGAGCAAATTCCGTTGGATAAATGTTCGGGCAGCATAGGGATGGTTCTGTCGACTAAATAAACTGAAGTGGCACGTTCACGACCTTCCTCATCGATAATGCTGTCGGGGCGAACGTAATGTGTCACATCGGCAATATGAACGCCAACTTCCCATAATCCGTTGGGTAATCTGCGTAACGAGAGGGCATCGTCAAAATCCTTGGCATCACGTGGATCGACCGTAAAAGTCGTCACGCCACGCATATCAATACGTTTAGCCACTTCTTCGGGAGTGATGCCGGCATCAATTTTATCAGCAGCGGCTTCCACTTCAACCGGATATTTGTAAGGCAAGCCAAATTCGGCCAAAATAGCGTGCATTTCGGTATTATTATCGCCTTTATCACCTAACACATCAATCACTTCGCCAATCGGATTTTTGGCATTCGGTTCCCAACCAAGCAATTTTACGATTACTTTTTGTCCGTTTTTGCCTCCGTTCAGCTTGTTTTTTGGAATAAAAATATCGTTGGTCATAATGCGGTTATCCAGCATAAGGAAGGCATAATTCTCCGACACATCCAATATGCCAACAAAAGTATCTTTTGCCCGCTTGGTGATTTCAACCACTTCGCCTTCGGGTTGTTGCCCCTTTCGGTGAGCATACAGGAATACCTTGACACGGTCGTTGAGCAACGCATGATTGGTTTTCCGTTCAGGGATGAACACCGGTTCGCCTCCATCGTCCGGAATCAGGTAGGTTTTCACACCCTGACGGTCGATAACACCTTCGATATATCCGCCACGCGAATTGACCTTAAACTTCCCGCGTGAAATCTCCACTAAGAAATCTTCATCCAGCAATTCGTACAACAACTGATTAATAAATATGCGCTGCGACTCGGATTTAATTTCCAACAGCGTTGATATTTGCTTATAATTGTAGGTTTTCTCTGTATTTTCGTTGAATACATTGATTATATTCCGTACCAGTTCTTTTTTATTCATTTTGGTACTAGCACCTGATTTGTTGCGTTTCTTGGCCATGGCAGAGCAGTTGAAAGGTTTTGTAGTTACTGGTCGAAGCTGTCACGACAAAGATAGTGAGTAGATGTCAATTTTTGGCATGAATAGTGAGAAAAAATTGAAGACTCAAATTCTGTAAGGAAATGGGACAAATTGAATGCAGGTTTCTTAAAATTATCTGACATGAAGCCGAATTAATTAATCCGATTATTAAAATAAATGCTAACTTCCGATTTATAACTAATTCGAGATATAGTCTGATTATTTCACTTATTAATGATTCAAAATACACGATATTAGTTCATTTAAACTGGTTTTAATTACAGTTATCATTTTTATTTTAGTGCTAAATACCAACCATATAGAATAAAAATACAGGCTTTTTAATAATTTTTATCCAAAACATGTTCCAGTTTAAAATTAATCTCTTATTTTTACGGCGAAATCAACCGAATTTGAATGATTTCATTCCAGAAATTGATTAAGTATCGTGATTTTTAAAATGATAGAAATATGAAAATTGGAATCCCAAAAGAAATTAAAAATAACGAAAGCAGGGTTGCCGTAACTCCCGGAGGAGCAAGAACCTTAACGCAACATGGGCACGAAGTATTTGTTGAAACACATGCCGGTGATAATAGTGGCTTTAATGATGACCAATACCTAAAAGCCGGAGCAAAAATCTTATCAACCTCAGCGGAAGTTTTTGCTATTGCCGAAATGATAATGAAGGTAAAAGAGCCCATAAAAAGCGAATATAAGCTCATTCGACCGGGTCAATTGGTTTTCACCTATTTCCATTTTGCTTCTGAAAAAGAACTAACACTAGCCATGATGGAAAGTGGTGCGATTTGCCTTGCTTACGAAACCGTCGAAAAAGAAGATCACACTTTGCCACTATTAATTCCTATGTCCGAAGTGGCCGGACGAATGTCTATTCAGGAAGGTGCAAAGTATCTCGAAAAACCGAAAGGTGGAAAAGGAATTTTGCTGGGTGGTGTTCCGGGAGTAAAACCAGCCAATGTGCTTGTATTAGGTGGCGGTGTTGTTGGAACACAAGCTGCTTTAATGGCTGCCGGTTTAGGTGCTCATGTTACCATAGCCGATATTTCGCTAGCAAGGTTACGCTATCTGAGTGAAATTATGCCGGCTAATGTAGATACTTTAATGTCGTCAACTCATAATATTGAAGAAATGCTTCCATTCACCGATTTAGTAATTGGTGCCGTATTAATACCCGGAGCAAAAGCACCACATTTGATAACACGTGATATGCTTAAACTTATGCAGCCCGGTTCAGTATTGGTTGATGTGGCAATCGATCAGGGAGGTTGCTTTGAAACTTCTCACGCTACAACACACACTGATCCTGTATACGAAGTGGATGGAATATTGCATTATTGTGTTGCTAACATTCCAGGTGCAGTACCATTTACGTCAACTCTGGCACTTACAAATGCAACGCTGCCCTACGCTCTCAAGCTGGCAAATGAAGGTTGGGAAAAAGCCTGTAACCTTTACGAGGATTTACGTAAAGGTCTGAATATCGTACAGGGTAAAATTGTCTTTAAAGCTGTTGCCGATACCTTTGGATTATAATTTTGCATTTATTTTTAAAAAGCTCTTGCCAAATACACTGGTAAGAGCTTTTTTTTTGTTTTTACGATTCAAAATAGCTGAATTAATATGTTTTAGAGCATGAATTGAAAAATAATTGAGAAATGTTTTGGAAATAGCCAAAATTAATATTATTTTTGGTCGACCAACTTGTAAAGCTTGAAATAATGTTATTCCTTCGAATAATATTTTAAAAATCAATTTTAATTCTTAAAAATATAAATTTTCACATTATCTTTGCAGAAAGCACTTCAAACCAACACATTTAGCATGGTATTGCAGGGATATTTAACCAATAAACGAACAATTTTACATTAATACAATGGCTGAAACTTTTACTGGACATAAGGAACAAAGTTTGGAAAGTCCTACCGACAGAGTAATTTCTAAAGTTAAGGATCTGATTAATTCAGGGATACTTAAACCCGGCGATAAACTTCCTGCAGAACGAAAATTAGCGTTGGAATTTGGATTTGGAAGAACTCAGGTGCGTGAGGCATTACATAAACTCGAATTCTATGGCATCATCAAAACACTTCCTCAAAGTGGTTCAATAATAAACGGGCTCGATATTAATACATTGGATGGCTTAATTTCAGATGTGTTAAATCTCCAGAGTTATGACTTTTTCTCTTTGGTCGAAACCCGTGTTTTGCTCGAAACGAATGCTATCAGACTCTGTGCTGAACGTTGGAACGATCAGGATATGAAAAACCTGTCAAGAGCTCATGCAAATTATTTACGCGATTTTGATACTCAAGACCGAATTGGCAGCGACTTTGCTTTTCATCGTACTATTGCTGAATCAAGTCACAATCCTGTTTTCAAAGCTATGTTGATGATTGTAATTCCTGATATTATGACAATTTATCAACGTGACCGGATTTGTGCTCCAAACCCCGATGTAACGAATGAACATCAAGGTATGATGGACGCCATCAAAAGGCGTGACGGTGAAGAAGCTGCTAAAATTATGGCACAGCACTTAAAAGGGGTGCTTGATTTCGCAAAATTAAAACTTGAACAAGAAAATAATTAAAATCAAGTTGAGAATTACAAGTTTTGGGGAGGCTTTTAGCTTCCCTTTTCTTTTGTAAATTAATTGGAAGATAGAACTTTTCAAACACAAATTTTAAATTAAATTGAGGAGATTAGTATATTTTATCATTATACAAAATATCGGTTTAAAATTTATTGACTACTTTTGACATCCAATTAGGTCAAATCGATAAAAACAAAAATCAGAAAATTACAATTATGAATATTCATCCCAAATTGAAGCCGGTTGTTTATGCCATTATTGTGTTCGTGGTTTTTATGTCATTGTCGGTAGCGCTAAAGCTTATTACTCACCGCAATTCGATTGATGATATTTACTTCGGGATTCTTTCAAAAAAAGACTTGTTGATTGGTCTGGGTATTGCAATTTTCCTTACTTTCACACACGAGCAAAAGAAAAAGCTCCATTGATTTTTAAATTTAAAATGAACGAAATTATTGAGTATATAATCCGATTTTTATTGGGGGAATCCGTCCCTCAAAAGATTATTTCAAAGATTGGGTATACTTCCAATCCGAAAGAATTTCGCAAATACAAACTGGTCATTTCACCGTCTTCTTTTTTTTCAGATGAAATTTACGGAACAGAGGCTTCTATGCCACAGTTACCGTTACAAATTTGGGAAGAAGTTCCGATTTTATTTGGTAGTCCTATTGTAGAAGAAGTAGGAAAAACAAGAATAATAAATGCCGACTTAATTGCCGGAACATATTTTCTGATAAGTCGCTACGAAGAAATGGTTCATCGAAATGTCCGTGATGTACATGGGCGTTTCCCCGGTAAAGAATCATTACCCTACCGAGCCGGATTTATTGATTCACCACTGGTCGATGAATATGGCAAAATACTTCGGAATCATCTGCGGGAAGTTGGTTGTCAAATACCAGAACCAGCCGAAAATATCCGCAAGATTTTTCTGACTCACGATGTGGATCAATTAACTCACTTCCGAAGCCTGAGAGGCTTTATGGGCGGTTTTTTGCGTGGAATTCAACGCCCTAAAGAAGGTGCTAAAGCAATTAATAGCTATTTTGGAGGGTTGAAAAATGATCCTTGGTACACCTTACCCTGGTTGTTTAAACTCGACAATTCGGTACGTCAGGCTTTGGGAAATGAACGCTGCGAACCGGTCGTATTTATAAAAGTTGATGGCGGAACGCGCAAAGAAGATAAACCGAATATTACTCATCATATTCAGGATTTTCAGTCGCTAATCACACTTTGTAAGAAAAAAAATATAACTTTTGGTTTGCATCTAAGTTACGAAGCCGGAATTCATCCCGAGCGCATTCCGGACGAAAAGAAGCAGTTGGAAAAAGTTTCAAGAAAAAAAACCATCTACAACCGCCACCATTTCCTCGATTCGCGTGAACCGGAAGATATGCAGGCTTTAATCGACGCTGGAATTACCGACGATTTTACAATGGGTTATGCCGACATGGCGGGATTCCGCCTCGGCACTTGTCGCCCCGTGAAATGGATTGATCCGAATACAAAGCAACTTACTACACTTACGTTGCATCCATTAGCCATTATGGATGGAAGTTTAAGTGAAAAACGGTATATGAACCTGAATGCTCACGAAGCTTATGAGTATTGTATCAGACTGATAAATCAGGTTAAAAACTGGAATGGTGAACTGGTTTTATTATGGCACAATACTATGGTGGAAGATTCACCTAAGCTGTACCATCGTAATTTGTATAAAGATATAATCAGTTATCTCAAAACAATGTAGCTTTTCTCAACTACGAACATAGCAAAAGAGGATGAAAAAAACGGCTATTGTGTGCGTGTCAAATGATCTGAGCACCGACCAACGGGTACACAAAACCTGCACAACGCTTCAAAAATGTGGTTATTGGGTGATTGAAACCGGACGACTTCTGCCCGACAGTCTTCCGCTGGAACGCTCTTATTTTACACTTCGACGGAAACTCTGGTTTAGCAAAGGACCACAATTTTATGCCGAACTCAACATTCGTTTGTTCTTTTATTTAATGACAGCTCGCGTTGATTTAATTTTTGCGAATGACCTGGACACACTTCCTGCTGCTTTTTTTGCAGCCGCACTTCGAAATATACGACTAATTTACGACACGCATGAATATTATACTGAAGTGCCCGAATTAGTCAAACGACCTCGTACTCAGGCTATCTGGAAAACAATTGAAGACTATCTATTTCCAAAACTGACTGATATACTTACTGTAAACAGCTCGATTGCGAAATTATATGCCGACAAATATCACAAAACAGTTCATGTCAGTCGGAATATTCCGTCTACTTTTGCTCCAGAGCGACTGAAAACCAGGAAAGAACTGGAATTGCCTGAAAATAAGCACATCTTGATTCTTCAGGGAACAGGAATAAATATTGATCGTGGAGCAGAAGAAGCTTGTCTGGCGATGCAATATCTCGACAAGTGTGTTTTACTGATTATCGGGAGTGGCGATGCGCTTCCTGCACTTCGGAAAATTATTCTGTCAACTAATCTGCAGGAAAAAGTAATCTTTAAACCCAAAATGCCTTTTGCCGAACTCCGACAGTACACCATGAACAGCGATTTGGGCTTGGCAATAGATAAAGATACCAACCTGAACTATCATTTTTCGCTACCGAATAAATTGTTTGACTTTATTCATTCCGGCATTCCTACGCTTTCTTCCGCATTACCTGAATTAAAGCAGATTATTGATCAGTATGATATCGGGTATTACATTCAAAATCATGATCCAAAGCATATTGCCGAAGTAGTAGCGGATATTTTTGCCGACAAAGCCCAGTATAACACCGTGAAACAAAATACAGTAAAAGCAAAAACCGATCTGTGTTGGGAAAACGAAGAAAAAATTCTGATCGGAATAATAAACAGTTGATTTTCAATTCATAAAAGATGAGCAAGCAGTTGCATGTGATTTCATTTGACATTCCTTATCCTGCCAATTATGGCGGGGCTATCGACGTGTATTACAAGCTGAAAGCACTACATGAAAATGGGATTGAAATTATACTTCACTGCTTTGAATACAGGGGAAATCATGCACCTGAACTGGAAAAAATCTGCTCGAAAGTATATTATTACAAGCGAAACACCTCTGTTTTGTCACATCTCAGTGTTCTTCCTTACACGGTTTATAGCCGAAAAAAAAGTAAGTTGCTCGAAAATCTTTTAAAAGACAATTTTCCGATTTTATTTGAAGGCTTAATGTCATGCTATTATTTAAACCATCCCAGTCTGCTAAATCGAATCAAGTTGTTTCGGGAAGCAAATATAGAACAGGAATATTATAGAGGGTTAGCAAAAGCCACCGACAGTTTTACCCGAAAAATATATTACTCGCTGGAATCTTTGAAATTCAAAGCATTTGAGAAAAATTTGGAATCTGCCGATGTATTAGTAGCTATATCTCAGTCTGATAGAGATGAGCTTAAATCAAGATTCCCTCATAAACCAGTCGAATTTATTCCGGGTTTTCATGGCAATGATAGTATTTCATGCTTGCCGGGTCAGTCCGATTTTCTGCTATATCACGCGAATCTTTCAGTCCCTGAAAATGAACTTGCAGCCATTTATCTTTGTGAGAAGGTCTTTAGCAAACTCAGTTATAAGTGTATATTGGCAGGCTTAAAGCCAACAAAACGGCTGGAGAAAATCAGTTCTGCTTATCCCAATATTGAATTAATTGCAAACCCCGACGAAACAGAAATGGCAGGTTTAATTCGGAATGCGCAGGTTCATGTGTTGGTCACTTTTCAGGGAACAGGGCTGAAATTAAAATTGCTCAATACTCTTTTTGCAGGCCGACATGTGTTGGTGAATCAATTAATGCTGGAAGGAAGCGGACTTGATTCACTATGCCATATTGCCAACCAGAGTGAAGAGCAAATAGAGTTATGTAACAAGCTAATGCTGATTCCTTTCAATCAAACAGATATTATTGAGCGGGAAAAGATATTATTTCCTCAATTTTCGAATAAAGCACAGGCAAAACGCTTAAGTGAACTATTTTAATTGGCTAAAAATGACAAGTTGTCAGCTAGTTGAACTACTTTTAGCAATGCAAAACCGTTCTTCCTGTCAAAACTGACAGAAAAAAGCTTTGGCACAGAATTCGTAAAACAATATTCAGGTTTATAACTTTCAAACTTTAGGAACTTTATAAACTTGCAACCAAAAAAAATATATTAATTTAAAACTGAAAAATATGAACATTAAACCATTAGCCGACCGCGTGTTGGTGAAACCGGCACCGGCAGAAGAAAAAACGATTAGTGGAATCATTATTCCGGATTCAGCAAAAGAGAAACCGCTAAAAGGCGAAGTATTGGCCGTGGGTAACGGAACAAAAGACGAAGATATGGTAGTTGCAGTTGGTAATAACGTGCTTTATGGTAAATATGCCGGAACAGAATTGGAATGGGAAGGTGAAAAATACCTGATCATGCGTCAATCTGATATTTTGGCAATTATTTAAAGAGTTGCCCCCTAACCCCCTAAAGGGGGAATCTTGGAGTGCAGCAATCTTAAGATTTACACAATTAAAAATCAATTTATAATTTCAAAAACACGCTTACCCCGGCGTATTCCCCCTTTAGGGGGCTAGGGGGCAAACTTATGAGCAAAGAAATTTTATTCAATATTGAAGCCCGTGATCAACTCAAAAAAGGAGTTGATGTATTGGCAAATGCTGTAAAAGTAACACTTGGACCAAAAGGTCGCAATGTAATTATCGAGAAAAAGTTCGGTGCTCCTCACATTACCAAAGATGGTGTTACTGTAGCTAAAGAAATGGAATTGGAAGATTCATTCCAAAATTTGGGAGCACAATTAGTAAAAGAAGTTGCTTCGAAAACCAGTGACGATGCAGGTGATGGAACAACTACCGCAACCGTGTTGGCACAATCCATCGTTGGTGTAGGTATGAAAAATGTAGCTGCCGGTGCAAATCCTATGGATTTGAAACGCGGGATTGACAAAGCCGTGGCTGAAGTAGTTAAAAGCATTGCTGCACAAGCTAAAACTGTTGGTGATGATTACGACAAAATTGAACAAGTTGCGTCAATTTCGGCCAATAACGATGCTGTAATCGGTAAACTTATTGCAGATGCAATGCGTCAGGTTTCAAAAGATGGAGTAATCACTATCGAGGAAGCCAAAGGAACTGATACTACCATTGAAGTGGTTGAAGGTATGCAATTCGACCGCGGTTATATTTCGGCTTATTTCGTTACCAATACCGAGAAAATGGAAGTGGAAATGGAAAAACCCTATATCCTGATTCACGATAAAAAAATATCAAACCTCAAAGAATTGCTTCCGGTTTTGGAACCAGCCGTTCAGTCAGGACGACCATTGTTGATTATTGCCGAAGATGTTGACAGCGAAGCGTTGACCACTTTAGTAGTGAACCGCTTGCGTGCAAACCTCAAAATCTGTGCTGTAAAAGCCCCGGGCTTTGGCGACCGTCGTAAGGAAATGCTCGAAGACATTGCTATACTGACCGGTGGAATTGTAATTTCGGAAGAAAAAGGAATTAAACTGGAACAAGCTACTTTGGAGATGCTGGGAACTGCCGAAAAAGTAACGGTTAACAAAGACAATACTGTGATTGTAAACGGTGCAGGTGCAAAAGAATCAATTGCTAGCCGCGTTGGCCAAATCAAAGCTCAGATAGCTTCTACAACTTCAGATTACGATCGTGAAAAACTACAGGAGCGTCTGGCTAAATTATCCGGTGGTGTTGCTGTACTTTATGTGGGTGCTGCTTCTGAAATTGAAATGAAAGAAAAGAAAGACCGGGTGGAAGATGCATTGAGCGCAACCCGTGCTGCTATCGAAGAAGGAATTGTTCCCGGTGGTGGTGTGGCTTATATCCGTGCTATCGATTCGTTGAGCAAAATTAAAGCTGACAACGATGACGAACAAACCGGAATAGAAATTATTAAACGTGCCATTGAAGAACCGCTTCGCCAGATTGTGGCTAATGCAGGTAAAGAAGGTGCCGTGGTTGTTCAGAAAGTTCGCGAAGGCAAAGATGACTTTGGTTACAATGCTCGTACCGATAAATATGAGAATTTCTATGCTGCCGGTGTGGTTGATCCCGCTAAAGTTTGCCGTGTAGCTCTGGAAAATGCGGCTTCAATTGCCGGAATGTTCCTGACTACCGAATGTGTCATCACTGAAAAGAAAGAAGATGCTCCTGCTCCACAAATGCCTATGGGCGGCGGAATGGGTGGTATGATGTAAACCAATTGACAGTTGATAGTTGACAATTGATAATGAACCATTAATTGTCAACTATACATTGTCAACTGTCAACTAAGGAAGAACTATCTTCCCGCAGGCGCAACCCTGTGGATTCTATATAAAAGTAAAAAACCTTGCAACTTTCGGGCTGCAAGGTTTTTATGTTTAACAGGAAGAATGTTATGCCAACAGATTTTGTTCCGCCTCCTTTACTTTTTGAAAAGTAAACTGACTTAAAATATCATCTTTATATTTGCAAATTTCGTCGTTACATAAATTCCCAATACTTCCCTCATGGGTATGCTGGAGAGTTTTATTAGGTTTAAAGTTGCCTGCTTCGATTTCTAAACCGACTTGTTTATAAGCATCTCGGAATGGAACTCCCGAAAGTGTCAGCCGGTTTACTTCTTCCACACTAAATAAATAATCATAGCGGGAATCACTCAGTATTTCGGTATTCACATTCACTTGAGCCATCATCAAAGTAGTAATTTCAAGGCAATCAATCAATTCCGCAAAAGCAGGAACGAATACTTCTTTAATAATCTGTAAATCCCGAAAATACCCCGAAGGCAAATTGTTTGTTATCAGCATTATTTGTTGTGGGATCGATTGCAATTTGTTGCATTTGGCACGCGTAAGTTCAAATACATCCGGGTTTTTTTTGTGCGGCATTATGCTCGAACCAGTCGTAAATTCGTCAGGCAAACGGATAAACCCGAAATTTTGAGAACTGAACAGACAGGCATCATAAGCCAGTTTGGCAACCGTCGCAGCCACGCATGCCAGAGCATTAGCCACGGTGCGTTCCATTTTCCCCCGTCCCATTTGAGCGTAAACCACATTGTAATTCATGGAATCAAAACCCAACAAAACGGTGGTCATTTGGCGATTAAGCGGAAAGGAAGAACCGTAACCGGCAGCCGAACCCAGAGGATTTCGATTGCTAATTTTCCAGGCCGAAAGCAAAAGCTGTAAATCATCGGCCAAACTTTCTGCATAGGCACCAAACCACAATCCGAACGAAGATGGCATGGCGACCTGCAAATGGGTATAACCCGGAAGCAAAACATCTTTGTATTTATTACTTTGGGAAATCAGCACATCGAATAATTCATTAACCGAAGAAACTGTTTTTTCAATTTCTGTACGGGCAAAAAGCTTTAAATCAAGTAATACCTGATCGTTTCGGGAGCGTCCGCTGTGAATTTTCTTTCCTATATCGCCCAGTTTGGCAGTGAGAAGTATTTCTACCTGAGAATGAACATCCTCCACACCTTCTTCAATCACAAATTCTCCTTTATCAGCCAACTGATAAATGTTTTTCAGTTCTCTCAGGAGTAGAGCCAATTCGTCGGCTTGAAGCAAACCCACGGATTCCAACATACGAATATGTGCCATCGAGCCAAGTACATCATACTTTGCCAGAAAAACATCCATTTCACGATCTCGACCAATGGTAAATGCCTCAATTTTAGCATTCACCTCTGTACTTTTTTCCCAGAGTTTTGCCATAATACTACCCCTAACCCCTAAAGGGGAATTAAGATACTTAAGTCTCTTAAAACCGGTTTAGAATATATTTAAAATTAGTTTTTTTACTTTAAATTCCACGATTTCACGTCCCAAATCCTCCTTTAGGGGTTATGGGTTAATGTATTCGCCAGCAATTCCGCTATTGAGTTTAAGCCTTCCTGCAACTTTTTGTCAACCATCATCTTAATCATCATGGGCAAATCGGCTTTCAGTGTAAGTTTCAAACGGGTTTCATTTTCGGCAACAGCTTTCAATTGAATCCACACATTTATTTCTACCGGAGCATTTTCCGAAACCATTTTGATAGTTTTAAATGGTTCGCGTTCCACTATTCGGAAACCCATTTTCCCAAATCCTTCTACCGCAAAACTGCAGCTATCTGTATCGAATTCCAAATCTTTCGCCTTATCTTTTAAAGAAGGATTATCCTGCAATTTTTGCAGGTTTTTCAAGTCGCTCAGTATAGCAAAAACCACTTCTTCGTTCGAAGAAATGGCCTTAATATCGCTTTCGTATGTAGTCATATTTTTGATTTACGATGTTTAAATTTACAATTTTATGGCTAAAACTTTCAGTTTTAATCCATTTTTATGAACGAAATAAACTCTTGTTAGTTCAATCGTAAATTGTAAATCTTTCAATTGTCAATTTATTCGGTTTTCCAAATCGCCGGGTTTTTACGCCATTCCTGAAGTGTTTTGATATCATCGGCAGTGATATATTTTGTTGCCAGAGCTTCAGCCAGAACGCCATCATAGTTGCAAAGAGTGGTCAGTTTCACTTTGGCTGCTTTGAACTTTTGTTCTGCCACAGGAAATCCGTAGGTGAAAATTGCCAACATTCCCAATACTTCTGAACCGTCATTTCGAATAGCTTCCACAGCCTTCAGACTACTTCCACCGGTTGAGATAAGGTCTTCAATCACTACCACCTTTTGTTTCGGGCGCAAATCGCCTTCAATCATATTTTCCAGTCCATGATCTTTGGGTGTTGGACGAATGTACACAAAGGGTAATCCCAGGGCATCGGCCACCAAAGCTCCCTGAGCAATAGCACCGGTTGCCACACCGGCAATTACTTCTACATCGGGATACATTTCAAGAATCAGGCGAGCCAGTTCTACTTTTATAAATGTGCGGAGTTGCGGATATGAAAGCGTTTTACGGTTATCACAATATATGGGTGAATTCCATCCCGATGCCCATACAAATGGATTATTGGGTTGCAATTTTACAGCCTTTATTTTCAGTAGTTTTTCAGCTACACTTTTTTCTAATGATTTCATTTTGAGATATTTTAATGTTTAACAAACAAACAATTCCAGGAATTTTTATTATTTTGCAAAAGTACGCAAACAAGTTGAGAATCGAAACAGTATTAGGTATAATCTAAAACATTTTTTAAACAATTCGTATGTATATGTCATGCAATCGGCATTTCAGTATAATTATACCCTTTTTAGCGGTTTATATTCAAAATAAAGGTGAGAGGAAAGCATCTTCGATATGTTCGATTAGAAAATTCTGACCATGGGGAATAACAGACATGACATCGAAACGGGTTTCACCCTGCCAATCAAACTGAAATATGTATTCGTGAGTAGCATTGATGATATTTCTTATTTTTCGCTTGGTAATGGCCTCGGCAGGATGTTCAAAGGTTTCGGTAGAGCGGGTTTTAACTTCAACAACAATCAACATACCCTCCTTTTCGGCAACTATGTCAAGCTCCAGCTTACCAGCTGCACCTGAAGGAGTAGAATTATGCCAGTTGGTATGGCGGATAGTATATCCTTTTTCACGAAGATAGGCTTGAGCACGCTCTTCTCCCAAATTCCCTAATTCATTATGTTCTGCCATTTGTTTTAATGGTTAATGATTAATGGTTAATGATAAATGATAATTGGAAATTGATAATTGATAATTGCAAATTCATTGATTTAAAATGGCAAAAATACAGTTTTTTGTTATAATGTCGTTAAAATCGCTCAGATAATATTATTTTTGTGCGAAATAAAAGAATCGTATGGCAAAAAAGAATTCAATTCCGGCTTCACAACGTAATTCACTACGCATTCACCGACAGATTTTCACCCTTAACGATGAAGAAAATAAGGTGCTGAACCGTTACATTGCCAAGTACAAGGTGCAAAACAAATCAAAGTTTATACGGGAAACTCTTATGCTTAATATTCTCCGAAAAATGGAAGAGGACCATCCGACATTGTTTGATTAGACCCCCAATCCACCTAAAAGGCTTTAAGAATTATTTTAAATAAAAAATTTATGGAATATCTTTTAATAGTTTTCGCGTTGGCAGTTGGTTTTCTATCGGCCTGGATAATTTTGTCCCGGAGACAGAGTAATGTACAAAAGTCGCTGGAAATCAACGAAAAAAACCTTACTGACACTTTGAACGAAGTCAACACAAACCTTCGGGTGTCTGAAGAAAAACTGAAAAATAAAGCAGAAGAGATGGATCGTATCCTGCTGGAACAGGCACAACAACAGGAACTTGCCAACAATCGTGGCATGGAAGTTGCAACGCTGAAAACCGTCAACGAAAATCTGGCAGAAAAACTCGAAAATCAGAAAAGCGAAATAGAAAATCTTCAAAAACGCTTAACTACTGAGTTTGAGAATATAGCCACCAAGATTTTAAAGGAACGTTCGGACGAATTTTCAGTTTCCAATCATAAAAATCTAAGCGAAATTCTCAACCCCCTGAAGGAACGGATTTTGAACTTTGAGAAAAAGGTTGATGAAACATACGATAAAGAATTACGCGATAAAATAAGCTTACGGGAAGAAGTCCGGAAATTGACTGAACTCAATACCCGGGTAAGCGAAGAAGCGAATAACCTGACTAAAGCCCTGAAAGGTGATGTGAAAAAGCAAGGGAATTGGGGCGAGGTAATTTTGGAACGTGTGTTGGAACGGTCGGGATTGACAAAGGGACAGGAATATGAGCGTGAAGAAGTAGTTGAAGGGAATGATGCGAATGTGCAGCGACCCGATGTGATTATCCATTTACCGGATAATAAACATATTATTATCGATTCAAAAGTTTCGTTGGTGGCTTATGAACGACTGATGTCGGCTGATACGGACGAACAAAGGGTGTCATACCTGAAAGATCATGTCAACTCCTTACGAAGCCATGTGAAGTTGCTGAGTGAAAAAAATTATCAGAATGCGCAAAATCTGAATACACCTGATTTTGTGTTGATGTTTTTGCCCATTGAAGCATCATTTTCAGTCGCAGTTCAGGGTGACAGCGATATTTTTGCTTATGCCTGGGAGCGCAAGATTGTGATTGTGAGTCCAACCACTTTATTGGCAACCCTGCGAACCATTTCTTCGATTTGGAAACAAGAAAACCAAACCAAGAATGCACAGGAAATTGCCCGGCTAAGTGGGGCATTATACGACAAATTTATTGGTTTTGCCGAAGATATGGCAAAGATCAAAGCCAATATCGACCGCACTTCAAGCGCATACGACGATGCGATGAAAAAAATGAAAGACGGTAGCGGAAACATTATCCGAACGGCCGAGAAAATAAAAGAACTGGGCGCAAAAACAGGCAACAAATCGCTGCCGGCCGGTTTTGAAAATTCCTGATAAATGTTGATTACTTTATCAGTTTTTAAAGTTAATATTTTTAATTGGATATGAAGTTTAAGGTATTTAGTTTCGTTGTATTTTTGATGTTTATTTATCAGCTTAGGGCTGCTGAGTTGGGCTCACTTCCTGCTTACGAAAACAAATCCGCGTCAACCGGCCTCAATATCGACAGTTTGGTTCAGAACGCGTTAAGCGATACAGCCTCTAAACCTACAGAAAAAAAGGCTCAAACGAAGGTCATTACAATTTCAAAATCTGATTTGGAGGAGCTTAGCAACAGAGGTCTTGTAAGAACAAGTAGCCTCACTCCAACTACCAATACAAAAATCAGTTCAACTGACTCAATAAGTTTGCAAAAAACAGAAGATTTCAAGATTGATTCTATTCTTTTACTGGCCAATCCCTTCTTTATCGAATTAGTTTACAACGGTTTAAGCAATAAGGAAAAACCAACTGCAAAGACTGACCTGAAGGCATTAATTTACGGAAAAAAAGTTCAACTTGTTTCAAATCAACCGACCGATAAACAAACATCCCTTGATGAAATAATTGTACAATTGCGCAATGAAGCCCGTGATCAGATTACCCGAAATGCGGCAAATCTTTATATAATGAGCTTCGATCAATTGCCCGATCCAGGTGGTAACAGCACACGGTTCATTGCAAGAAAACCGATTACGAACGTTGAATTTGAGAATGAAGATGAAGTTCCGATACGAACCCGAAGACTTGTGGTAAAGAATCCGCAACTCGGACCGTGGCAATATAAAGTCAATTCTCTGGCACAGTTTTCCGAAAGTGTCATTTCCGCTAATTGGTATCAGGGTGGTAACTCCAATCTTGCCGTGTTAGGTATTTTAAACGGTCAGCTTAGCTATGATGATAAGAAAAATATTCAATGGGATAATTCAGCCGAATGGCGAATGGGATTTGTATCGATAACCGACCAAACCAATAATAAATTCTATGTGGTCACCAATGACGACGTACTAAAAATCAACAGCAAACTGGGGATAAAAGCAGGTGGAAATTTCTTTTATAGTGGTTCAGTCGATTGTTCCACTCAATTTTTCAATGCCTATAAAGGGATTGATTTTATCAACACGAAAGGCTCGTTTCTGACACCTATCCGTTTGAGTATTAATGGCGGGCTTGATTACAAGTACAAAAAAATATGGTCCTTATTAGTTTCTCCGATTTCCTATAAATTCATTTATTTAAACAATCCCCTGGTTGATCCAAATCTATTTGGGATTAAAACCGGCGAAAATAAACTGAGCGAAATCGGTAGTTCGTTGAAAGTGATTTATTCAAATCAAGTTACACCTAATATACAACTCGATTCTAAATTTTTGTTCTATACCAACTATCAAAAGGTCGAAATCGATTGGGAAATTGTGGCTAATATGACTATCAACCGCTTTTTATCCACCCGTATTTCATTCAATCCCCGCTATGACAACACGATAATTGAGAAAGATGGTTCGGTGGCAAAACTACAATTTAAGCAATTCCTGAGTGTGGGATTTTCCCACAAATTCTTATAAATCATTTTCGAAAAGGTTTTTCCACTCATTGAATTTCTGAACTTCCAACACTCCATAACGTCCCAGATATTCCCGGATTCTTTCAATCGAATGAGTTTTGTGTAACTGCGTTTTTGAATAAAACTTATCAGCATAACAAATCAGCTGCTCTTCCATGCTCACCGGGAGCATATCACGCTGTGGCAAAGGCAGATTACTTCGTTGAATCATTTCAAGCGAAAGGCCTACACCGGTATGCCGTTCACAAACCAACGCATGTTTTGGCAGATTTTCAGCTCGCAACAGATCGGCACCTAAATAACCATGTTGAATGTATTGATGCGGTCCATGACAATGAATACGGGGCGCATCGCACTGAAAAATACCAATATCGTGTAGCAAGGCTGCTTCGGCAAGGAATTGCACATCTAGTCCGAACCCGGGATGACGTTCCGCAATTTGCAGGGCTTTGTCTCTCACCTGCTCGCTGTGAACAACCAACACCTGATAAATCTCTGTTCCCTGCGGATAGTATTTCCGGATAATCTGATATGGATCAAAAACTAATTCACAATTCATAATTCACAATGCTTAATTGCTCGAAACAACAACTACTAACAAATAACAAGCAAATTTACAACATTTATGAGTGAAAATTCTTTTCTTTGCAAAGAAAATCTTTATGAATCCAATATTATGCATTGTCCATTAACCATTAATCATTAACCATTGACCATTAATCATTAACCATTGCTCTTCATGAATTATAAATTAACTGATTGTAGCTGGCCGGGACAAGACGAACTAATGCTCCGATACCACAATGAAGAATGGGGCGTAGCACTTCATGATGACCGAAAATTATTTGAGTTTATGGTGCTGGATGCCTTTCAGGCAGGGCTTACCTGGAAAATAATACTTCACAAGCGAGAGAATTTTCGCAACGTGTTTGATAATTTCGAACCGGAGAAAGTGGCATTGTACAACGAAGACAAAATACAGGAACTTATGCAGGACCCTTCCATAGTTCGTAATCAGGCCAAAATCCGGACAACCGTAAGCAATGCTCAGGCTTTTTTACGCGTTCAAGCCGAATTCGGAACATTCGACCGCTATATCTGGCAATTCACTAACGGAAAAATCCTTATGAATCATCCTACTTTCAATGCCGGAATTCCGGCCAAATCAGCCGAATCGGATGCCATGAGCAAGGATTTAATACAACGTGGTTTTAAGTTTGTTGGTTCTACCATCTGCTATGCTTTTATGCAGGCTGCAGGCATGGTGAACGACCATTTGGAAGGATGTCTTTATAAATAAGTTTATAGTCGGCAGTTTATAGTCGGCAGAAAAAAAAGAAAATACCTTAATTCAGCTCATTGATGGCTTTGAAAATCCCATGCATGTAAGACTTCGAATATTAGCGCATTTCGGAATAGCAAATCCTTGTATTGGTTATTTGCTCCATCTCTGGAAGTTATGAATAATATCGGGCTAACTTTCTCCAGGCTTAGTTGCCTTGTTAACTGATTATCATCATCTTTACACCTAACCCAATTCTGCTCTCTAATTTCACATTTTTATCCTGATTGAGGTATTTCCGTAGTCGTGTTATCGTGTTATTCAACGAACCATCTTTCAATTTAGAATTATTCTCATTCCACACTGACTTAATAATATCTTCTCGTGAAAGATATTTATCGGTATTCTTACACAATAAAGCCAATACCGCCGACTCGCAATTATTCAACCGAATTTTATCAAATTCGTAAATCAACGACTGCTCATCGGGTAAAAAGCGAAAATGACCTATGGATATAGGTTCAGATTTTTTTGTCGTCTTTTCATTCAAGTCCAACAGATTAGCTAATCTCATCTCTACTTCCATCAGCTTGTATGGTTTACGCACATAATCTGAATTTCCGATGCTTAGCCCTGTTTTAAAATCAATATTTTCGTCGCGCGAGGTGGTAAATAAAATAGGCGTATTGTTTTCTAAACGAATTAATTTGGCTATTTCAAAGCCATCCAATACTCCGTTTAGCATCACGTCTAATATAACAATATCCGGTTTAAATTCCTGAAATTTTTCCAGTGCTTTTTTATCGTTGGTCAGATACTCTACCAGATAATCCTGCATTTCTAATGCTCCGGCTAGTGTAGTACCCAGATTTACATCGTCTTCAACAAGTAAAATTCTTTTCATTTCATATTTTATTTAGTCGCTTCGCTCCTGATATTTACTCACTTCGTTCGAGATATTACAGCGAAGCTAATAACGCCCGAAGGGCAAATATCACACGCAGTGTAAATATCGCCGAAGGCTAATAACAGCGAAGCTTTATCCCGGCAACGACACACTAAACTTCGTCCCTTCTCCCGAATGGCTTTCTACTGCTACCTCACCACGGTGTTTTTCCACAATGGTTTTTACATAGTTTAATCCTATGCCGAAACCGTTTATTTTCGTATTTTCAGTATGTGCCCGGTTGTATTTATCAAATATCATGGGCAGTTTTTCTTCAGGGATACCGTATCCATTGTCTTTTATGGATACTACAATCCATCGATCGGATTTACTGACATTAATAACAATCAAAACTTCATTGCCTGAATATTTGATGGCATTATCAATCAGATTAGCAAAACACTGGCACAGCAAATTAGCATCAGCTCTAACCGAAACATCCGATGTTTCATAAACCGTTTGAATTTCCACTTTTTTTACCGGATAGCTCACGAACTTAGCCCTTAACTCTTCGAAAAGCTCAGTGAGATTGACGGGTTCTTTATTAAGTGTAAGCAAACCTTCTTCTATTTTGGTCAATGCCATTATCATGTTTATGGTATTATTCAGTTCGGCAGTAGCATTTATGGAGTGATTTACCAACAACTCGTGTTTGGATTTATCTTCACTAAAAGCCGGGAGCGAAAGGCAATCCAGATTAAACGACAAGCTGGCTACGGGACGCTTTAACTCATGCGCTATAGTACTCAAAAAGTCATTCTTAAATGCAACCAATTGCTTTTGTTTAGCTAATATACGCTGTAAGTACCCGAAAGCAAGAAAACAGATAATGGAGAATACAAGCGTTGCGAACAACATTAACCCCATACGTTTGATTATAATGCCGAAAGGATTAATTAAAACCAATTGAAGTGATTTCTTATTTTCAAAATCTGTACGAAGATTCTGAGATGAAAGAGAAAAAACAGAAGAGTTATTCCCTTTTTTTGATTGTTCAATAACCTTTGATGTTATAGGATTTACTAATTTAATCTGATAGTCAGCATGAATACCCCTTGATATAAGTATACCGCCAACTATACTATCCAGCTTTTTTATATTAATAGGTATTTTTTTACTTGTATATTCATTTATAGCTATATTAATTAAACTCATATAATCATCCTTATTTATGTTCATTTTGTCAAAATTGTAGGATGCCAAAACTTTTTCATTAGATCTTACACTTGCTGGAGGCCTTATAGTATCGATTGAGTTCTTATGGTTATTGGATATTTTACTGTGTTTATAAGTTCTTATATTAAGTTCTTTTTTGAAAGCTTCTTGAATAATTGCATCCGATTCCCGAACAAGACCTGCACGGGTAGTTTGATAATAATCATATACTAAAAATGTCTGTGTTCCCAAAATCAGTAAAAGACTAATAGCAGCAATGTAGGTAATTTGTTTTGGTGTGATCGACTTCATTTTTCGGTTCTGTTTATATTTTTAAAACACTCAATTTTGAATCTGAATTGTTTAGCCCCAACAGCATCTAACAAGCTTCTAACAAGTTCTAAAATGTTTCTGTAAACCCCGGTAAGCATAGGCTTTTTGCAATGCCAAAAATACTAATAAAGCTTTAGATTACAACCATAATCTGCTAAAAATAAAATTTATTAGGTTTTTTTTTTACATTTATTCACACCTTATTAATGATTATTATCTGAAATATTAGAGACTTGTTAGTACTTTGGTAGAAGCTTGGTATAAAGTGTGAAAAAATATTGCTATAATATTGCAGCATCATTAACCTCTAAAAAAATATGATATGAAAAGAGTAAAAAAAGATGCCGTAAGTTTTAAAAAATTAGAACGTAAATCCATGCAACAGATTTACGGAGGTGGTTACATTGAAGTTATCATTGATGGAAAAAAACAATGGATTTGGTATCCTGAATAAAAAGAACGTTAAATTAAGCGGTACGGTCAAATCCAAATTATTGATCGTTAAGTGAACCTATAGCATGTTAGTATCTAAAAAAAACTTATACCTCGTTTACAACATCGACTGTACCGCTTAATTTTAAAATTCTAATTAATTACGATTTATAAAACATATAAACTTCAAAAAAATTACAATTATGAAAAAGCTATTCATCATTCTTTCGGTTGGATTATTTATTTTCCAATCCAATGCACAATTAAAAGTATATTCAACAGGTGTTGTAGAAACTAATGATCAGACTGTTATCAGGAGCAATAGCAATCATCAAACTGACGGTTTAGATGTTATTGGAACAAATACTTCATTGTCTAATGGGACTGATTTGATTTGGAGTTGTTATTATGGATCACAACCGAATAATCCTGGCATATTAACTGCACAATCAACTGATGGAGCTTATTTCTCAGTACGGGCAAATGGATGTGTTGGCATATTTAATAGTAGTCCAGGTTGTGCATTAGAAGTAGGAACTGCCGGACAGAGTCAACAAATTAAAGTAAATGGAAGTGTGGTGTTAACTTCCGACGAACGACTTAAAGACAATGTAAAAGACTTGTCAAATTCATTTAATTTGCTCAAACAACTACGGACTGTTACCTATAATTACAAAATGCCTGTGGTAGCACAAAAAACTATAACAAATACTGGAACAGATAGTACCGATACAAAAAAACCTCAATTCATACCTAAACCTGATACTTCAGGCAGAATCCATTATGGCTTTCTGGCTCAGGATGTACAAAAAACCTTTCCGGACTTAGTTTACAAAGATAGTGCAGGTATTTTTAGTGTGGATTATATTGGCATGATACCGATATTGGTTGATGCGCTCCGTGATCAGAAAGCTCAGCTTGATGCTCAAGCCAAACAAATAGATTATTTGATGAGTATAGTTGCTCCAACAAACTCTGGACCTAAAAAAGTAGATGCCATTATAACAACCGGGCTTACTGAAACTAACACCTTAACTTACCCTGTATTGGATCAAAATACTCCAAACCCTTTTAATCAATCTACTACCATAGGATATTACTTGCCTATTAGCATCAGTGTAGCTGCAATTTATGTGTACGACATGAATGGGGTTCAACTCAAAAGTTATAATATTACCGAAAGAGGCAAGAAAAATATTATCATTAATGGTTCGGAATTTAGCGCAGGTATGTATCTTTATGCTTTGATAGCCGATGGCAAAGTCATCGACACAAAACGAATGATATTAACTAAATAAATTCAACATTATGAAAACTAAATTATTTGCATTAGCAACTATTCTGATTCTTTCATTATCTGTTAAGGCTCAAACATGGGAATTGGTAAATTCTTTTTCCGACTATTTGACAAATGTATATACACAAGGAACAGATACTGTGTATATAGTAGGACAAAACGGTTTTATAGGCCAATCTCCCAACAGAGGGAAAAATTTGAATTATCAACACGTTACCACCAATACATTAAGTGACGCTTGCTTTGTTTCACATAATGTGGGTTATATTGTAGGTGCAAACGGAACGATATTAACTACAAGTGACGCAGGTATTACATGGACAATTACAAATTCCGGTACTACACAAAACTTGAATTCGATAGCAGCAACCGGAATAAATAATATTTGGGCGGTAGGTGATAATGGTGTAGTAATAAAAAGCATTGATGCCGGACAAACTTGGAATACGGTTTCAATTACGACTCAAACACCCAATTTTTCTGACGTTGGATTTAAAAATGGCAAAGGATATATTGTTGGTAATTTAGGAAGCATTTATCAAACATTAGATAATGGAAACTCTTGGACACAACAAACAAATATTGAAGGATATACAGGACAAGAACAATTTGCAAGTTTATCTATAACCGAAAATAAAGCATTTATTCTTTCTGCCAATAATTTATTTGTTTATCAAACGAATAATAATCTCTGGCAAAAATCTAGTTTGCCGGGCTATAATATAAATAGCTCAAGTCAATTTTTATCTGATAATCAGGGAGTTTTTGCAATAACATACGGGGTAATATTTACAGGTTCTTCCTCTGATCTTTGGGTGGTTAATGTATTTAAAACAGATAACGGGGGTTCAAGTTGGTCATCATATAGTGATGGTTCAAACAATCCTATTTCAACTCAGTGGATAATTGGTAGTTCTAACTCTAAGATAGCTTTTGTTAATACAGCTTTAGGTTATTTAATAAGCGGCCATCTTATGTATAGAATTCCTTTTATAGGAGATATAAATGCCGATTTTTACGCCGGTATTTCGTCTCAAAAACAAGATATCGTTGCTTTGAAACAATATCAAAACTCTTTGATAGTTGAAAATGTGTCCAAGGAAATTTCTGACGTAAAAATAATTTCCACCTTAGGACAAATTTTATTTCAGCAAAACGTGAATAACAATAATGAGATTACTATAAATACAAGTAATTTTAATAAAGGAACTTATATTTTTCAGGTTAATTTGAAAGATAATACCTGTTATGATATTAAATGGATAAAACAATAGAAAACTATGAAAACAAAACTATTTATTATAGCAACCATCGTGTTGTTTTGTGGTCAAAATCTTCTGTATTGCCAAAACGGTTGGAAGTATTTAAGTGGACTAAGTGACCAATACCTATGGAAAGTGTATGCTCAGACCCCCGATACTGTATATGTTGCCGGATTAAGCAGTTATAGTAATGGACAAGGCTTGATAGCAAAATCAACCGATGGAGGTTCTAACTGGGCTAAAACAGTTATTGCTACGAATAATCTGCTGACAGATATTACTTTCTATAACAAAAGTATTGGTTTTACGATTGGAAAGAAGGGAGTTATACTCAAAACAACCAATAGTGGAACTGACTGGCAACTTAAGACCTCGGGAACAACACACAATCTAAATGCCATTGCACTATCCAGATTAAATAATATATGGGCAGTGGGCGACAGCGGAGTAGTTATTCATTCGGCTGACGAGGGTGAGACATGGCAGAAAGTAAACTTGCAATTAACGACAAACCTAAATGATATAGCTTTTAAGAAAGACACAGGCTATATAGCAGGAAATAGTGGTCTTTTATATAAAACTATAAATGCTGGAATACTATGGAATAAAGAAATAATTAGTAATACAATTCTTGACCCGGTGCAAGATTGTAAATCATTGTCAATGACAGAACATAATATTTACATACTATGTGGTTATGATTATGGTATGGGATATAATATGATATCAAAGAAAAACTCAACTACTTGGCAATCTAATGTGTCAATGTCAACAAGCTTTGCATTTGTAAACGATAGTGTCGGTTATAGTGTATATGAGGATATAACAACAGGAAGTAGTGGTTATATTTTTAGAGTTTTCAACACATTAAACTCAGGAAAATCGTGGTCAGTTGTTTATGATAACGTTGTTAATGGGATGGAGACTCAACATTCGGATATCTGTATTGTGAACGACACAGTGAAATATATTGTATCTGGTGGCGCAATATTAAAAAGTACACCTTCAACTTTAATTACAGCATTAAATGAGGAACTTACTTATAAAAATATAGGTATTACTATTTTTCAAAGTTTATCTCAAGATGCACTGATTGTGAAATCGAATTCACAACAAGTTGCACTTGTAGAATTATTTAATGTATCGGGTAATAAAGTGTTATGCAAAAAAACGGACGCAAAACTCACTGAAACATCAGTCGATATTTCGCACTTTCCTCTAGGGGTGTACTTAGCAAAAGTTACTTTTAATGATAAAACACAAACTGTTTATAAATGGATAAAACAATAGCATTATGAAAAGAATAAAAATAACATATGCCTGTCTGCTCAGTTTGGTTTGTAGCTTGAGTTATGGGCAGGTGAATGATCATCTGTCAGTTGATAAAACTGAAATGGCTTCAGAAAAACAAAACGGTTTTGATAAAATTAGTTGGAAGACTGAACATACAACACAAGAAATTGGCAAGCCTGAATTGCCTGTATACAGGGTTTCGTACATACTACCTGTTGATGCCGTAGTTACCGGAGTAACTTTCAAGAACAAAAACAAACAAAAGTTGGATGGAAGTTATTACCTCTATCCTGTGCAAGAACCTATACCCACGGATAATAGCAAAGAGGTAAAGTTCTCTGCACCCGATAACAAGATATATGAATCGAACACACCCTATCCAAATAAACTGTATGATATAGAATCCAATCGTTTTTTGCAGGGTTACCATATTGTTACGTTGCTCATTTATCCTTTCGAGTATATCCCCAAAAGCCGAACGTTGAACTATTATAAAGAGTTGGATTATACTATCCAGTATACGTTGGGTGGAAATACTGCTGAAATTAAACCTCTCACACAAACCGTTTTGCGAGCCGAAAAGTGTAAAAACTTTGTAAAATCGTTAGTGCAAAATACCGATGCTGTTGATGTGTTTGGTTCGAATGCACTATCAATTCGTAATGGTAAAAAGACAATCCAAAAAAACAGTGGAACGCAAAAAGTTAAGGCTTTGTCGGTAGTTGATGAAATAGTGCCGGATTACATTATTATTACTTGCGATTCGTTGAAGTCAACTTTTCAAACCTTAGCCGATTGGAAAACAAAAAAAGGAGTTTTTACAATCATTAAAACTACCGAAGAAATTGCAAGTGCTTATTCCGGTATTGATTTGGCAGAAAAAGTAAGAAAATATATTATTGATGCTTATTCCAAATGGGGAGCAGGATTGTATGTACTGTTAGGCGGCGATACGAATATTGTTCCGGCTCGAATGGTTTTGGGCGATAACGGAGTATTAAGACCATCTGATAGATATTTTGCAAGTTATAAAGGCACATGGAACGACAGCAAAGATGATGTATATCTGGGATCTGGGGATATAATGAATAAAGATATTGGGGTAATCTTGGGTAGAGCACCTGTAGAAAACAAAAAGGAAGCTATTGTATTTGACAAAAAAGTAATCTCGTACGAAAAGGCGGATAGCATACCAAGTGCCAGCTTAAATTATTTCAATAATTATCTTTTTCTAGATGAATATTTAGGCTCAACCAATGGTATATTAAACGGTGGTTATCAGGAAATAATCCAAACAAATAATAATACTTACCTCCCAAACAATATTATTCCAAAATATATTTATGATAACCATAGTTGTTCTAACATAGCTCCTTACAGTAGTACTGATTGTGTAACAGGAGATATGGAATTAAACAAAAATAATTTTCTTAGTTGTTTGAATGCAGGAGCTAATCTAATTCCAAATGGAGGTAAGTTTCATTTTATATATGGGATGGATCATTGTTCCCCTTATAATATCGGAGCATCAAGTATTGACAAAAAAGAATCGTTATCAAGGGACGATTTAAGCAACTTAAACAATGGCAATTATTATCAAATATTTATGTCCAGTGGATGCGAACCTGCTGATTTTTCCGAAGATTGCGTTGCTGAACGATATTTGAATAATCCCAACGGCGGTGGAGTTGCTTTTGTTGGAAATTCAGATCAAGGGCATGGTTCTGATACTTATCAATGTAAAGATTTTTTTGCTGCTTTACATAAAACAACTTATAGTGTAGGAATAGGCAGTTTTGATATTGGAAGTGTTTTTCAAAATGTGGTTTTTAAAGCTGATTATTTTGCATATAGCAAAGATCGTGATTTAGCTAACAAAAGATTACATTTACTCGGCGACCCTGAAATGCAAGTTTGGACTAGTACCCCTCAAACTTTAAATGTATCGATTTCACAACCAAGTATTTTGTTGGGTAATCAAACCGATACAATAACTCTGTCGAATTTAGCTCTGAATGTAAAGGCGATGATTTGTATTCAGAAGGGCACAGAAATATATGTTACTCAAGAAGTGACAGGGAACGGGGATACGCTACATATCCCAATAAATTTCACGGTGGATACTCCGGGTATAGTGAATGTAACTGTTACAGCTCATAATTTTCTCCCTAACGAGAAAACTATAACAGCCAACCAAACACCTGCTCCAAATCTTTATATATCGACAGTCGATTTTGGTGATGGCATTGTACAAGGTTTAGGCATTGGTAATGGAGATGGCAAAAATGATGCAGGCGAAACCATTTCATTGGGCTTAGGAATTAAAAATACAGGTGTCAATCAGGCAAATGGAGTTAGTGCTACGCTAAGTTGTAGTTCGCCTTATATCAATATTTTGAATAATCAAGCCACTTTGGGGGCACTGGCAAGTGGCGTTACTACCACAGGCGTTTTCAGTTATAAAATTGATTCATTAGCTCCCGAAAGATCAACAAACGATACTATTCCTGTTTGGTTTAGTTTAGCCATTAATGATGTCAATAATGTAGTTTGGAAAGACACTTTCAATATTGATATATTTAAAACCCAAATAAAACAAGGTAATAAGCCAATCGTTTACACATCAAATTCGAACCTGACCATCGAAGCCAACGACACAGTTCGGTTTAATATTGAACTAAAAAACATTGGGAAATCAGAAGCATCAGGAATTAAGGCTACTTTAACAGCCAATAGTAACTCTATTAAAACCGGATCTTGTTCTGCAACACCACGTTTATATCCGGTTATCGGGTATAACGAAGTAAAGCTAAATACAATTCCATTTGAGTTTGTGGCTTCAAGTTCTTATTCAGGTGGCACAATTAATTTAAAATTAAAAGTCGAAAATGATTTTGGAAAAATCTGGAATTTTGATTTTAACTTAGACAAACCATCAAAGGTAGCCGGATTGGATGTAGCTTCTGCTGACTCAACCGAGATAGAACTAAAATGGAATTACTTATCGACCAATTGGGGGTATAACGTTTACCGTTGCAATGTAGATATGGCTACGGGTAATCCGGTAGGAAGCTATGTGAAAGTAAATACCGATTCAATAAATTACGACTATTTTGTGGATAAAAACCTGAACAAACTGACCAAATACTTGTATAAAGTTTCCGCCATTTCTAAATCAGGAAATGAAGGACTGTTATCGGATTCATTATCAGCATCGACATCGTTAGGGAAGTTAAAAAGTCCGTTAAGTCTTGAATTTGGAGCTATACTTGGGGGTATTACTGCTGTTGATATTAATAATGATGGCAATAAAGAAATATTTGGAGCGGAAAAATATGGGTATGTACTTGGTGTAGACAATACAGGGAAAGAACTCTATAATATTGATGGTAATGTTACTACTCAGGGTGCTTTTGTTAAGTTGCAATCTGAAGTATTTGCTACACCAGCTATTGGTGATTTATTCAACGATGGTCAATTATACATGGTTGAAGCTTCACGTAATGGATCACCGAATAAACTGTTTTGTTTTAAAATAAATGCCTCAAGTGCTCCTACTTTATTTTGGAGTAAAGATATTCCTGATGGAAATTACCGTGGTTCTATCCTTTCAAATATTAACAATAGTCCTGATGGGTCATTAGAAGTAGTTACGCTCTGCGAAAACAGACAAATAGTAATTCATGATGCCAATAGCAATTTATTGACAACCATTGGCACACCAGGCAGTATTTATGGTGCCATAGCTGTTGCCGATCTTGATGGAAATGGATATAAAGAAATAATTATGGCGAATGGAACCGGTATTTATATTTGGAACTACGATGGAAGTTCATATAAGGGTATTAATGGGGCATTTTATACAAATCCTTCAGGTGCAATATTTAATAATTATGTTCTTGTATGTGATATTGATAACAAAGCTACAAAGGAAATTATTGCAACCACATCAAATAAAGTTTATGCCATTCGTACTGATACTGTAGGAAACACACTAGTAGCTAACTGGAATCAACCTTATACCATTAATGGTGATGGATTTATGTCGGTTGGGGATTTAAATCACGATGGAAAAATTGAAGTAGTAACGCTTGGAAGCAATGCTGTTACTGTATTAGATAACCAAGGGAATATACTTAAATCGGAAACAATTACTAATCTTAATCCAACTGGGAATCCAATACTTGCTGATGTAGATAAAGAATCGGATATTGAAATTGTTTTTGGTTCTACATCAGGTGTAAATCTTAATGTTTTTGGCTATAAGTTAATTAAATGTGATACTATATATCATCTTGAAAAAGCACTTGGTTTTCCGTTAAAGACACATGCTGCAGCAAATTCGACTCCTACAATTTCGGATATAAATAATGATGGGAGAAACGAAATTGCTTTGGGTGTTGATTTATGGATGTATTTATGGAAATCTAATGGAAAAGCAAATAACATAGAATGGGGCAGTTTTTTCCATGACCAATATAATACTGCAGAATATACCAGAAACTGCAATTCAACATCCATAGAGTCAAACGAAACCTGGACATCAAATCATGATTTTTGTGGAGACTTGATAGTAAAATCAGGAACACTTACAATTAATAATACTAACTTGACTATGGGTAGTTCAACTACTATAACAGTTATGTCAGGTGCTTCATTGATTATTGATGATGCAAATGTATTGAATGCCAATATAAGAGCTTTATCCGGCAGTGCTGTCACAATCAAAAATAACGGTTCTATTAAGCTTAGAAGTAATGGTGATTTTTATACTGAAACCGGAACTGTTGTAGATATTCCGTATGGTAGTGTGGAGAATTAATAATCTTTTTTATCTGATTAATTGCAGGAATGTTATTTCAAGATTGAAATAACATTCCCGTCAAACCTGCAGAGTTGTTTCAAGGTTGAAATAACCAAACCGACAAACCGGCAGAGTTATTTCAGGGTTAAAATAACCTTCCCGGCAAACCGGCAGAGTTATTACAAGGTTGAAATAGCATTCCCGACAAACCGGCAAAGTTGTTACAAGGTTGAAATAACATTCCCGGTAAACCGGCAGACTTATTACAAGGATCAAATAACTAAACCGAAATTTTAAATTACATTTTTTTATAATAACTGAATTACAAACATTAAATTTTAATTTTTTATGAAGATTACATTATCAGACCTTAGTACCAAAGACCTCGCAGCGTTAGGTCAACGTACCATTACGATTTCCGATGAACCTGCTTTTACAGTAGTAAAAGACAACCCTTTGTTGGCAGCCGTGAAAACAGTGTATAACGAGTATGATGCCCTTTATACAAAGAAGGCATTCAGTGGTAAAGGCGACTTGCTTATTGAATATGATGGCAAGCGTGATGCACCCTTTGGTGGATTTAAAAACATTTTAATTGGACATGCAAAAATCGCAAGTTCGCCCTTTCAGCAGGATGCGAAAGACATTTATGCCATTATCGTAAAATATGGCATTGATCTGGATCGCTACAAATGGGCTGAAGAAACTGCCCAGATGAAAAAACTGCTGGAAGAACTGGACAAAGCTGAAAATGCAGCCAAAATTGAACGTATGCTACTGACACACGTTGTGACTCAGATTAAAGAGGCTCAAACAGCATTCGAAAAACTGTTCAACGAGATAGCCGGCGAAAACTCCGAATTGCGCTTGATGGAATCCGCTTCGTCATTTCGCAAAGCTCTCGAAACCTCGTTGCGTAATTACTTCAACGTGGTAAAAGCCATGAATAGTATTTCCGGCTGGCGCGAACTTTATGCCAAATTGGACGAAGTGGTAAAAGCTGCCAATAATAGCAAACCAACTCCGAAACAGGTACTACCTCCACCCCCACCGGCTGCGAAGTAAATGAGAACCAAACCTGAATCCTCTTTTGAATGAGAGAGGATTCAGGTAAAATTATGGCTAGTAAGGGAAAAGAAAACAAAGTCCTATTTCTCGCGCCGATTTATAATTGCTGTGTTTCTTACAAAACAATAAAACAAATTGCTTTAGCAAACTGATACAGAAGTTAGAAATTTGCACAAGTGTGAGATGTTTTAGTCAATATACGTGCAACTATTTATAATAAAAATCCATCTTTATTTAATAATCGCTTAGCATTAAATATTAAAAATTTTAATTTATGAAAACAAAATTTGTTTTATTCATAGCCCTTTTGTTATTCATTCTTACGGGGGGAATGGGATGTGATAATGAAAGTATTTATTACGAAGGCAAGGTTATTTCTTTGAATTCTGGAACAGGATGCTTTGATATAATTGAAATTAGCAAATCTATTCCTCATGGATTGGCTGTTAACTCAACAGTTTCATTTGATCCAAATTTATATAATGGACAATTGAAAGTCGGAGACATTGTGTGTTTTAAAGTCATCAAATATGAAGATTGGTCACCCCAAGTTATACTCGCTATGTGTACTGCTCCTCAATATATTGGTCAATTAGAATTTTATATCAAATAAAATATATCAATATGAAAAAAATAATTGTATTTATCCCCGGTTCGGCGTAGCGTAAAAAGGTTCATGTTCGGCATAGCGTCTTTCGCTATGTCGAAGCTAAAGGCAAGGCTCTGCCTTGCATATTGAAAAAGAATATGAAAAGCAGGAGCTTTTCTTTTAGCATGACGAAGCGGGAC
>CAIUTB010000076.1 GCA_903901975.1 uncultured Bacteroidales bacterium
GTAGGGGTTCGAGTCCCCTTTTGGGTACTTTATATGATTTAATTGCGCAGATGGTGAAATTGGTAGACATGCTACTTTGAGGGGGTAGTGCCGGTTACGGTGTGTGGGTTCGAATCCCATTCTGCGCACAAAATTTTTATAAAGTCCTGATTTTCAAGAACCTCCAAGTTCAAGTATAGTTAAAGTGCATAAACCAGTGCATAAATTTATACTTGTATGAAAACTCAGAAACCCTTTACCATACCAAAACTTTGTTCCTGCAAAGGGGATATAACAAAGTCTTGGTATGTTTATTTTTACTACACCGATACACTTACTGGTGAAAAGAAAATGTTCCGATATAAATTCGGAATCAATCAACTTAGAACCAAACGCGAACGCGAACGTGAAGCTGGTGCCATAGTAACCGCTTTGCATCTCAAGTTGCAAGACGGTTGGAATCCCATCACAGATAAATCAGAAGATGAGCACGAAGACCTTACCGTGTCTCAAGCTTTGGATTCTATTTTAGCTCTCAAGAAATCTTATATTACTCCAAGGTCTTACAAAACCTATTACGATCAACTCAATCTTTTTAAAAAGTGGCTGGTAATTAAAAAGTTCGATAAACTTTTTGTACATAATTTTACTGCTTTTCAAGCCTTGCAGTATTTTGATTGGCTTCTTGGTGATAAAGGTTACTGCGGAAAAACATACAACAGCCATTTGGGGACTCTTAGAAGCTTTTTTAATTCGATTTTGGAACGTCAATACATTCAAAAAAATCCACTTGAAAGCATTAAACAAGTTAGACAAGATACAGGTAAGAATACTACTTATTCACATGCAGAAGAGAAATTACTTGAAAAGTACATGTTGAAAAATGAACGAAACTTTTATTATGCAACTCGATTTGTCCGATATTGTTTTTTGCGTCGTTCCGAACTTGCAAAGCTTCAGGTAAAACATATCAAATGGGACAACAAAACTATAATCATACCATCTGAAAGTGCTAAATCGAGAGTTCAGGATAGTATAACTATTTCTAAAACACTTGAAAAATGTATTAATGAAATGGGAATTCTGGACCTTGATCCTAATACTTATGTTTTCGGACATTCACATCCGGGAAGGCAATTTAAGCCAACCATGATGAAAATGAATAGGGTAGATGATTTTTCAGACCGTCAGCGTAAAATAAATAAACTTTTGAACATTAAAGAGGAGTGTACCTTTTATTCTTGGAAACATACCGGTGCAGTAGAATTATATAACCTCACAAAAGATCCATATACTGTAATGCGTCAATGCCGACACTCTGATATTAAAATGACCATGATTTATCTTAGAAGTATGGGTTGTGGAGTGAATGAGCAAGTAAGAGAATGGTAATTACCTTACCATTCTCCAGGGCTTTAGTTGAAAAATCAAAAAAATCAAAACGGGTATAAAAATTCCTGTCAATAGCCACTTCCACCAGTTATTTGCAAACTTCTCGGCTTGCGAAAACTGTTCTTTGATTTGGCTATTTTCTTTGTGCAAACTATCAATTTCAGATTGATATCGGTAAGAAAAATCATCTTTAATCAATTCGCTCGTATGGGCGGATTGATTGGATTTTGAAAAGTTTGTGATTTCAAGTTGACTTAATACAGGTGGCTTGCCACTTGTTTTGTCAATGGGTTGTTTTGTATCATATGTGATCAGTTTTGCTTGCCAATCATTCGTTGCATTTTGAATCTCGTCTAAGGTTTTTACAGCCGTTTTCTGACCTTTTATTTCACTGACTACCTCTTTCTTCACTGAATCAAGTGAATCGCTTTGTAGTATCACTGTTTTGCTGATTTCTTTTTGTTTCAGGGTATTGCAAGCGAAGAGAGCAAACAATATGCAAATTATTTCGAGTTTAAAACGAGTATTAATCTTCATGGCTTATAGTTTTGAGTATTCAGTTTTTGCATTAAAACAGGGACATTCTTTCATGAATTCCCAAGGTTCAATAATTCCATCTCCATCTTTGTCCGGTGAAAA
>CAIUTB010000077.1 GCA_903901975.1 uncultured Bacteroidales bacterium
ATGAGTACCACTTTAGGTACAATAGACGCTCAAATATGGAGACAATCTTCGATTTACTCATAAGAAAGATGGTTTTAAAAGAACCTATACGGTTATAATCAATACATTAACTAGGGCGGTCTAAGCGCCTATACCAATAAATTGATTTTCATTTATGCTGAAATCCCTACATATTTTAAATTACGCCTTGATTACTGAGTTGAATATTGACTTTGAATCAGGTTTCTCTGTAATTACGGGCGAAACCGGAGCAGGTAAGTCAATTATACTAGGAGCTTTGTCGCTTATCCTTGGGCAGCGGGCTGATTCAAAATCTCTCAAAATTGATGCTGACAAATGTATTATTGAAGCTGAGTTTGATATTTCAAGCTATACACATCTCAAAGATTTCTTTTCACAAAACGATCTGGATAATGAAGGCAGATTCTGTATTATTCGTCGTGAACTGACTAATTCAGGCAAATCAAGGGCTTTTATCAATGATACTCCGGCATCTTTGAATCTGATTCGTGATTTAAGCAATCAGTTGATTGATATTCATTCGCAGCATGAAAATTTGCTGCTATCCAATGTGGGTTATCAGCTGGATGTGGTTGATACTATTGCTCAAAATTCACTTTTAATGAGTGCTTACAGACAAAATTATACTCTTTGGCGAAATTTGTTGGCTGAACTCAAACAATTACAAAAAATAGCCGAAAAGCAATCTTCCGATTTAGATTATATTCAATTTCAATACCAGCAATTGGCCGATTCCAATCTTATTGAAAACGAACAGGAAGAATTGGAATTTGAACAAGAAACCTTAAGTCATTCCGAAGAGATCAAATTAGAATTACTGAAAGCTTCACAACTGATGGATGAAGAACATATGTCACTTCCATTATTAAAGGAAAGTATATCAGCACTTTCACGAATTAAAAATTATATTCCGAGTGGAGAAAACTGGCATGAACGACTGCAGTCTGCATGGATCGAACTGAAAGATATTTCAGCTGAAATGAGTGCGTTTGAAGAGCGGGTTGAGTTTAATCAGGATAGATTAACAATTGTTGAAGCACGACTTGGTGAAATTTTCAGCTTACTGAAAAAATACAAAGTGTTGACTGTTGCAGAACTTCTTCAACTCCGTGATGATTTTGGAAAACAATTGGAGAAAATTGATTCATTTGACGAAGAAATTGCTGTTTTGAAAGCCAACATCGATGCTGCATTCAATGAACTTAAGGTACTGGCAGATCAACTTACTTTAAGTCGGAAAAAAGCTTGTTTGCCTATCGAATCATATCTGATAGAGCAACTCACTAAACTGGGGATGCCCAATATTCAGTTTCAGGTTTCAGTTTCGGCATTAGATGATATGACGGAAACGGGTAGTGACGAAGTTCAATTCTTGTTTTCAGCCAATAAAAACCGTCCCGTACAGCCAGTAGCTCAAATTGCTTCGGGTGGTGAAGTTTCGCGGTTAATGCTGGCCATTAAATCATTAGTTGCTCATAAAGCCGATTTACCAACCATTATTTTCGACGAAATTGATACCGGTGTTTCAGGTGAAATTGCACACCGAATGGCCGATATTATGCAGAGTATGTGTGCCGATATGCAGGTGATTACCATAACACATCTTCCTCAGATTGCTGCCAAAGGAAAACAACATTACCGCGTCTACAAGGATGAAAGTGGAATGCAAACAGAAACTCATATCCAACGCTTATCTGCTTCGGAACGTGTAACTGAACTGGCTCAAATGCTGAGTGGCAAGAATGTTACTGAAGCAGCGTTGAAAAATGCACAAGAATTACTTTTAAATGCTTAATATCTGACTTCCTGGCTTAAAACTTTTGGAATATAGTTAAAAAAGGTTGACCTGAAATAATCAGATCAGCCTCAATTATCTTATATTGAGATATTATTTATTATATCCCAGCTCGTGAACACTGCTAACCGAACGTCCCGAAGGATCATTTAAGTTTTTAAAGGCAGCATCTCTGTTCGGAGTAGCGTCCCCGCTACTTCGTGCTAAAAGCAAGTTTTCAAACTTGCGTATAAAATAATTTCCGCTGAATTTCAGAAATGAAGTTCAGCCGAAATTATTATATTCAAAATAAATTACTTACCAAATTGGTATATTTGATGGTTTGTTGTATCTTTGCGCCATGAGAATAATTGCAATTAGGACATTACGTGAGTTTTGGGAGAAAGCTGAATATGCCGATTCGGAGAATTCATTGCGCTCATGGTATCATGAAGCTAAAAATGCAGATTGGAATAATGTAAACGAACTAAAGGAACAGTATAAAAATGCAAGTATTGTTGGAGATGGCAAAGTGGTTTTTAATATTAAGGGAAACACTTATAGGCTTGTTGTATGGATAGATTACGAGTATAAAGTAATTTTTATTCGTTTTATCGGAACGTACAAACAATATGATAAAATAGATGTAAAAATAATTTAAGTATGGACATAAGACCAATTAAAACAGAAAACGATTATAACAATTCAATAAAACGAATTGAAGAGTTGTGGGGTGCAAAGATAGACAGCCCTGAAGGCGATGAACTTGATTTGATTTGTACTTTAGTAGAATCGTACGAAATGCATCATTGCCCAATTTCAATACCTGATCCTATAGATGCTATTCAATTCAGAATGGAACAAATGGGAATTACAAAATCAGATATGGCAAAATATCTTGGTGCTCAAAGCCGGGTTAGTGAAATTTTCAGTAGAAAAAGACAATTGACTTTAAAGATGGTAAAATCTTTATATAATGATTTAAAGATTCCGGCTGATGTTTTATTGAATGATCATCCAAGTTCCTATGGAAAATAATTTTGATTGAATATTCAACACTGTTCGGAATACTACACTATTACTTTGTGCTAAAATCAAGTTTCCAAAACTTGCATATAAAATAAGATTCGGCTGAATTTCAGAAATGAAGTTCAGCCGAATCTTTAAGCAATTGTTGCTTATTTAAATTTCAATTTTTCAGGGTCTTGTCTTGTATCGAAAATTCTGAGCAGTTGAATGGTGCTTTTCTTTTCCTGATAGAAAATAGTATTGTGTTTGGTTACAACACACTTTCTTACTTTCAGCTTTATATTGATAATCGGATATAGTCTGGGATAAAGAGCAATAAGTTGCAAGCTTAAATCAACTTCGTCAAGAAATTCATTGATAACCTGTTCATTCCAAGTGTCGCTCAGATATTCAATTGTATTTTCTATGTCACTAACAGATAACGGTGACCAGATTATTTCCTTATGCATGTGAATATTTATCTCTTAATCGACTCATTACCTGATTATGCGGTATTCCTTTTCCTGAATTCAATTCATTAATAGCTTCGTGTATTCCTTTTTTTTCAGCTTCACTTAATTCGCCCCAGGCATCATCTTCTTTTTTACTATTAATGAAATTCAGCATAATCCCATAAAACTCCTTGAGTTTCGAACCATCAAGAGCATCGATCTGACGGAATATTTGCAATTTAATTTCTTCTGTACTCATATTTCTTCTTTTTTGTATTTGCAAAGATAATTGGAATAATCGAAATTTAAATTAGAATAAAAAAGAAATTTTCTGTCCTTGATGATATATAATATAAGCACTAAGTTTGGCACTGGTTGCTGTGATTTTTTAATCTCAGTTCTTGTATTCTTAGGATTATTAATTCGTTAAATTTGAAGTAACGTCCTCGTTACTTCATGCTAAAAGCAAGTTTCCAAACTAGTATATAAAAAGATTCGGCTGAATTTCATTATTGAAGTTCAGCCGTGATTGAATATTAAAAAGAATCAGGCTAACCAATTTGGTTAGCCTGATTCTTTTTAATATTTATTGGTGTTTTATTTATTTCCATATCCTTGTTCGTGAACACTGCTAACCGAACGTCCCGAAGGATCATTTAAGTTTTTAAAGGCAGCATCCCATTCCAAGGCGATAGGTGTACTACAAGCAACTGAAGGTACCGAAGGTACACACAGTGAGGCAGCATCAGAAGGGAAGAAATCAGTAAAAATAGTCCGGTAATAATATTCTTCCTTGTTCATTGGTGGATTAATCGGATAAGTTTCATTTACTTTCGACATTTGCTCATCCGAAACCATTTCAGAAGTCATTGCACGTAAGGTATCAATCCAATTGTAACCAACACCATCCGAGAATTGTTCTTTCTGACGCCATGCTACGCTTTCGGGTAAATAGCTTTCGAATGCTTTTCGCAAAATCCATTTTTCCATCTTCCCGTTCATACCACACATTTTGTCTTTAGGATTAAGACGCATAGCCACATCCATAAATTCTTTGTCCAAAAATGGTACACGACCTTCAACTCCCCACGAAGCCAATGATTTATTGGCACGTAAACAATCATACAAATGTAGTTTATCCAGTTTCCGAACAGTTTCCTTGTGAAATTCTTCCGGATTTGGAGCTTTATGGAAATACAAGTAGCCTCCAAAAATTTCGTCAGCCCCTTCGCCCGAAAGTACCATTTTTACTCCCATCGATTTGATGACACGTGACAAAAGGTACATAGGAGTACTGGCACGAATGGTAGTAACATCGTAAGTTTCAACATGATAAATTACATCCCGAACTGCATCTAAGCCTTCCTGAACGGTGAAATGAATTTCGTGATGAATAGTTCCAATATGGTCAGCCACTTTGCGGGCGGCAATTAAATCGGGTGATCCTTCCAAACCCACTGCAAACGAATGAAGCTGTGGCCACCAGGCTTCTTCTTTATTGCCAGACTCAATACGTTTTGCTGCATGTTTTTTAGCAACGGCCGATATTATCGATGAATCCAATCCTCCCGAAAGTAATACGCCGTAAGGAACATCCGACATTAATTGACGTTCTACAGCATCTTCCAGTGCCTGACGTAATTCATCGATGCTGGAAACATTATCTTTTACAGCTTCAAAGCTTTCCCATTCACGTTTGTACCACTGAGTAGCTTTTTTATCCGGACTAAAAAGGTATTGCCCGGGAAGAAATTCTTCTATTTTTGAGCAATATCCTTCCAATGCTTTTAATTCAGAAGCCACATAATAAGTTCCTTCATCGTCCCAGCCTTGGTAAAGTGGAATAATTCCAATATGGTCACGACCAACCATATAAATGTCGTTTTCAATATCGTAAAGTGCAAATGCAAAAATACCGTTCAAATCTTCCATAAAATTAGGACCTTTTTCACGATATAACGCAAGAATTACTTCACAGTCAGATTTAGTGAGAAATTCATATTTTCCTTCAAACTGCTTCCGGATTTCCTGATGATTATAAATCTCACCATTTACCGCTAAGACTAATTTACCATCCTTACTTAAAATTGGTTGTTTGCCAGATTCGGGGTCAACAATTGCTAATCGCTCATGAGCCAAAATGGCATTGTCGTTCGAATAAATCCCCGACCAATCCGGTCCACGATGCCGAACTCTTTTTGACATTTTTAATACTTGAGGCCGCAAAGCCTGAACCGGTTGTTTTATATCAAATGCACATACAATTCCACACATATATTCTAGTTTTAAAGTTCTTTATTAATAGAGTTTTGAGTTTCATGCTTCATGTTCCGTGTTGTTAAGAATTAGACTCTTGAACATGAAACACGAAACTTTAAACGTTAATCATTTTATGAATATCTTCCGCTACTTTTCGGCCCGATGCTATTGCCCGAACCACTAAACTTGCTCCCATTGCGGCATCCCCGGTTGCAAAAACCTTGCCAACATTGCTAAGGTTGTTTTTGTCAATTGCCACATTTCCACGTCCATCAAATTCAACGCCAAGTTCAGTTAACAAACCTTCATGAACCGGATGAATGAAACCAAGTGCCAGGAACACCAAATCAGCTTTGATTAATTCTGTTTTGCCGGTTTGTTTCATGTTCCAGCGTCCGTTTTCATCTTTTGTCCATTCAACCTCTTCCACTTCCACTTCAGTCAACTGACCATTCTGACCAATGAACTTGTTGGTGTTCAGGCTCCATTTACGAATACAACCTTCTTTGTGAGAACTTGAAGTTTTCAAAATATTTGGATAGTATGGCCAGGGAGTATCCGGATTTTTGTCTACTGGTGGCTGAGGCAAAATTTCAATTTGTGTTACCTTTACAGCTCCCTGACGTATGGAGGTACCCACGCAGTCGGAACCTGTATCACCACCACCAATTACCAATACCTGTTTATCTTTTGCCGAAATAATTGCTTCAGGAGCAACTTCTTCGTTCATGATCAGTTGATTCTGCTGACTCAGGAATTCCATAGCATAGTAAATTCCTTTCAGGTCACGACCTTGAGGACTAATATTACGCGGATGACCTGCACCAATAGCAAGACATACAGCATCAAAATCTTTCATGATTTGTTTACCGGCAATATCTTTACCAACTTCAGTATTTGGTTTAAATTCAATACCTTCTTCTGATAACTGAACTAATCGACGATCGATTATATTTTTATTAAGTTTGAAGTTTGGAATACCATAACGCATCAAGCCACCTAAAGTATTATCTTTTTCAAAAATCGTTACGTTATGACCTTTACGATTCAACTGTTGTGCAGCTGCTAATCCGGCAGGACCTGAACCGATAATGGCGATTTTTTTGCCGGTGCGGGTCTTAGGTGGCTGAGGTTTAATCATTCCTTCTATAAAACCAACTTCAGTAACTGCTGCTTCGTTTTCACGAATTGTTACTGGTGCTTCGTGCAAAGCCAAAACACAGGATTTTTCGCACGGAGCAGGGCAAATTCGGCCTGTAAAATCAGGGAAGTTATTTGTTTCGTGAAGATTTTCAATACCTTCTTTCCATTTTCCCTTGTAAATAAGGTCTTGCCATTCCGGCATTTTATTTCCTAGCGGACAAGCCCAATGGCAAAAAGGAATACCGCAGTCCATACAACGAGATGCCTGCAATTTGCGGTCTTCTCGATTTAAGGTTTGTTCAACTTCCCCAAAGTCGTAAATTCGTTCAAGTACAGGGCGATAGCCTGCATCCTTGCGGGGTATGGTTATAAATGCTCTTGGATTTCCCATTATGTTTTATTGTTGTAGCTTGACCAAAGTTTAATTTTTTGGACAAGTTTATAAATTTATTATTTTTGTTTACTTGTCAACTTGTTTACTCGTTTACTTGTAACTAAATTTTAATAATCGCGCTCAACCTGAGCAATTTTCTTGTTGATAGCTTCCATCTTTTCTTCCTGTAATACTTTTTTGTATTCAATTGGAACGATTTTTTTGAATTTGTCAACATAAAAACTCCAGTTGTCCAAAATTTGTTTTGCACGCGTACTTCCAGTGTATTTGAGGTGATTAGCAATTAAACCCTGAACTTCTTTGCTGTCGTGACTATCTTCAATCAACGAAAGTTCAACCATTTCCATATTACAGTAGAAATCGAAATCACCTTTTTCGTCAAGTACATACGCCACACCACCACTCATACCTGCAGCAAAGTTACGACCAGTAGATCCAAGGACTACTGTGCGACCGCCGGTCATATATTCACAACAATGGTCACCAGCACCTTCAACAACTGCAACGGCACCAGAGTTACGAACACAGAAACGCTCACCAACAACCCCGTTGATATAAACTTCACCCGAAGTAGCACCATAAAGAATCGTGTTACCGGCAATAATATTTTCTTCAGGTTTGAATGTGCTTTCTATAGGGGCTTTCACTACAATTTTTCCGCCCGAAAGACCCTTGCCAACATAATCATTTGCTTCACCTTTTAGCTCGAAGTAAATTCCTTTGCTTAGGAAAGCTCCGAAGCTTTGTCCGGCAGAACCATCAAAGTATGCTTTAATCGTATCTTCAGGTAATCCGGCTTGTCCGTATCGTTTCGCAATTTCGCCCGAAAGCATTGCACCCACTGTACGATCCGTATTTTTGATTTTTGATTTAATTTGAACCGGCATACATAAATCCAATGCAGGTAGTGATTTTTTAATTAATTCACGATCCAACACAGATTCTAACTTATGATCCTGATTTTTAATATTCCGGAGGGCATTTTTACCATTCGTTGGAACGAACATGATTTTAGTCAAATCAACTTTATCTATTTTGGCTAAACCAACAACTTTTTTACGCTCAAGTAATTCTGCATGCCCAATAATCTCATCCATGCTGCGGAAACCCATTTGAGCTAAATGTTCACGAACATCTTCAGCAATAAACTTGAAGAAGTTAACCAGGTATTCATGTTTGCCTGTGAAATGTTTACGTAATACTTCATCCTGAGTAGCAACGCCAACCGGACAAGTGTTTAAGTGACATTTACGCATCATCACACAACCCAAAATCAACAAAGCACTTGTAGCAAAGCCGTATTCCTCCGCACCCAATAAAGCCGCCATAATTATATCTCGGCCTGTTTTTAACTGACCATCCGCTTGCAATCTGATTTGACCCCGCAGGTTATTTAAAACCAATGTTTGTTGCGTTTCAGCCAAACCAATTTCCATTGGCAGACCTGCATGCTTTATCGAACTTGAAGGACTTGCTCCAGTACCGCCTTCAGCACCGCTTATTAATATTAAATCAGCTTTTGCTTTTGCAACTCCGGCAGCAATTGTTCCAACACCGGTTTCAGATACCAACTTCACGCTGATTGTAGCATTTGGGTTGATGTTTTTCAAATCGTATATTAGCTGTGCCAAATCTTCGATAGAATAAATATCGTGATGGGGTGGAGGTGAAATCAACGAAATTCCCGGTATTGAGTGACGGGTTTTTGCAATGATTTTATCTACTTTATGACCCGGAAGCTGTCCACCTTCCCCGGGTTTAGCTCCCTGAGCAATTTTAATTTGGATTTCGTCAGCATTTACCAGATATTCTGCAGTTACACCAAAACGTCCGGAAGCAACCTGTTTGATAGCACTTCGTGTACTCAAGCCATCTTCGCGTTTTTTGTATCGTTCTGGATCTTCACCACCTTCACCGGTGTTGCTTCGTCCACCCAAAATGTTCATGGCTATTGCCATTGCTTCGTGGGCTTCACGACTGATTGAACCGTATGACATCGCACCCGTAACAAAACGTTTGGTGATTTTATCGATTGGTTCAACTTGGCTGATATCAATTGGATTTCGTTTGTAGTCCATCAAATCCCGAATAAATATAGGTGTTGCTTTTTCGTCAACAGCCTGAACATATTCTTTATATTTCTGATAATCGTTCGTTTTAGTTGCAATTTGTAGACGAGCAATCGTTTCGGGATTCCAGGCATGTTTTTCGCCATCAATGCGATAGGCATATTCACCCAGATTTTTCAATTCAGCGTTGTCACCTTCGGCAGGGAAAAATGCATCAAAGTGTGGTTTCAAAACTTCATCGGCCACATCATTAATGTCAATACCCTGAATGGCTGAAGTTACTCCGGTAAAGTATTTTTCCAATAATTTTGAAGAAATTCCGATGGCTTCAAAAATGTGAGCTCCACGATAGCTGCGCAAAGTAGAATTCCCCATTTTTGATAATACTTTCAGTAAGCCCTTGTTCACAGCTTTGATATAGTGTTTTTTAGCTGTATTAAGATCCATTTGAATATCACCTGACTTAATCCGGTCGCCAATAATTGCAAAAACCATATATGGATTAACAGCATTAGCACCAAATCCGAATAATAAGGCAAAATGCATCACTTCGCGTGGTTCGGCTGACTCAACCACAATGTCGATTTGCATACGTTTACGCTTCTGAACCAGATATAAGTGAACGGCAGAAACAGCAAGTAATGATGGAATCGGAGCATGAGTAGCATCCACACCACGGTCACTCAATACGATATAATTTTTACCATCATCAACTGCTTTTTCAACCGATAGACAAAGTTCCTGAATAGCTTTTTCAAGACCGGCGGCTCCCGATTTAGGATCGAAAAGCATTGGTAAGGAAATGGTATAGAATCCTTTATAATTTAGATTCATTAAAATGTCGAACTGAGAGTTGGTTATTACCGGACTCTTCAGTTTTACCATTTTACAAATATCATGTGCGGGTTCTAACAGGTTTTGGTGTACAGAACCGATATATCCGGTCAACGACATAACCAATTCTTCCCGAATCGGGTCAATGGGTGGATTCGTTACCTGTGCAAATTGCTGACGGAAATAATTGAACAAACGTTGTGGTTTATCCGAAAAAACCGACAAAGCTACGTCATTACCCATCGAAGACGTTGGTTCATAACCATCGTTTGCCATGGGCAAAATCAAGCGTTCCACATCTTCTTTCGAATAACCAAATGCATTCAACAATGTTTGATAATTGGTCAATTCATTTTTAACGCTACGACCTGATGAAATATCATCCAAACTTACGCAGTTTTGTTTTAGCCAGTCGCGGTATGGAAAAGCTTTAGCTAATCCTTCTTTCAATTCATTATCATAGAAAATCTGACCTAATTCGGTATCAACCATAAGCATTTTGCCCGGTTTCAAACGTCCTTTGGCTTTAATGCGTGCAGGTTCAAATTCTACAGTTCCGGTTTCTGATGCTATAATCATTACATCGTCATGCGTAACCAAATAACGTGCAGGACGCAGACCATTGCGATCGAGCATACCACCTGCATACCGTCCGTCACTGAAAAGCAAACAAGCCGGTCCATCCCATGGTTCCATGAATGTACTGTGATATTCATAGAAAGCTCTCAGATTATCTGAAATCGGATTTTTCTGATTCCAACTTTCTGGAACCAACATAGCCATAGCATGTGGTAAGCTTTTACCCGACATAACAAGGAATTCCAATGCATTGTCAAGTGTGGCACTATCACTCATACCAGGCTGGCAAATAGGATAAAGATCCTGTAAATTCCCAAGTTGATCTGATTTCAACACACTTTCGCGTGATTCCATCCACTGACGGTTACCACGAATGGTATTGATTTCACCATTGTGACCCAGCATACGAAATGGCTGAGCCAAGTCCCAGGTTGGGAAGGTATTAGTACTAAAGCGGGAATGAACCAATGCGATACCACTGGTAAAGTTTTTATTTGAAAGGTCAGGGAAATACTCGCGCAATTGAAGCGAAGTCAACATTCCCTTGTAAATCATTTGTTTAGTAGAAAGACTAACAATATAGAAACTCCGGTCTTTAGCAATAGCAGATTTTTGGAGAGCATTTTCAATTTTTTTGCGAAGAACATACAACTTAAGTTCCAGCTCATCTTGTGAGTTAGATCCTGTGATGAAAATCTGTTTAGTTGAAGGTTCGTTAGAGGCGGAAATTTCGCCAAGAATGTTGCTATTGACCGGAACATCACGGATGGCAAGTAGCTTCAGGCCTTCTTTTTCAACGTGTTCTTTAATTACGTTCATACAAAGTTCTGCTTTTTTAGCATCCTTTGGAAGAAAAACAAGCCCGGTTCCGTACTTGCCTTTAGCTGGAACAGGGATACCTTGTAATAATATAAACTCATGTGGAATTTGTAATAAAATTCCTGCACCGTCTCCGGTTTTGTTGTCGGCACTTTCAGCTCCACGGTGAACCATGTTTTCGAGAACCTGTAATCCGTTCTCTACAATTTCATGACTTTTTTCACCATGAAGATTTAGTACTAAACCAACTCCACAGGCATCATGCTCATTTTGGGGTGAATAAAGCGATTGCTGCTCATATTCGTCTGATATAAATGGATTTGAACTAGTCATTATCTTCGTTTTTGGTCTTTTTTATAGACTTATAAACTGTTTAATTACGGCTTATAATTCGTACTTTAGTTTTATTGTTTAGTTGCAAAATAGTGGGAAAACCTAAAAGGCTTTCCCACTATTTAATAAAATATAGATGGTATTTAACCTTCAGACTTATCGGATAAACAGCAATTCTCGGTATTTAGGCAATGTCCACATTTCATCGTCAACAATCAACTCCAATTTGTCAATGTGGTAACGGATAACGTCGAAATAGGGTAATACTGAGTCGTGATAGGCATTTGCTTTGGCATCTTCATGTTCAATAACATTAGCCACTTTACGTGCAACCACTAAATCTTCAACTGTCTTTTTGATGATTGAAACATGTTCTGAAATTTCCTCTATCAAGGTCATGTCCATTAAACTTATTTTGTCAGCTTTTGCAGTTGAAAATACGGCTTTAGTTTTGTAAACATTATCCAACAAAAGTGATTGATAACGGGTTGCAACAGGAATAATATGGTTGATTGCCAGGTCACCTAATACACGTGCTTCAATCTGAATTTTCTTAACGTAAGTTTCCCATTTTACTTCATTACGCGCATGTAATTCTTTTTCAGAAAGAACACCCAGTTTGCCGAAAAGTTCTACACTGCTAGCACTTGTATAGGCTTCAATGATTTTTGGAACGCTTGTTTCGCAATCCAACCCACGTTTTGCTGCTTCCACTTTCCACTCTTCGCTATAACCATTACCGTCGAAACGAATCGCTTTAGATGCTTTAATATATGATTTAATAACTTCAAAGATTGCTTTTTCTTTGCTTGCACCTGCTGCCATTTTAGTATCAACTTCCGCTTTGAATTCGAACAATTGAGCTGCAACGGCTGAGTTTAATGCTGCCATAGCTGACGAACAGTTTGCCGAAGAGCCTACTGCACGGAACTCAAAACGGTTTCCGGTAAATGCAAAAGGCGAAGTACGGTTACGATCGGTATTATCAAGGAAAACTTCCGGAATATGAGGAATGCCTAAGTGAAGTTTCTTTTTTTCATCAAAAATAATAGCTTCATCGCTTGTACTGTTTTCCAGTTTGTTAAGAACTGCAGTTAGTTGAGTTCCAAGGAAAGCAGAAACAATAGCCGGAGGAGCTTCATTTGCACCCAAACGATGAGCATTTTGAGCGGTCATGATAGATGCCTTCAACAAGGCATTGTGTTTGTAAACAGCCATCAATGCATTTACCAGGAAAGTTACGAACTGAAGGTTTTCTTCCGGAGTTTTTCCTGGAGTGAATAAACCAACACCTGTATCAGTCCCAAGTGACCAGTTGTTATGTTTTCCTGAACCGTTGATTCCTGCGAATGGTTTTTCGTGCAATAACAGACGGAAACCGTGACGACGGGCAACTTTTTTCATGATTGACATCATCAATAAGTTTTGATCTACAGCCAGGTTACATTCTCCGAAAATTGGAGCAAGCTCAAATTGGTTAGGTGCAACCTCGTTGTGACGTGTTTTGGCAGGAATTCCATATTTGTAAGCTTCAAATTCAATATCTTTCATGTATGCTGCCACACGTGTTGGAACTGATCCAAAATAATGATCATCCAATTGTTGGTTTTTAGCAGAATCATGTCCCATCAAGGTACGACCTGTCAACAATAAGTCAGGACGGGTAGCATATAAACCTTCGTCAACTAAGAAATATTCTTGTTCCCAACCTAAATAGGCCACTACTTTTTTGACGCTTGGGTCGAACATCTGACAAACAGCAACAGCTGCTTTGTCAACTGCACCTAAGGCTTTCAATAAAGGTGCTTTTAAGTCAAGTGATTCACCCGTATACGAAATAAATATGGTAGGAATTACCAATGCATCATCCATTACAAAGGCAGGCGATGATGGATCCCAAGCAGTATAACCACGTGCTTCGAAAGTACTACGGATACCACCATTAGGGAATGAAGAAGCATCTGGTTCTTGTTGAGCCAACAATTTTCCGGAAAAATCTTCAATAATTGCTTCACCAGGGGCTCCGGCGTAGTCAATAAATGAATCATGTTTTTCCGCTGTTCCGTCAGTTAATGGTTGGAACCAGTGAGTGTAATGTGTTGCACCTAATTCTGTTGCCCAAAGTTTCATACCTGCTGCTACCTGGCTGGCAAGAGCGATATCAAGAGTTGCTCCTTTATCAATTACGTTATTCAATGACTTAATGGTATCTTTTGAAAGATATTTAGCCATAGCGACTTTGTTGAAAACAAATTTTCCGTAATAATCGGAAGTGAACTGTGAAGGTGCAGAAACTACAACTGCTTTTTTCTTAAAAGCTTCTTCAACTGCTTTAAATCTTAATGATGACATAATTACTTTTTTGAGGGTTATTTTTTATTAATTTTTTATTGTTTCTGGAAAAATCATTATCTTATTGATATTAAATCAATGCAAAAATAATAAATATGTAAGTTCAGTAGCTATCTTTTATTTTCTTTCTCAAAATAAAAGGCCTTTTATTTCAATATGTAATATATATAGCTAATTATATTATGTATTGTAAATATATGTAGCATATAGCTTACAAATCTGTTATATTATCTTTTGAAATCCTTCAAATATATTTGAACCTGAAAAACAACAAATAATTTGTTTGTTAATCGAAGACAGTATAGGCTGTTTCACCATGTTGTGTTTCGTCCAAACCTATAGCTTCATGTATGTCATTTGCTCGAACCCCAACCCATTTTTCAGTAAGTTTAAATATCAAAATGGTACCAATCCCTGAGAATATGACTACGACGCCAACTCCGAGTAACTGAATCCATAATTGATGCCAATTACCATATGCTGCACCGCAGTAAGCTTTTTGAATTAAAGGGGTGGCTAAAACTCCTGTTAAAATCGAACCCAAAACACCACCAATACCATGTACACCAAAAGCATCGAGTGAATCATCGTATCCGAGTTTAGGTTTTACGTAAGCCACCATGCAAAAACAAACTAACGAAGCAACAACACCAATAATTAAGGCACCACCAATTCCTACATAACCTGCAGCAGGGGTAATGGTGGCTAAGCCGCCAATTGCACCGGTACTAATGCCTACAACGGTTGGTTTTTTATCAATTATCCAATCGAGTAAAGCCCACGTTAAAGCTGCTGTTGCACCGGCTATGTGTGTAACTAACATTGCATTACCGGCAAGCCCATCTGCTGCCAGAGCGCTTCCGGCATTAAACCCAAACCAACCAACCCAAAGTAATCCCGCTCCGATAGCTACATACGTGATATTGTGTGCAGGAATTGCATGACCCTTATAATCCCGACGTTTTCCAAGCATGATTGCTGTTACAATTGCTGCAATTCCGGCATTGATATGAACAACAATACCACCTGCGAAATCAAGTGTTCCCAATTTGTTTAACCAACCATCTGAAGACCAAATCCAATGAGCAACCGGATTATAAATAAATATTGCCCATAAGATAGAAAAGATCAAAAATCCCTTAAAATGAATACGTTCGGCAAAAGCACCAATAATCAAAGCCGGCGTAATGATCGCAAACATTCCCTGAAACAGGATGAAAACTATGTGTGGAATGGTTCCTGTAGCTTGACCGTCAGCTCCGATTTGCGAATGCGATACAAAATAAGGGCTTAAATCTGTGATATTTATATTGTTCAAAAATGCCCAGTGAAATCCTCCAATATATGGTTTTAACGATTCAATAGAGTTGCTTCCGAATGTATTGCTATAGCCTAAAATTACCCATTCTACACTGATGGCTGCAACCAGAATAAACACCTGCATAAACACGTTTAAAACATTCTTGCGTCGGACCAAACCTCCATAAAAAAGTGCCAGTCCCGGAATTGACATTAATAATACAAATGCTGTTGCTACTATCATCCAGGCTGTGTCGCCCGCATCGATTTTTGGAGTTGATGCAACCGCTGTTACAACATTTTGGGCGCTAAGCGAGGAGCCAAATACTAAGCATATGGCTAATAGGGAAACGATATTTTTTTTCATTTAATTTGTTCAAATCTAAATTGTTACAAGTGGATTATTTGTTATATAAAGCATCTGGACCTGATTCTTTGGTACGAATACGGAATGTCTCCTGTATGTCGGAAACAAAAACTTTTCCATCACCTGTTTCCCCCGTCCAAGCCGAATTCAAAATGGCATTAACGGTTCTTTCCAAATTCAAATCCCTGACAACAATCGAAATCATTCTGCGCTGAATGTATCCCGATTTAAAAACCTGACCTCGAACTACCTGTTCTTCAGTCGATTTACCTAATCCTGTAATGTCCCAATAAGAGAACCACTCGATGCCAACATCGTATAAAGCCTGCTTGACATCCTCAAATTTAGATTTGCGAATAATCGCTTCGATTTTCTTCATTTTTAAAATCAGTGTTTTAGTTTTATTGTTTCGTAGAGAGTTTAAATTACTGACTTTTCAGTAATTTTTTAGTAAAATGAAAAATGCATTGTGTTATTTGTATATTTAAATGCATTGTTTTTTTATATTTTGGGTGCAAAATTACGATATTTATCTTACTATTCAATTCAATTTGATACGAAATAACAATAATTCGTGTGGAAAAGATGCAATTTATTGATAATTTCAAACCAAATGAATGCTGAAAATTGTTCCACCACTTATCGATTTTTAACGTACAACTTAGATAAAAAAAAGGACAGACCATTTCTCGCGAAATAGTCTGTCCAAATCAATAAAACTAAAAAATCAAGCTATGTTTATAAAACGTGTTTTTTATTGAAAAATCTGAATTAATCGAAAGTTGTATATGCGGTTTCGCCATGTTGACTTTCGTCCAGTCCAAGAGCTTCGTGTTTATCAGAAGCGCGAACCCCAATCCATTTGTCGACAATTTTGAACAGAATAAATGTTCCAACGCCAGAGAACAGAATAGTTGAGCCAACAGCCAATACCTGAATCCATAACTGGTGGAAGTTTCCAAAAAGTGCACCTGAATAAGATGCCTGAACAAGTGGTGTGGCTAAAACTCCAGTTAAGATAGCGCCTAAGATGCCTCCAATTCCATGAACTCCAAATGCATCAAGTGAATCATCGTAACCAAGTTTTGGTTTAACATAAGCAACCATACAAAAACATACTAAAGAAACCACAATTCCGATAATTAATGCTCCTCCCACGCCTACAAATCCGGCAGCTGGAGTAATGGCAACCAATCCACCAACCGCACCGGTACTGATACCTACAACTGTAGGGCGGTGATCAATAATCCAATCGAGTAATGCCCAGGTTATTGCAGCAGCTGCAGCTGCAATGTGAGTTACCATGAGTGCGTTAGCAGCAAGACCATCAGCTGCTAAACCACTACCGGCATTGAATCCGAACCAGCCAACCCAAAGCATACCTGCACCCATAACCACATAGGTAATGTTATGGGCTGGAAGTGCGTGGTCTTTATAATCCCGACGACGTCCAAGCAGGATAGCCGTTACTATGGCTGCAATACCGGCATTAATGTGAACTACTGTTCCGCCTGCAAAGTCAAGTGCACCAAGTTTAAATAGCCAGCCATCAGCCGACCAAACCCAGTGTGCAACAGGATTGTAAATGAATATTGACCAAAGAATTGAAAAGACTAAAAATCCTTTGAAATTAATACGCTCAGCAAATGCACCAATAATTAATGCAGGAGTTATTACGGCAAACATACACTGGAACATAACAAAAAGAATGTGAGGGATGGTTCCAATTTGAGTTCCGTTGGCTGTCAATTGTGAGTGAGAAATAAAATATGGGCTTAAATCACTCACTTTTATATTATTTAAAAATGCCCAATCGAATCCACCAATAAAAGGTTTCAAAAAATCAATTGAATTTGATCCAAAAGCATTGCTATAACCTATTACCACCCATTCTAAAGTGATAACCGCAACTAAGAAAAAAACCTGCATAAATACGTTTAAAACATTCTTTCGACGAACCAAACCTCCATAAAATAATGCCAATCCGGGAATGGACATGAATAGTACAAGTGCAGTGGCAACAATCATCCATGCAGTATCACCAGCATCGATTTTTGGAGCAGCTGTTGTCTGTGCTGAGAGTGTTGTTCCGAAAACTCCAAGCAAGGTTACAAGTGAAATAATATATTTTTTCATTTTTAATATTCTAAATTTTAAGTTTGACAAGTGGTTTATTTGTTGAAAAGTGCGTCAGAGCCCGATTCTTTGGTACGAATGCGGAAAGTTTCCTGAATATCGGATACAAACAATTTGCCATCGCCGGTTTCACCTGTCCATGCTGAATTAAGAATAGCATTAACGGTTTTTTCCATGTTGATGTCTCTGACTACAATCGAAATCATTCGGCGTTGAATGTATCCCGATTTGAATACCTGACCCCGAACTACTTGTTCTTCGGTCGATTTACCCAATCCTGTAATGTCCCAGTAGGAGAACCACTCGATGCCAACATCGTATAATGCCTGTTTGACATCCTCAAATTTAGATTTGCGAATAATCGCTTCAATTTTTTTCATTTAGTGCTTATGTTTATTAGTTTTCTATTGTTCTGTATATTAAAAATATATTTACATATTGTATTGTCTTTTGATAATCTATATACAAAATGTAAATGTGATCGTAAAATGAATGTCAAATTGTAATTTTACTGCAAAAGTATTATATATTTTCTATACTTCAAAGCAAAATGATAATAAAAAATGAAAAATAGTTGCATTTGTGCACTATTATGTCAATTATACTACATAAATGTATTGATTTATCACAATTTAATACTATAATGTGTAAATATTATTTTCTTATATTTATATAATCAAACGAAAACAAAAGAGGCAGACTATTTCTCACGAAGTAGTCTGCCCGAAACAATAAAACTAAAAAACACACGATTAGTTCTAACTAGTTTCACCGTGTTTTGAAAAGTGCAGACCAATCGGTCTGCACTTTAATTGTTAGTTTCTTGAATTATGTATTTTTTTTATTTTACATACAAAGATTCGTCTCCTTTTTCTCTTGTCCGTATTCTGTATGATTCGTCAATTGTTGATACGAATAATTTTCCATCTCCTACTTCACCAGTATAGGCTGTATCCAGCAGACAATCAATAGTTTTCTGTAAATTGATGTCGCGTACAACTATAGATAAAGTAAGGCGTGATATGTTTGAAGTATCAGTTGAACCCCGGAATACATTTTTCTCTTTTCTTTCATTTCCTACACCATAGGTTTCGGAATAGGTAAAGAAATCAATATCAATTCCATGTAACGCATCTTTAACGTCTTCGAATTTTGAGCGTCTGATAATTGCTTCTATCTTTTTCATAATGTTTTATGTTTTTAATTGTTTTTTATTCTTCGTTTTTTATTGCAAAGTTATTGAAATTGAACGATAAAGCAGCTACTTCATTACAAAATATATGTTAATAACATTGCTACTTTTCGTTTTATTCAATCGCATTTAGTTGTTATAGGCTTCTGCTCCGTGTTCAAATACATCAATACCACCGAACGAAGTTTCCCCCTTAGGTTCAACACGTAATTTAAACGGATATGGAAGTTTGTTGATAATCAACATTACTATCATTGCAATTGCAAAGGTTGTCAAAGTTATGATTGCACTTCCCACTAATTGAGCGTAAAATACATTCCATCCACCACCGTAGAAAAGACCTGTTACTGGTGCTGTATTGTCAGCTCCAAAAGCTCCTGTTGCGCCATATTCGCCACTTGAGAAGAGACCAATTGCTAATGTTCCGAATATACCATTCAACCCGTGAACCGGAACTGCTCCAACTGGATCATCGATGCGAAGATATTCCAACAAATAAATTCCACCAAACACGATTGCTCCTGCTATTGCTCCGATTATAATTGCTCCGAAAGGAGACACCCAATAACACGGTGCAGTAATAGCTACCAATCCACCTAACAAACCGTTCACTGTAAACCCAACGTCGAATTTGCCTTTAAAAGAACCAACATAAAAAGCTAATATCATGGCACTTAATGCCCCGGTACAAGCCGCCAGAGTTGTGTTTGCAGCTACACGGCCAATGCCTATTGCGTCCATTGCTGACAAGGTACTACCCGGGTTAAAACCGTACCAACCAAACCAAAGAAGGAATGCTCCTGTTACAGCTACCGGTAAGTTGTTAGCTGCAGGAAGACCGCCTCGTTTTTTGTCATCACGTAAAAATATACGTCCGATACGTGGTCCTAATACAATTGCTCCAGCCAATGAAACTACACCACCTATAGTGTGAACAACTGTTGAACCTGCAAAATCTCGGAAACCATTACCCAATGAAGGTAAGAAATGACCAGGAGTTCCCATTAAAGCTAAGAACCCATCAGGACCCCAAGCCCAGTGACCAATAATTGGATAAATAAATGCTGTAACTGCAATACTGTAAAGTATATCACCACGGAAGCTTGTACGTCCAATCATAGCTCCTGAAGTAATAGTAGAAGCTGTATCAGCAAAAGCAAACTGGAATACAAAGTGTGCTAACAAAGCTACACCGGTTGTACCATAAGTTGCAGGTGCTCCTTGTAAAAAGAACCAGTTAAGTCCAATAAATCCATTTCCTTCGCTAAACATAAATGCATAACCGATTGCCCAGAATGATACACCACAAATGGCTGTATCGAGCACGCATTCTATTAATACGTTTACTGTTTCCCTTTTTCTTGCAAAACCCGCTTCCAGCATTACGAAACCCGCCTGCATTCCAAATACCAATGCTGCTGCAACTAATGTCCATACTGTATTCAATGAATTCATCATAGATGTTTCATGTGCTGTATATGTTTCAGCTGCACTAGCCGATCCACCAATTAAACCAGGTATTAAAACCATGGCTCCAACGACTGCCAGTAAGCCTAGCATTTTACCACCAAAGAATGCTGCGAAAAGTTTCCAGTTTTTTGGTTTTGATATGTTCTCACTCATTCGGGAGAAATATCCACCCCTTCTGGGGAGTTCTAATGTTTTACTCATAATGTTTTAATTTAAATTGTTGTGTTTATTATTTTATTATTTCTCGAAAAATACCTTGAAAAAACTAATATTATATTTTATAATGTTATGCCTGCTACAAAGAATGCAGCACCTGAGTAAGGATTTGCACCTAAGATTCCATATACAGGAAGACTGAATTTATCTGTAATTACAATCGATTTGCTTACTTTAATACCAACATTGGTGACACCTGCAGCTGTTGTGGCATAAGCATTACTTTCGCCCAATACCCCACCTGCAAATACTTTAACTAAAGGAGTAACCTGATAACCTAATTCGATATAAGTTGAAAGAGCTGCTTTTGTAACATCAGATGGTTTTTTGTCTGCTCCTGCAAACATGGTGTTAATTGATGCACTAATTGGGAATTTTTCAGTTCCGGTGTAAGCTAAAGTTGCTTCATAAATGTGATCGGTAGTTGGACTATAATCAAAATATCCTTTAGCACTTGCAAAACCCCAGTTGTAATCTGTAAGTGTAACAGCTAACTGACTTGAAAATGCATAAGTAGCATAAAGGTCCACTTCTTTTACATTCCCAAGAAGGCTACTTGAAGCCCATGATCCAACTGTCAAACCACCAATCGTGTATGAAACGTATGGTTGAATATTGGGAACCCCTTTTGTGCCTTCTTGTGGCACTCCACGCCATACATACGAGCTAACAATGTCTGCTCCGGTTGCGAACTGTGCTTTTGCACTTGAAACTGTCAAAACTGCAATTGCTAAAATTGCCACTAATCTAATCTTTCTCATAACTTGTAAAATTTAAATGATGTTTAATAATAAATTGTTTCTACTTATTTTTGAATTAATTGAACTAATTGTTTGTTTAAATGGATAAATGTTGACATATTGTTTTTAATACGATGCAAAAGTAAGCAAAATGATATAATCACGAATCAAATACTATCAAAATAATATGAATTAATTTTATGGGTTGACAATATGAAATTATATATCAATAAAAAGTAACAAAAAGGTTATATTTCATTTGTAATAATTACAATATGATATTCAGTAAATTTTTTATGTTTGATAAAATGTCGTTCTTAAAGATGAAATTTCAACCAGAAATGCTTTATTTATTGTTAAATACATGAATTTTTCTGCTCTTCAACATAAATAACTCGCTTTTACACAAAAAAAACGCCTGAGAATTTTCTCAGGCGTTATAAAATTGAACAGTTTTTTTCGATTTAACTTCTTACAAAAGTTATTAGATAGGACAAAGTACTGAATTTTTTAATTAAATCAATTACGAATGTCCCCCAACCACTATACGCATGATTTTGAGATTTAGAACAAAAAAGCGTATGAGTTGGAAGAGTATTGATCTTCTCCAGAATTTTGTCCAACGGGTTGGTTCAGTTGCAAAAGATATATCGCTGTATGGTATTGTTTTTTCTATTTCTGGTTTCATGATTTAATCTTTAAGAAGTGTGATTGATAAGTTTTATTTTACTCAGGTATAACCCACCAGAATGGAAGTGCTTTAGCCTTGTATAGAAACATGTAGTGCATAAACAACTTCATCCAATGTCCGGCTAAGCCTATTTCTCCTACTGTATAACCGATATCGCGTCCCCATTTTGGGAATTTTTTCCAGTCGGGAACAATGGGATAAACCGTCATAACCGCAGCTTGACCGTGACGAATTCCATATCCTGCCGATACAATACAAGCAGCACCCATTTTTACCATAGATACTTTGTGTTTGTGATCGGTGGTGCCTGTCTTGATTTTTTCTACAATGTTTTCAGCCACAATACGCCCAATGACACCTGAAGGCATTCCTGTCCGGGGAGGCGTCGGGTTTATTTGTGTGCCATTTTTGCTTTTCATCGGTTTCGATATGGGGTGGGGTGGTGCAAATGCAATTCCCGCAGCATAAATATTGTCGTACAAAGGTGATTTGTAAATGGAAGGCCAGTCGCTAGCATCCCATTCTTCGTAGGCTTTTGCAGTGTAGTCGGCATCTACTTTCATCATGCCGTTAGGCACAAATATATCTGCCGTAATATCTTCATCCAGTTTGTTGTAGGCTTTCATTCCTGCACCGGCAAAGCTGGGAATAAGCATGGCAAAATCAAACTCTTTGCTATGATATTCACCATCCAATGTTTCGTAATGCACCAATCCTTCCTCCAGCTTATTGACTCCTGCACCAGTAATCCAATTTATATTATACTCTTTGAAAATTGATTCTGCAAAGATTTTAGTTGGGGTAACATAACCTCCACGTTTCACATAAGCACCGCCCATGCCAAAGTCACCCAATTCATATTCATTCGAAATCCATGTGATTTCGGCCATGTGATTTAATTTGCGCTTGTTTATTTCAAAGGCAATGTTGAGTGAATACTCAAAAGCTGCACCTTGACAGGTTGCTAAAGGGTGACCGGTTCCGATCAGAATCCGTTGTTTTTCGCCTTCTTCCATTTTCTTGAAACACTTTTGAAGATTTTCCCATGCGTGGGTTGCATGTTGGTACGTACATACAGAAGAACTAAATTTGTCAGGTCCGAGACCTTCGGTAGCGGCAAAATTGAGTTTTGGTCCTGTGGCATTAATCAGGAAATCATATTCCACATTCTCTTCTTTATCTTTCAACTCCCCTGTGACATATTTAATCGTCACATAGCCTTTGTTGTATATTTTGTCACCATTAGGATGAATTGAAACAGCCATTGCTTGTCGGTACATTATTCCGGTGCGTTTATATACAGGAGAAAGCTCAAACTTAACTTGTTCGGGTGTCATTAATCCCATACCAACCCAAATATTGGATGGAACCCATTGGTAATTGCTGTTGGGGCTGATTACTTCAACTTCATGATTTTTGCCCAGCTTTCGTTTTGCTATCAGAGCAGCGCTATGTCCGGAAATGCCCGCTCCAAGAATAAGAACTTTTGCCATAGATATATAATTTAAGAATTAATTTAATTAATTTCAGAAAAGAAAGCCCTACAAAACTAAATTAATATTCCTGATAAATTCAATGAAAATCAGTTCACTTTTCAATTCGTGAGGAATATCACAATTTTAGTTGGTTCTCGTCACTTCAGAGATGAATCGCTGTCAAGTTCAAATGAAGATAGATTTAAAAGTACGATATTTGTAATCATTTATTTATCAAGGGAATCTGAGTCTGTTTATTTGAGTTTTCAGAATGTAATATAATCGGTTTTTATCCTGAAAGTAATTATCAGTTGAAATAAAAACAAAAAATAACGGTGATATTATAATAATTTAATTGGTGATACTATTGTAATTCAAAATAAATCATATATCTTTGCAGCGTCAATAAGAAACCAATACTAAAAATCATTAGTTATGATTACAGAAGCAATAAATGTACGATACTCCGAATTAAGCGAAAGCGCTTGTTGTTTATCATGTGGTGGTGCTATAAATTATGCCAAACCGCAACCGGGAGAAATTTGTGTGGATTTGGGCAGCGGTCGTGGTAACGACGTATTAAGGATGGCTGAAGAAGTTGGGGAAGACGGACATTCTTATGGAATTGATATTTCGGAAGGAATGATTACCAAAGCTAAAGCCAGTATTGCCAAATTTGAAGTGGCAAATGCTACGATTGTAAAAGCTGAACTTGAAGAGTTGCCTTTTGAAAATAACAGTACTGATTTAGTGATATCCAACTGCACTATCAACCATAGTTCTGACAAACAATCCGTTTGGAATGAAGTTTATCGCATACTTAAAGAAGGTGGTCGTTTTGTGGTAAGTGATATTTATGCGCTAAAAGATATTGCCGAAGAATATAAGAATGATCCTGTGGCTGTGGCTGAATGTTGGGCTGGTGCCGAAACGAAGGATAAATACCTGCAAATTCTGAAAAAAGCAGGATTTCATGAAATTACAGTTTTGGAAGAATCTGCACCTTACGAGAAAGGTCAGGCAATTGTTTCGAGCTTTACAATTTCAGGATTTAAAACAAAATCAAACAAGTTATCTGAACCAAATCATTGCTGGAATGCCTGATTTAGTGTAGGAAATAAAATAATTCATTTCTTTTTTATTCATTTTAAATTTGCAAGTATGAAAAGTGTAGTGAAGAAAAGTTGCTGTTCGAGCAACAAATCAGAGTCGAAAGTAGCACAATGTTGTGCTAAAGTATCGATTATTGTAGCCGGTTGTCATGACTAAGGTTACCCCTAACCTTAAAGGGGAGTATTATTATTCTCCTTTTGGGTTAGGATTTTAAGATTAAAAATTATGAAAAAGAACTCAAAACAATTCGAATATTTGCCTTCTAACTCCCCTTTAGGGGTTGGGGGCATTTCTCGTCATAACATTATCACACCCATAGCCGACTCTGAAGATTTCTTCATTGTCAATCCGTTGAGTAAATCGGCTGACATCATTTCAGCTAATGAAGTTAAAAAGCTGAAAAACAAACTTGATCCAAACGGTGAATTTGTACAAAAAGGCTATCTGACTGATGAGGCAAAGGAGAAACTGGCTTTTAAACTGGCTTACCTCGACTTCACTGAGAAACGTGAAGAAGATGAAGTTCAGTTATTTTTTGTACCCAATTATTCCTGCAATTTTGCCTGTTCGTATTGCTATCAGGAAGGTTATAATCCGGTTCAGAAAGTAGTAACGAATGAAGTGGTTGCTGCGTTTTTTAGTTATATCCATGCTGAATTTGCCGGCCGGCGAAAATATATCACCGTTTTTGGTGGCGAGCCGCTTTTACCGGGCGTTCATCAACGGACGATGTTGACTCATTTTATTCAGAGATCCAATGAAGCCGGGCTTGATTTAGCCTTTGTAACCAATGGATATACCCTTGCTTCGTATGTTGATTTGCTGAAAACTGCCAGTATACGCGAAGTGCAGGTTACATTGGACGGAACTCAGGAAGTGCATGATGGTCGTCGTTACCTGAAAGGGAAACAACCTACTTTCGACCGAATTATTGAAGGAATTGATGCTTGCCTTGCTGCGGGAATTAATATCAACCTGCGCATGGTGATAGATAAAGAAAATATCGAAAATCTGGCCGGACTTTCTCGTTTTGCAATTGACAAAGGCTGGACTGCTTCTCCCCTATTTAAAACTCAAATAGGACGTAATTACGAACTGCATTTCTGTAATAGTACACCTGAGAAACTATTTGACCGTGCTACGCTGTATCAACATTTATATGAATTGCTGAAAGTGCATCCTTATATTGCTGAATTCTATAAACCTGCTTTTTCCATTGCTAAATATATTTCGGAACATGAAGAATTGCCTATGGCGTTGTTCGATTCGTGTCCGGCTTGTAAAACAGAATGGGCTTTTGATTTTACTGGTACTATATATTCCTGTACCGCTACTGTTGGAAATAAAGGCGATGAACTTGGTACATTTTATCCCGAAGTTACAAAGAATGAAACAGCGATTGAAAGCTGGCAGAACCGGGATATTACAACCATTGAAAAATGTAAAACCTGCGATGTTGCGTTGGCTTGTGGTGGTGGGTGTGCTTCTGTTGCAAAAAACAAAAACGGACATCCAAATTCTCCCGATTGCCGCCCAGTGAAAGAATTGTTGAGCTTGGGAGCTGCGTATTATTTAAACGATTAATTTATTTTCGAAAGAAAGGACAGGTCACGACCGGTCCCTACATGTGGAATTATATATGAACGAATGAACATATATCAGGAAAAATAAAAATATAAGATTATGAAAGAGATTAATGCAGTAGATTTTGAAAAAGAAGTATTGAACGGCGGAAAAGTTGTTGTAGATTTTTATTCAACCGAATGTCCGCCTTGCGAGGCATTGGCACCAAAATTTGATGCAATGGCCGAGTTGTATGGTCAGAAAATCAAGTTCCTAAAAATTTATCGTCAAGGAAATCGTGAGCTGGCAACCGAATTGAGTGTGAGTTCATCGCCAACCTTGTTGTTTTTTGAGAATGGGAAACAAGTTATTGATTCAATCAGTGGCGGTATTAAGAAATCCGAAATCATTGAGCGACTTGATACCATGTTGACAACGGAAGAAGTTACAGCAATTAAAGCCAACCAAAAACCGATTGTTTCGGAATACGATGTGGCAATTTTAGGTGGCGGACCTGCCGGTCTGACTGCCGGAATTTACCTTGGACAAGCTAAAATCAAAACGGTGTTGATTGACCCAGCATTGCCAGGTGGATATATGGGTATAACGCATCAGGTTTCCAACTATCCTGGGTTTGAACAACCACAACCGGGTTATATGTTGGCGCATTACATGAGCGAACAAGCTAAGCATACCGGCATTGATTTTAAAGTGGCAGTGGATATTACTTCAGTGGATTTGTTGAAGAAAGAAATTGTGATTGACCAACTGGAAACCATCAAAGCCAAGAAAATTATTATTGCCACCGGTACAACCCCGAATACGATGAATGCGCCGGGTGAAAAAGAATACAAAGGCAAAGGAATTTCGTATTGTGCTACATGTGATGCCAAATATTTCGTGGACAAGGAAGTAACGGTTATTGGAGGCGGAAATTCAGCGGTAGAAGAAGCGTTGTTTATCACCAAATTTGCCAGCAAAGTAACTATGATTCATCAGTTTGATAAGCTAACAGCTAACCAAACGGCTATTGAACAGTTGCAAGCGAACGATAAAATAACTGTGATGTACGAACATGAACCACGAGGTTTCGAGAAACGTGGCAACACCATGATTACAACCCTTGAAGATTTGAAAACCAAAGAAGTAAAAGAACTTGAATCGGATGGTGTATTTGTATTTATCGGTTTCAAATCTAATGTATCGGTGTTGGGCAAAACGCTTCCTGACATGAATATTTGGGGATACATTCTTACAGATGAAGATATGAAAACCAGCATTCCGGATGTATATGCCATTGGCGATATTATCAGCAAAAAATACCGCCAGATTACTACTGCTGTGGCCGATGGAACTATTGCGGCAATAACTATTTCGAAAGAGTTATAAACCCCCAAACCCCTAAAGGGGCTTAAAATAAACACTTTAAAAATTAAAATTATGAAAACAAACATGGGAATTATTGACAGAGCTATCCGTATTGTGGTTGCTTTGGTTTTTGTCGGATTGTATTTTGCAAATGTGGTTACCGGATCGATGGCCATAGTGCTACTTGTTTTAGCCGGAGTATTTACCCTGACTTCATTAATTGGTTTTTGTCCGTTGTACTGGCCGTTTGGTATTCATACCTGGGGCAAAAAGAAATAATTTTTATTTAAAACAAGAGATTTATGAAACTGAAATTTGTTTTGCCAACATTGATATTACTATTGGCTTCATTCACCGGAATATCAGCTCAACGGACGCAGCTTAGTTCTCCCGAGATAAAGGATGTTTTGAAAAAGAACAAAGCTATTGTCATACTGGATGTAAGAACATCTGAAGAGTATATTGCGGGACATTTAAAAGGTGCTCAAAACATTGATATTCGTCAATCGGATGCCTATTCTAAACTTGATAAACTCAATCCTAAAACTACTTATCTGGTTTATTGCCGGACGAATCACCGAAGTGGAATGGCGGTGGATTATATGATGCAGAAAGGGTTTAAGTCCGTTTATCAAATGATGGATGGTTTTCCGGGATGGGCAGCGAATAATTTTGCTTACGAAAAGTAAAGAACCGAATGGAAAATCAAAAAGAGCTTTATTCCGAAAGCGACTTAAAACTTATGCGTGCAGCAGAAGATTCCCTGTTAATGGGAAGAAACAGGGTAGAGGAGTTGACGAAGTTTGCTGAAAATTCGAGTGTGAAACGTATCGGAATTGCACATTGCGTGGGAATGACCCGCGAAGCTACGGAATTGAAAGAACGTCTTTCGGATAAGTTTGAAGTTTATACTGTGGACTGTAAATATGCCAAAATTAAAGGGTCAAAACTCTTGAACGATGAGACGGTGAAAGGCACATCGTGCAATCCTGCTGGGCAGGCTGACTTTTTGGCTCAGAACGAAACAGAACTGAATATCTCATTCGGGCTCTGTATAGGACATGATATCCTATTCAATATGAAATCAAAAGCTCCGACAACAACTTTGGTAGTAAAAGACCGGGAACATAAGCATAACCCATATCAGGAATTTGTGACGTAATAAAATGTATGTACTGACTTTTTTTAATGGGGCGTTGCCCCAAACCCCACTTCCTTTTTTGTCTTGACACAAAAAGGAAGCAAAAAAGGTCAAGACTGCGCCCGCTTCGCTCGAAAAACTTACTATTGCTACTGAAATCTTCTAAACTCGCCCCGACGGAATATGACGGGACTGAAACTGAAAAGATTTCTACGTCGTCTTCACTTGTTTTTCGGCTCACCGGACGAGGTCGGTCGTTAGCGAACCTTTAAACTAATAAATAAATTTTGGTGACTATAATCAAAAAGATTTTAAACACATAATTATTATGCAAACAGCATTCATCATCATTGGTAGTATTATTTTGGGATTTATATTATTGAATATTTATGCCCGTTTAAAAATGAAAAATCTTCCGAAAGTGGAGGATCATGCCAATATTTTGACATTGACAGATAAGAACTTTCAACAAAAGACGAAAAACAAGGTGGTGTTAGTGGATTTTTGGGCTGAGTGGTGTGCACCCTGCAAAATGATGGTTCCGGTACTAAATGAAGTTGCCGACGAACTAAGCGGAAATTCTCATGTAGGGAAACTGAATATTGAGCAATATCAGTCTATGGCACAAGAGTTTAATGTACGTAGCATTCCTACGCTTATTCTGTTTAAAAATGGAAAAGAAGTGAAACGTTTCGTAGGAATCAAGCAGAAGGAATTTTTATTGAAAGAAATCAAATCAATCACTATATAAATGAAAATTAAAATGAAAAAACTAATTTTTGCAAGCGTAATGCTTGTTGCACTGTTTACAGCCTGTGGCGAAAAGACTAAAGTAAACAACACTCAGGTACAACAACAAACGAGTACAATTCACCTGACCAAAGCTGAATTTTTATCTAAAGTTGCCAATTTCCAGACAAATCCAACTGAGTGGAAATACCTGGGTGAAAAACCCTGTATTATCGATTTTTACGCCAGCTGGTGTGGACCGTGTAAAACGATTGCACCTATTATGGAAGACTTGGCAAAAGAATATGAGGGTCAGATTTATGTTTACAAAGTAGATGTTGACGCTCAACCGGAAATAGCCGCTGCTTATGGCATTCAAAGTATCCCTACTCTGTTCTTTTGTCCAATGAATGGTACTCCACAAATGTCACAAGGTGCTATTCCAAAAGAAGATTTTAAGAAAATGATAACAGAAGTTTTGTTGAAAAAATAAACGAACTGATACTTGAATGTAAAGCGTCAGATAATCAGGATAAAGTATTAAACTACTACTACTACTACTA
>CAIUTB010000078.1 GCA_903901975.1 uncultured Bacteroidales bacterium
ATGCTGTCGGATATATGCCGGATCAATCAGGAACGAGTTCAGTTTCGCATCGTTTTGGGAGTGGTCGGTATCCGGCAGGAAATAGTCTTTCTTGGTCAGCACGTCGAACCATTGAAAATCTCCCGCTCGAAGTTTCCAGTCCGGATGATACGATTCGGAGAAATTCACATACACCGGATCAGAAATATTCTTAAGTGAAATTTGATACTCCGTCGGGTTTCGGAATTGAAAATCAACCTGTTCAAAAGGAATATTGCCGTATATCGTTTCCTGATTTCTCGTCGTATAGATATGCGGTCGATAATCAGCATTTTCGTATACAACCAACTCTGTCGTCCCAATATCGATCCGCTGCAAATACGGAAGTTTATCAAGCTCATCAATAAAAAACTGCCGTTCACCATAATCTTTATAAAAGTCATCATCGTTTGCGATATCCCTAATAGGAACTATCACATACCGCAATGAAGAAATATTCAGTAGTTGATTAGAAAACTTACTGGAAAAAATTTCAGTAAGCCTATCATTATTAATTAGTGGATCTATTTGTTTTTTTATAAGATTCTTCCATTCAGAGCCCGTTGAGGAAACTAAGCTGGTCTGCGGGTGAATATTATTAAAAAAACTCCATCTTGAATAAACCGGAACCCAAAGCGTTCGAAAATAATATGGCTTACTCTCGATAAAGCTTTCAACCACGCCATAATCACTGCTAGGTTCTTTGGAAACAAACAGCCCTTGTGCGCTTTCGTCAAGCAGCGGCTTGAGATTTAAAAAAAATGAACTGCATAATACAAATGATATGAAAATAAATATTAACGGTCTTTTTTGTTTAATGTGGAGTAGGGTAAATGAAAGTAAACCAGTATAGCCAATAACGGTCACGATATAGAACTTCGACGCTTCTCTAAATAGACTAAAGCCAGGAAAATGAAGGAACAAATACTGATAAAGGTCTGAAAAAGGTTTACCAGATTGCTTCGTCAGGATAATTCCGATTAAAGATACTATCCAAAAAAATATTACTTGCTTCTTAAATTTAAACTTAACAATAAAAAAGCTCATCAACAAAATAAGCGGAAGTATCCAAAAATACATTTGAATTGGTTGATTAACAAACTGGTCATCTGGCCTACTACCCGTCCAATTCCATGTAAAGACAGTAAAAGCCTGTTGAATACTAAACAGACCGCCCCCAAATAAAGCCCTGTTCGTTGTAGAAGAAACAGCAGATGAGACTGACCCCTGCAAACTAGGCAATAACCAAAATGCACTAAGAAAAATAGTTATGAAACAACAGTATATGAAGGCTTTCAAGTATCTTTTATAAACGAGGAAATAATGAAATATGAAATAGAAAAACAACACAAACGACACAACATACATGATTCTTATTTCATAACAAACTGCAATCCAATAAAACAAAGAAAAAACAACCCAGTCTTGTAATTTATTATCTTCCAAAGCGATAATAAAGAAATAGAAAACGAGTGGCGACAGCGCATATACGAACTGAATCGGTACCTGATTAATTAAAGCGTATGTTGTTGTGCCATAAAATAATGCCACTACGAAAGAAACATGCACATCGTGTGTCAATCTTTTTGAAAAGACATATGGCGATATGAAACTCAATATGGCAATCGGTGCAAATAACGTCAGTTTTGATGCAATATCAAAGGAAAGGCCAATCCTGACTACGAATGACCATATAGCCATGAATATATTAAAAGGGATCTGAATATTGACCATCCCGAAATTTACATAGTTAACCCAGACACCCCAAGAAGTTGCGAGTTCCAACGTAGCCCGATCAGTCCAATGATACCAATCACCAGAACTTAAAATCGAAAACGGATTAAACCATTCCCGATGAGAAACTATTGCAATTAACAGTAATAGCACGATGGCTACACCTTGAGAGCCCGCGTCGGTCTGTATCTTACGGAAAATACTAATTTTCAAATTGTGAGGCCATTTTCTCAGCATATTTAGTCCATGATAAATTTTCTAATACGTATTTTCTAGCGGAGCTGCCGATAAAACACATAGAAGTATTATTTTTATACAACTTAAAAATGGCATCTGCGATACTAACAGCATTATCTCCATCAACAAGCACCCCATTTTCCCAATCAGTAACAATTTCAGAAACTCCACAATCTCTTGAAACTAGAACTGGTTTTGCATGCAACATAGCTTCTACCGCAGAAAGACCCCATGTCTGATTCGCTGGAAAAACATACACGTTACAGATATCATACAGCATTGCTAGATCGGATTCCGAAACATGCTTGATAAAATGAATGGAATCCGATAAAGACATCGCCACTGACATATCTTGCAACACTTGTTCCATCTCGCCAGAACCAACGAATATTCCACAAATAGTTGGGATCTTATTATGCAGTTTCTGTATCGCTAGCAATGTCTTGTCTGGACGTTTATATGGAGCTAAAGTAGCTACTGAAAGCACAATGAAACTGTCGTCCAGTAAATTAAATTTCCGTCTACAATCAGATAATTCCGCTGCCGAATGCGATACCGTTTCAATCTCCGCACCACTTCGAATCAATCTAGGCTCTCTACCGTATATCGACAAGACCCGACTTTGATTAAGACGATCTAGGGTTACAATCTTATCGATTGCACGCACGGCACATTTATCAAAAATATAGAAAATTGGCCAGCTAACCAGCCTAGTCATTAAATTTTGCTGTGAAAAATAATAAAACGGCGGCTCATTACACATCCAAACAATCTGTTTATTCGGAAAATCGCGCTTAACAAAAAACGAAACCCATTCCATTGGAAAGTTATGCGGATTAATAACATCAAATTTCGATAGAGTGTCTTTGATAGATCTGTAGAAAAAAAACACCTGAAATAAGCACTTAAAATACCTAAGAACATACAGGGCAGGAATGTTCATTCTTTTTTGCACAACATTCTGCTCTGTTCTCTGTAAAAAAGTTGATGCCGCCACAATGGTAACTTGTTTCTGTAGTTCAGGAAAGCAATGCACACTAACAGCCTGCGTAAATATAGTAACTTCGTGGCCCATTTTTTGCAGCGAAATTGCAAGCATGAGGGATTGGCGTTCCCCACCAGTTGGCTCAACAAGACTTGTTTGAATAATCGCGATTTTCATTTATTTGGAAATACTTTCTGAAATAAACTATATAGCTTACCAAACCCAAAAAACATTTTCATAATTATTTCAAAATCCGAAGTCTCTCTTCTTTTTTGAATTATTTTCCTTTTACGAAAAATTTTACAAATATTCATTGCATTAAAACACCAACCCTCAACATACGACCACGCTATTTTTGGTTTTAATAGAAGCAGAAAAGCGAGAAATTCAAATATATTCTGAATCAGATAGATAGGCAATACCCACAGAAGATTATACCAAGTATAGTTCTTCAAAAGCATCTGAAGAGTGTTTTGATTTCTCCATAAGAAAGTGGTGTATTGAACCCCCTTAGAACCACTTCCACAGCCCGCGTGATACACATAGGCAACGCTTGTGTAAGCACACTTCTCACCGAGAAGTTGAAGCCGCCAAAACCAATCGACTTCCTCACTATACATAAAATAATCGTCATCCAATCCTCCGCTTCGAAGATAAAACTCTTTCGAGGTCAGAAAGCAGACGCCTGTCAGATAGAAACTCTCAATAATCCCAACTTCATTCGTCGGTCTATAAACCGGCCATCCGAAAAGATCGATGGTACTGGTATATGGTTTCCTTTTTAGTCCAGTTTCATAAGCAGCCTCCAACGGACCAACAGCAACAAAATTATTCGATATATATAAATCAACAAGCTCTTCCAAAAAATCACTTTCGACCCATGTATCCGTATTTAAAAACAAAAGAAGATCGCCACTCGATTTTTTTATTCCAATATTATTTCCACAAGCAAAACCAAGATTAGTATCACTACGAACGATGAGCACCTCCGGATAATTTTTTTCAACGTATGCAATGCTGTCATCGGAAGACGCATTATCCACAAATACGATTTCAAAGTTCTTATAAGTCTGGGAACGCAAAGAATCAAGGCATTTTTTAAGCCATTTCTTACCATTCCAATTCACGATAATAACAGATACTAAAGGCTGTGATATAGACATTCTCGTATTATTATTTGCAAAGCTAACGCATGCTTTTCCTAGCTATAGGAATTCCGTACGGTTTCCAATGCATGTCGCCCCATATTCTCACTCTCGTTCCGATTCGCTAGAAGAAAATGTAGATGCTGCACAATTGTTTCTGTTTCCTTTTCTTTGGTGAAGTACCCATCTATGCCATTTTGAAAAAGGGAGCATACACCTTGACCCTCAGGAATGATAAATGTCGTTCCATTTCCAGCTGCTTCGAGCGCCGGCATACCAAAACCTTTATCATCATTCGTTTGAAGAAGAACTGTCGCTTCGGCGTAGTATTTCTGAAGATCACGCTCTATC
>CAIUTB010000079.1 GCA_903901975.1 uncultured Bacteroidales bacterium
TCCTTCGACCGGAAATTTGCCGCCGGCTTCCTTCAGATTCCACCTCACGATGGACACCCTTGCCTTAAGCTAATGGTTGGCAACTGATAGCCCCCATAACGGACTTGAACCGTCAAATATACTCGTCATGCTCGGCGCACAACGATTAAAAACCTCTGCCTTTTTAGGTAGAGGTTTTTTATAATACAGATTATTTTTTGTGTGTATTTGAATATCAAAATACCTCTGTTCTAAAATTTCATTTAATGGATACAGGGGTATTGATTATTCCCTAATTAGGAGAACGACATTCCACCGTTTATATCCACATTTGTACCAGTAAGATAATCAGAATCTGAGCAAGCGAGAAATAACACCAAATCTGCAATATCACCTGCATCACCTTCACGTCGAAGTGGATAAATACCTTTCATTCGTTCGCGGTTTTCAGGCGTGTTGAAGCGATCGTGGAACGAAGTGGCAATAGTTCCCGGAGCTAAAGCATTGACGCGGATTCCTTTCTGTCCGAGTTCTTTGGCCATAGAACGGGTGAAGGTCATCACTGCCCCTTTGGCTGTTGCATAAAGCGAAGCACCTGGTCCGCCACCATCGCGTGCTGCTAAAGACGAGAAATTTACTATGGCTGAACCGGCCGGCATATGTGGAACAGCTTCGCGGGTACAAAGCCAGCAACTTTTCATGTTCACATCCATTAGTAGATAATACCAGTCTTCATCCTGTTCGGTAATTGATTTGCGTCCAAAAAGACCACCAACAACGTTTATCAAAATATGAATTTCCGAACCAAATGCTTTCAATCCTTCCTCAAAAACATGTTTTACATCTTCTGCTTTTGTCATATCGCCCTGAACAATAATACCTTCAGAACCGCAATCCTGAACCATTTTCAATGTTTCATTTGCATCTTCAGGGTTGTCAAAATAATTAATGACAACTTTTGCACCTTCCGAAGCCAATTTTACTGAAATTGCACGACCTAAATCACGTGCTCCACCGGTTATAACGGCTACTTTTCCTTCTAATTTCATAATGGTTTATATTTCTATTAAATTTTAAAATTATATCATTTTCAAATTGGCACATTATTTTATTTGCTCGATTTTACCTGCTGTTAGGTAGATTGATATTAGTGATAATGGAACCAGAGCGGCCAATAAACCGAAAAGCAACGGCCAACTTTCGATTTTTCCAGCAAAAAGTATGGCTAAAATTGTTCCTAAAACAGCTGCAGCACCACCCAGACCAGCCAACGATCCTACTGATTTTCCACAATGGAAATCGCTGGGTAAAGTTTGTATATTGACAATGGTGAACTGGAAACCTCCCAGCACAAATGCCATTAGAATTACTGCCAACACGGCATTGGCCGCCATTACCGAAGCAATGATAGCCGGAATCATAATCAGTCCACCGGTAAGCATAGCCGTTTTACGGGCTTTATCCACAGTGGCACCTTTGCGGATTAAATAACCCGAGAACCAGCCGCCCGCTAATCCGCCAATCATAGCGCCCACGTAAGGAATCCATGCCGAAAAAGCAAGTTCTTTTATATTCAGTTTGAATTCTTCTACCAAATACATAGGTAAAAACGTCACGAACATCCACCAAATCGGATCGAGAAAGAAGCGTCCCAGAATAACCGAATAGTTTTTTCGGTTCGACAGGAGTTCGCCCCAGCTTTTGGCACGGTCGTTTGTCATGGTTGCTTCCGGCTGTCCGCTCAGAATATATTCACGTTCCTTTTCGGTAATCCATTTGTGTTCTTTTGGTCCTTTTTTGTTGATAATAAGCCATGGTATAAGCCATGAAATACCCAAACAACCAACTACCACGAACGTCATTCGCCACCCTAGTGAAATATAAAGCATCAATATAATAATCGGAGCTAATATAGAGCCAATTGATGCTGCTGCACCAAAAAGTCCCTGAGCAAAAGCACGTTCGTTTTGTGGAAACCACTCAGCATTACTTTTCGTAGTTCCCGGCCATGGACCGGCTTCGCCTAATCCCAGCATCATGCGGAAACCGGTAAGCGTAACTTTCCCCTGAGCCAGCGAAGTCAGCGCATCGGCTGCTCCCCAAACTAAAACCGAAGTGAAGAAACCACGGCGCGTACCTATTTTGTCATACAGTTTTCCGGAGAAAAGCTGACTGAAACCGTAGGCAATCATAAAGAAAATGGTGATTTCTCCCAATAAATCCTTGGCTTGCTGAGCCGCCACTTTTGGAGAAACTTTTGAATCGACAATACCCAGGTCATAGGCAATCCCCTGACGATTTACAACAATCTTTCCCTTGTTCTTAAATGAAACATATTCCGCTTTTTGTGTAATAACATCACCTTTTTTGGAGACCAACTTGTAGGTATTAGTCAGTTTCAGAAATTCGGCCTGATTTTCCGTTCCCGCATGATCACACTTGTCAACAAGTTTGTATTCAATATTGGCCACCCACATATAATTGAGCGTGCCACGGTCGAGATAATTGATAATGGTGATAACCATTATCATCCCGATGATCCACCAGCGTAAGCCTTTGATTTTCATTTCATTTCAATAAAAAATCCTGCCGCATAGGACTGAATGTGTCTATCAAAATACCTTCTTCAAGACAGTTTGCTCCATGCATCACATCCGGTTCAACATAAAATCCATCGCCGGGGTTCAGAATCTGTGTAACTCCATTAATGCTAACTTCAAAAACACCACTAACTACATACGAAGTTTGCGAATGAATGTGTTTATGTTGATACCCAATACTACCAGCTTTAAATTTGATCTCGAGCAGCATTAGCTGTCCATCGTAACCCATTAATTTGCGGGTTAATCCACCATCTACCTCTACCGTAGGAAGTTCAGTTCCGAATAGAAAATTCTCACTTTTTGTTTGCATAATAAGTTAGTTTTGTATTTCTGAAAAATAATAATTAGCTTTAAATGAAATAGTTTTGTCTTTGATTACAAGGGTTTTTATCTTTGATTCATCAAAATCTTTGTTTGCCGTAATAAACAGAAATTTCTGTCCGTTCTTCAGACTTATTATTACAGCCGAAAATGCTTCATCATCTCTTAATAAGACCAAATTAGAAAGATTTGAATCATAATTTTCGGTCACTTCCCGTGTTAAATCATACAGTCCGTGGGGCTCAATCACCGAAACAAAAGTATGTGTCGTAGCATTTGGCTGGTGAATCATAAAACATGTTGTATTGCGCAGATTGAAATCGGGATCTCCGGCACCAATGCGTGTCATCTTAAACTGAGTTGCCGGATTCGCCAGTGTGGTTATACTGTAAAATCGGTTTCCCTGCACAAAGGTAAAATCGGCAATCGGTTTATCAGTTTTTCCGGTTGCTTCCAGCCATAAATGCTGATATCCGTTTTTTGTACCCAACGCCTTCAGTTCTTTTGTGCTTTTCTGATACTTGAAATCAGTTGAAACTAGTTGTCCCTTATAATAAAATGGAAAATCGAGTTGGTGAACAGAATCTGATTTTACACTATAGATATCGAGTACTAGCGGATATTCAAATGCTTTATTCGTTATCATGGCCGTTGTACGGTTCATTTTCACTCCAATATATGCATTTCCTTCCGCCGCCGACACAACCTGAATTTCAGGATTATCGGCATTGAAGTAATTCAAATCTGAATGATATTTAGACGACATTTTTATGTCACCGTTGAAATCACTTTTCCCATCCACGGTAACGGTGTTGTGCGCAATTGTTTGGGTTGCCCATGTATGATTTTCCTTTGTATAACCGCCCCCATCTTTAGGTTCTATGTTCAGAAATCGCGCAGATCCATAGTCGGGTAAAATGCAGTTCCCATTATCATAGAAAATCATGGAAAGTTTATCGAAATGTCCATGCGAAAGTCCATGCGATGTGGCTTTGAAGGTCAGGCAACTTTGCTTACTGTCCGTTCCACTACGTAAAATCGCGATTCCACCTTCATCGCCTTTAGCGCCATCATGAAGTAGGGTTGATTTTGTTTCAAACGCAGGAATGTTTTCCATAGCAACAGCTTTAGCAGTGGACAATCCCTCTTCAGAAACGAGGTAAGAGTTTTGCAATCGTGCAATATCGAGTAATTGTTTATTAGCCGGATTATTTTTATAGGCTATGTCGACAGCATAAATTATTTCCTGTGTTGCATAGGTTTTATCAAGTGCATCATTCAATTCAAAAAACTCACCGTTGTAAGCACATTGAAGCGATGTATTGACCGCTTTCTGCAAAATTCCATCGCGATACCTGAAAATATTGAGTTCGGGCTGCTGATTCTGAATAACCTGTGCAAAAGTCATAAATGGCCATATTGCATAACGCTGATAATAAGGACCTTCAGTGTAATATCCATCAGGTGAAAAAAGCATGTCCAACTGCCTAAAAAAACCGCTTTTGCCATCTTTGTTGGAACCATACAGAGCCTTTGCAACAAGTTCTTTATCGCCCATTGTGTAGCCAATCATTCCTACTGCCGACAAAGCCCAGGTACCGTGATTGTGCATTTTATTGAAGGTTTCAAAATTACCGGGATTGCCATTAGAAAGGAACTCAGCCATAGGTCGGAAAAGGTTCTTTTCAATCAGCTGGCGGTCTTTTTCTGAAATGAAATTGTACACACAATCGTACGCATTGGCAGCATGAACCACCCACACGGCATCATTCAATGTTTGCCAGAAAAGCTTGCCCCGTGCTTCGGATTTGATGATAGGATGCAGGGGAAGTGTGGGATATAATTCGGCATATTTCATTAGCATATCCCGAACAAAGACAGCATATTTCTTGTCTGCACTAATTTGAAACAGAATTCCGGCAGCATTCATGGCGTAATAATTGTTTTTATGCTTTTCGTGCGAATATCCGCCGCCGCCATCTTTCGGAACCGGAACTTCGATTTTTTCAGCTAAAGCTTTATCGGCAATGGCTTTCAACTCACTCAGCGATTTGTCGAAAGCCGGATATTTTCCAAGCGAAGATTTAATTTCCTGAACCCCCTTGGGTGTGAGAAATAAATTAGGATGCTCTGCGGCATTGATTGTTGAAATAGCAAACAAAAATGCAATAAAAACTCTGATTGTCCGATTCATACTTAATTGAGAATGATTTTTTCAGAATAATTTTTACCCGTTGATGAAATAAAATTAAGAATATAAACGCCGGGATTGTACGGCATATTGCTCGTCGAAATACCTTCCGCTAACTTTTGTTCAAATAAAAGTTTACCGGAGATATCAAAAACAGACAATTTTCCTGCAATATTAGAATTGCTAATCAACTGGCGGTTTGAAACAAACGATTTAAAACCATGATCCAACATGACTGTTTTTATATCTGTGAACGTTCCGTTGAAGTAGGAAGCACCTGTAGTTGAACGGTTTGGCATTATGCGGGTTACTATTCCGGAAACTTGACTGCAACCAGCTATTTTAGCTGTTGTTGCCCGATCCCTACCCCGAATATCAACTGAAATTTCGGGATAATCAATGGTGGTATATGATAATAATTCCGAAGATTCACCCGGTTCATACATGTTTATATTTGTTCCTGCCAACGCAAGTTTCGGGTCTTTTCCGCTGATAACCTGCGATCCGGTAGCTGTAAAATTGCTGTATTTTCCCTGATTCATTAAATTGTTATTCCAGGTAATATCCATGGTCGGGTCAATCAGGCTGACATTGATATTTGTGTTTGAGCTGGATGAGTTGTAAACGTTATTATTGGCAATCACTGTTCCAATGGGTGGCATGATGTAGGACGAAGTACCGTTGTAATTGATAGTAAATGCGTTACTGCAATCGACCATGGTATTAAATGCTACTAATGCATTTTTTACCTGAAAATACTCATTTGCCAGCGAATTCAGTTTGCCTCGCACTATGCAAATTGCAGAGCGGTAACCTGAGCCACCTAATTTTTCAAAATAATTATTGTACACTTTGTGATTTTCGCCAATGATACGAACTCCGCCGGAAGCAGATATTTTATTACCGAAAAAATAATTTCCATCCACTGTGGCATAATTTCCATGACGTAGCGTAAGCATTCCCTGACATTCGAAAAACACATTGTTCGAAAAGTAATTTCCACAGGATTTATTTGAAATGGTTTCTATCTCACCGTTACAATGTTCGAAGAAATTATTAGTAACCTGAATTCCTGCGGTTTGCATAGAAGTTGAACTATCGCCCAACCGCATAATTTCCTGACCGTTTAGTTCTGCACCGGTGGCATCCACATTTGAATTCCGGTAACCGAAATAATTCTGGTCCACAATATGATTTGGTATAATTCCGGCAGTAAGCCATACCACCAGCAAAGTTCCCATATTGGTTTTATTCTGAAAACTGCAATGATCCACTTTATTATTGGCACCGTAAAGCGACAGCCATTTTGTATCAATTGTATTATCTGTCGGATTTGAATCGAGTATTGCACAGTTTGTTACCCGACAATTATAGGCAAATTCAGAACTTGAAGTTCGGAAAGAAATAATTTCAGAACTGCTCAAATTTCCACTTTTGAAAAACAAACCATTCACTTCGAGATAATTCCCGGAGATTCCGATATGCGATGTTCCTGAAAGGATAACTTGACCGGCAGTTTGAGCTTTTAAAACGATTGGCTGAGTCGCGTTCCCAGAAGATTTAAATAAGATTGACTGATCCATCCAGCTACCGTTTGTCATAATAATGGTATCGCCTGGCAACCAGGTGATTCCATTTATTTGTGAAGCATTACTCACCGACTTTTGTCTGGCATTTATTTGTAAGCTGAATAGTAGAAAAGTCAATATAAAAGCAGTTAATCTCATGGAATTAATTTAGAAGTAAATTATAATTATTCTCGTAATCTGACATTTTGTTTTTATAATATATTTCAAAAACTTTCTTATTTCTCATTTTATCAACCCGATACAACTGGAAAATAAGCAGTTTTTGGTCTTGATCCCATTCATTAATCTGGCTGTAGGGAAAATGACTTTGAGGCTTTCCGGCATACTGAGCCATAAATTCAATTGCTTTTAGTATACTTCGTCCATCTTCCGATTTTTCACAAAGCAAATCAACATTCATCGTTTTGGCAATCAAACACATATCGAGCATGTGGGCAATATTAAAGGCCGAATAATGCAAAGCTTTGGTACGGACTAGTTCGGCCGGTTGCCTGCCATCGGGTTCAATTTGTGCAGAAAGCCGACGAGCTGAGAAATCATTGATAAATTTTTGAGCAATATCTTCTTTTCCGGCAAACAAAGCAAAACGGACAGCCTGAATATCGAATGCCACACCATGATTATTTTTAGCATTATATTCCTGGTTACCAACTTCAGAAGTCATCATCCAGTTTAAAAAATCGGCAAACCAATTGGCAAGATTTTCCTGATCAGTTTTGCTGAATTTAGGTGATTTGCGTAGTAATTCAACAGCATCCAGCATTTCCACAAGTTTATAGGTTTCAATCATCCCTGCACCACGCCCTTTTCCTTCTAAACGTCCGTAAATTGTTTGACCAAAATTCAGATTCGGATTCATTCGGGTTTTCTGATTCAAAAACCAGATTCTCAAATTTTTAACTGCTTTGGCCGCGTATTTTTCTTCTGAAGTCAGATTATATGCCAGCGAAAGGGATATGATACTGTTAGCCATTGTTCCCAAATTATTTTTGTCGGGAGTAGTTACTGCTTTATTTTTTTCACCGTCTCTGCGGATATAAGGTCCGGTTGGATTTGCCGGATCAGGCCAATAATAGGGCGCGCAGCTTATATAATCATGCTTATCGCCACTTGGTGCCGATTTGCTTTTATCAACAACCGACAAAATGGTTTTAGGCAATAATTTATCGGCATTTTTAATGATTTGAACAATCAACTCCGGGTTTTCAACTTTCGCCTTGTTCAGTTTTTCGATATTCCAAAGCAGTGGCTGACTGTAAATACTTCCAATAGACAGTATTAATGAAATGAACCCGATAATTGATATTTTCATTTGATGATAATTATAAACTGCTTGATATTAATAGAATAGAACATTATCATCTTTATCTGAATCGCTTATTTTATTTCTATAAAACTTCACGAAGACAGGTTTTGTAAGAAATTTATCGGCACGATAAAGTTGCCAGCAGAGTTTTTTCTGAACGCTGTCCCATTCCTTTATTTGTTTGTATGGAAAATGGCTTTCAGTTTTTCCAACATAGTAAGACAAAAAGTCAAACGCTTTCGAAATACTTCTTCCGTCTGCCGATTTTGAATTAAATAAATCCACATTCAACGATTTTGCCAGGCAACACATATCCAGCATATGAGTCAGATTAAAGGTAGAATAACCAAGAGCAGTAGTTCGTGCCAATTCAAGCGGCTGCGATCCATCCGGCTCTATCTGTGTAAAAACCCTACGTTCTGGAAAATCAGCAATATATTTCCGTGCAATTTCTTCTTTGCCAACAAAAAGTGCATAGCGTGTTGCCTGTACATCGAAGGCGGTACCGTGATTATTTTTAGCAGTGAATTCCTCGTTCCCGATTTCGGTGGTCATCATCCAGTTCAGATAAGCTGAAAACCAGTTTGTCAATCCTTCAGAAACGCCTGCTGTGTACGATTTTGAGTTTTTAAGCAACTCTATAGCATCCAACATATCAATAAAAGAATAGGTATCAATAATGCCTTCACCACGCCCTTTACCCTCATTTCGACCGGAAATAGTTTGACCAAAATTCATATTCGGGTTCATTTTGGTAGACGGATTTAGAAACCATATTTTCAGGTTCTGAACCGCTTTGACAGCATATCTTTCGTCGGAAGTCAGGTAATAAGCCACCGACAAATCTTTTACGCTTTTAGCCATACTACCCAAAATTCCCCGGTCGAATTTGTCAATTTCACGATTTACAACGCCATCTTTTCGGATATACGGTCCACCCGGATTTTTTGGATCGGGCCACCAATAACGACCTGCGCTGATATAATCGTGTTTGTCACCACTTGGCGGAATGGTTTCCTTGTCCATAACAGTCAAAATATCGGCTGAAAGAGCTCTGTCAGCTTCACGAAGAATAAATTTAGCGGCCTCCGAAGTAAGCGATTTGGCCTGATTAAGTTTTTCAATATTCCAAACTCTGGTTTGACTTTGAACGCTAATAGCACAAAATAACAACACTGAAACTATCACCTTAAAAACTAATTTTCTCATAAAAATCTAATTGAAATGTTTTATAAATTACTGATTATTTGTTAGTTGATTATTTATACGAATCGGTCTTCTTTCCTGCTGTCAGCAGGGGGAAATCGTCGGTTCGGAATGGAGTTGCAGGCAAATCAGCACTGTTGAATAAATTTCCATCAGTCCAGTTTGCCCAACCATAACGCACAGCTACCGGTTGAGAAATAAGTTCAGCATAAACCACAATCTGATTTCCTTTTATTTCCGCTTTAGCAGGAATGAAATTTTTGTCAGCGCCACAAATAGAGAATCCTTTCAGTTCAGCATCCACTTTCAAACCGTCATACACAAAATCGAAAGACAAAATCGCCTGATTTCCTTTGATTTCCATGCTTTTATAAACTGGACCGGAATAAGGAGTTTTAATGCTATACACATTATTAATAGCTATGGTTGCCAATCGTTTGCCAACCTGCTCTTTGCGGGGAGGATGAATATTATCTTTCTCGCCGATATCCATTGTTACTGCCATACCTGTATTTTTTACTTTTTGCCAGGTTAGTAGCTGAGCTTCGCGCAATTCCGGCCAAATTGGACGGTTGTTGGCATCAGCTTTTCCATAATTGGCCAACTGTACAAACAAAAAAGGCATATCGGGATTCTTGAAATCATTGCGCCATTCGGCAATTAAAGCCGGAAACAAGGTGCGGTATTGTTCTGCTCTGCCTGAGTTATGTTCGCCCTGATACCAGATAGCACCTTTTACCGAATATGGAATACAGCGTTCCAGCATGGTGCTGTAAAGTCCAAAGGGACGGTTGAAATGACGATCACCCATCGGTTCTTTGGGTGCAACAAGATTTTTGATGCCGGCTTTTACCGAATCGCGATAAACTTTCGTATCACCTTCGTATTTACTAAAAAGTTCTTCATATTTCTGCTTGCCCATGTCTGACAAATAACTTTCATATTTTTCAACTATCGGAGCTGTTTCGGTACTTTTCAGCAGCCACTCGCGTGTCATCCATGTTTCTGCTCCTGAACCACCTTTGTAACAACAGATTACACCTATAGGAATATTCAGTTTGGCCTGTAAATCTTTGGCAAAATAATAAGCCACAGCCGACATGGAAGCCACATTATTTTCGGTTGTTGCTGTGTGCCAGTTCATATCACCTTTACTTTTATAACCTTCATAAGGCTTGTAGGGTACCATCAGAAACCGGATATTTTTATTCTCAGCATTGGCAGCTTCTTCTTTACCGCCAACAGCCGTTTGAAGCATGAAACCCATATTGGATTGTCCGCCGGCAATCCAGACTTCACCAACATATATTTCGTTGATTTTCAAGGTTTCTTTAGCCGAACTAACAGACATTTCGTATGGTCCGCCTTCTTTCAAAGCTGATAAATCCACAGTCCAGTTACCGGCTTTATCACTTTTAGACTGAACCTGTTTTCCCTGAATGCTGACCGAAACATTAGAATTTGGAGCTGCATTTCCCCAAACAGTTACTTTGGCATGGCGCTGAAGTACAGCACCTTCGTTGAAAAGTTCAGCGAGTTTTAAGTTCTGGGCATTTAAAATGCTGAAAAAGAATAAACCAACAATAATTAGTTGGGTTCTGAAATTGTGTTTCATTTGTTTATTATTTAGCCTCCCCAAGCCCCTCCGAAGGAGGGGATGTGAAGTTAGTTTCATTACTATAATTATCTCTTTGTGTATAAATTTATTTTTTAATTAGAAACGGTTCAATTTTTTTAGCGAAGAGTTTGTAGCAATCTGCATTGACATGTAAACTGTCGGAAGTGAATAATTCTTTCCGGTAACTTCCATTTTCGTTTAGCACCACCGAAGCGATATCAAGGTATTTCAGATTCGGTTTTGTAGCTGCGAATTCTTTCATTTTGGCATTGTATTCTTTCATCTGTTCACGTTGGGCATTCCGGCGTGGACTGTATTTTACGGATAACAAAATGATTTGAGATTTGGGTAATTTTATTTCCGTCAAACGGACAAATACCTTCAAATCTGCTAATAAATTTTCGACAGAAACTCCAGCTCCTAAATCGTTATCACCTTCGTAAAGCACCACCTGAGCCGGTTTGTATTGATAAACCATTTTGTCGGCAAAATAAATGGCTTCAGCAAGCCGTGAACCTCCAAATCCATGATTCAGTATATTGGAATTGGGAAAATAGCTCTGCATATTGTTCCATTTCCTAAACGTAGAACTGCCTATAAAAACGATTAGATTGGTTGAATCATTTCCTTTTTTGTCATTTTGTGCAAATTCTGACAGTTCACTTGAATATTTATTTTCTTTTGAAGTGGGTTTGGATTGAGCATTAATTGGTTGAAAACCAATTAATAAAAAGAAGAGTAAGATTTTGGTACTGAATAAAAACCCGGTATATTTTGAATATATTTTCATTTAATAATCACTTTAAAATTAGAATCATCTTGTGCAGTTTTCACTTTTATGATAAACATTCCTGATTGATTTATTTTGATTGATTTTTCCTGTGTTTGAAGTACCATTTTCCCTACACAATCAAAAACTGTTGTAATTGTTTTTTTGTTGGATTTAATATTCAGATTGTTTCCCGAAAGATCTAAACTGATATTGCTGTTATTGAGTTGACTAACAGAAGAAATCGCTTGTGAATTTATTAGTTCAGCCAAAAAAACTATCACTTCAGTTTCCATTTGTGTATTGTAAGCATCGGGGAATCCACCATGACCACCACCGGGAACTGTCAGAAATTTATTTTTCACTCCTGCTGCCTGCAATTTAGCCTGTAATTCAACTGATTGGCTGTATGGAATTGTTGGGTCAGCATCACCATGAATAATATAGGTTGGTGGGGTTTGAGCATTTAGCATTTCGAAGGGCGAAAGAGATTTTATAAAAACGGTATCATTAGCACGTGGTCCAAGCCATGCCACCATTCCTGAATAAACAGGTGTAAAGGTCATCAAATCGGCAGCGCCATATTTGTCTATAACAGCCATGATATTAATCGTTCCGTCATATTGCTGACAATCATTATCATAGATTCGGTTATTTTGCAAATAACCACCCGTCAGAGCCAAATGTCCCCCTGCCGAACCACCCTGAAAAATGATTTTATTCCGGTCGATATGTAACTCGTCGGCATGATTCAGCAAATACTGCATTGCTCCACGCACATCTTCAACTGCAGCCGGAGCAAGAATTTCATTCCGCATTCGGTATTCCACATTGGCCACTGCCCAACCCTGACTGAAATACATATTAAAACCGCCCTGCTCTTCTTTTGCACCACTTACCCAACCACCACCGTGCATATTGATAACCACCGGAACCGATTTGACTGCATCAGTCGGGTAATAAATATCCATACGGCAATTGCTACTGTTCACATTTTTATAAACCACATCAAGCAACCCATTGTAGTTAGAAGGATAAGCCACCGAATGGATGGTCTGGAAATTTACGGTAATGGCTTTTGACAAGTTCGATGCATTTCCAGCTTCAATAAATGTTCCGGCTGAAATACTCAGGCTGTAATTTTTATTGGCTGAACTTGTAGTTGTAAGCGCTACTGGCATGGTGACTGTTGTTCCGGAAAATTTGCAACTATCCAATGGAAGTGAAACTCCATTCAGCAAGATAGTACCACTTCCTTTCTGAACGTTTTTATTGAAAGTAAGCGTTATGGTCTTTTTTAAGTTTGAAAAACAAATCTCTCCTTCTGCGGGCGAAGAATTTCTGAGTGTCAAATCGAGCGTTTCCTGTAAAGTGCGTGTGACAATTTTGTAAACATACAAACCGCTTCCGGTATTGTTGGCTATGCGCAGTTTTGTTTCTAAACTTCTCGCTAAAGGAATCACATAAACGCTATCCGGAGTTTTGATGGTATTGTACGTTCCAACCGTTTGCCATGCATTATTTACCCATTCTTCCAACCGGAAACTCATAGCGGTTGTACCAGTAACTGCATGAATCTCGACCTCACCAACAGTAGTCAATGTCGGAAACTCTATTGCGCCTGATTGCGTATTTCGATCGACGACAATTCGGTTTATATGTGTTTCGCCGTTTGGACAAGTTATTGTTCCGGTATAAAGATAAGCTTTCAGCAGATTGAAACCGTTTATCGTTGATGACGGATAATTTCCCGTTGCATAAGCTGCAGTAGCAATAGTTCCCCACGTACCATCACCAAAATTGGTGTTGATTTTAGCCACAGAAGTTGGTGGTGTTACGGGTATAGTAGTTTGGTATTTTGATAATTCAATATCATCCACCACAAACCAACCTAAATTTACAAAATTAGGATCAGTAGAAACTGTGGCGTAAAAAATCACTTTAAAGGTTGATAAAGAGTCTTTTATCGGAATTGAAATCTTCGCAAATCCGGGTGTTGAAGCTTTATTAGGGAAATTATATGCATTATAAGTGCTGATAATTGTTGTATCGCTGCCAACAACTTTACCGACATAAAGCGTCATGTAAGTGGCATTGGCATTTTTTGAAACGTAGAACGACAAGGTATCTGCACCTGTAATCTGAGGACTTATCAGATTTTTACCATAACGACCCGAGCCTGCAGGGTCGAACTTTGGAGCATATATGCCCGAAAATGTCAATCCGGGATGATTCACAGTACTTGTAGAACTACATTGACGTATCCAACCTGAAGGAGATGAACTGGCAAATCCTTCCTGAAAATGATAATCGCTTGCATTTATCATTTGAAAATTAATCAAAATAACAAAACCCAGTAAGACCTGCTTTTTCATTCTCTTATTTAGCGTCAATTAATTTATTTCGCTGGTTTTTGAAAAACTCCAACATGTTGGCTTTCATATCTTTGGCCACAGAAACATATTCCTTTGAATTATACACATTTACGGTCTCGAGTGGATCTTTCTGATAATCATACAATTCAATGGATGCAAGTGCTGATTCATCATAGGGTAAATTACTGCGGAAACTTTTGGCCATCCACATGGTAATTCTATACCGCTCTGTGCGAAGTGAATACCCCATTACTCTTCCATCCGGGAATCCTACTGCTTTGAGTTTAGTAGATTTTTCGGAACGGGGATACTGACTGATAGAATATTTTTTTACAGAAAATTCGGGATTTTTCATAATTGGAATAAGGCTGACTCCATCCAGATTCTTTGGTGTCGGTAGTCCTGTCAGATCACAAAGTGTCGGAAAAATATCAACAAATTCAATCATAGATTTCGACTTATTTCCCTTAAATCCGGGCGCTGTAATAATGAGTGGAGCGTGAGTCGCATTCTCGAAATCGGTATGTTTTGTCCATAAATCATGATCGCCTAAATGCCAGCCATGATCACCCCAGATAACAATAATTGTGTTTTCACGAAGTCCCAATGAATCGAGTGAATGCAAAAGTTGTCCTACCAATGCATCGGTATACGAAACACAAGCATAATAACCGTGAATCAATTCTTGCTGTTTGTTCACAGGCAAGCCTATATCTGTTTGTTGGTCGGTAAAGGAACACAATGCCGGAATATCGGAATAAGCCCGTAATTCGCCTGAGTTGGTATACGCATAATCCGGACTGTTTAATGCATGTTTCTGAAAAGCTGCAATTGGCATATCAGTGCGTTTATACAAATCCCAGTATTTCTTGGGAGCTGTAAACGGTAAGTGAGGTTTGTGAATTCCTACAGCCAAAAAAAATGGTTTTGTTCCTTTTGATAATTGGGCCATAATGTCTTTGGCATGTAAGGTATTAGCACCATCTTCATACGCATTGTCCGGAACGTCGGCATTTTCAACGGACGGTTTGATGCTGTTTTGTACATATTCCCTAAGTTCTTTGCCCTTCATTCCTTTGGCCTGTGCTTCGGTTGTTAGTTTTTCAACCAATGCTTTCGTTTCGGGTAGTTGATATTGCCCCAAAGCCGGTTCACCTGTTGAAGCAGGAAAGTAATCGTTGGAGTTTTTATAATACGGAATACTCCACGATGGTTCATCGAGGGCTTTATCCACACAGCGTGGATCATAAATTTTACCAACTCCAGCCGTTTCGTAACCTTGCGATATGAAGTATTGTGGCAATGAAAGAATATCCGGATTCACATCACGCATTCGGGTTTTTAAATCCCAAACTCCCGTATAATCAGGACGTTTACCAGTAAGTAGACTCGCACGGGTTGGTCCGGAAACAGATTGCTGACAGTAATTACTTAAAAATACAGTACCGTTTTGAGCCAACTTGTCAATGTTTGGAGTTTTAATGATTTTATTCCCATAACAGCCTATTTCTGGTTTGAAATCATCAACGGCAATGAACAATACGTTCATTTTTTTTTGTTGTGCGGAAAGGCCTGAAATTGAGAGGCCTAGTTGAGAGGCAATTCCTATAATAGTGTAAATAGGTTTCATTGAATACTCCGATTGTTGAAATGTTTTTTGGTCGACCAAAATTACAATTAATGTATGGATTACGAAAGAGAATTTTGTTGTATTTTAAAATTTGTGTTGTAAAACATGATTTCAAAACCATAATTCAATTTCATATTGAATTTAATCAGATCATAGAATTATTATTGAGCAAGCTTAGTAGAATTGTAGTGTTTCATCGGACGGTCATCGGAGGATAGATAGAGGAACTATTATGTAAACATGGAAGATTAAAAAGGGTAAAATAAATGAAAAAACGGGTTTCAACCTTTCGATTGAAACCCGTTTAATGAATAATCTAATTAAATCACTTATTTAATCTGAACTTTAGCGTTTGTTATCTGACCATTCACATTCGTAAGTTTAACTAAATAGATACCGCTAGCTAAATTGGTATTAAGTTTACTTACTGCGTGAGCTTCCAGCATTTTTGCTCCTTGAAGGTTATACACCTGAATCATGCCGGTTTCGGAGCAACTGATTGTTTTATCAATTACTTTAATATTTAAAGTTGAACCCACATCTTGAAGTGACGAAGAAGTTCCAGCTTTTGCAACTGCTGCTGCCCACGAAGTAGAAACTCGAACGCCACTCACCTGATATTTAGTAACAGTGCTACCGGTAGTTCGGAATCGAATGCCATCAATTGGATTTGCAACAAGTTTTGCACTGTTATTGTCAATGGCTTCCGGGGTGGGTTCTGTTGTTGAACCGAGGGGTGGGTTTACAAAGACAGAAGATGTTGAAGTAGCCCAGTCGTATTTCACAACTAATAAGTAAGTTGCATTTAGATCAGAATATTCATTAGTTCCCCAACGATAATCTGTACTTGTCGAACTTGCACGGGTGGTCGCAAATCTATACTTGGTTAAATCGGCAGCTCCTTTACCAACAAGCACTTTAGGTCCATTTCCTCCTCCAATCGATAAACTCATAATTTCAGCTTGTGCTTGAGCTTGTGCATTTCCAGCCGGTGAAAAAAGTAAAGACAAATAGATAACTCCCGAGGAAGCTGCTGGAATGGCTTTATAGACTTTAAGATCGTTACCGCCAGAAGTATAATTAGCAGTAACCAATTGTCCTAATCCGGATAACACAAACGTACCATTTCCATCTCCATAAGAAAGAGGTCCGGTTGACAAATTTCCAATAGTTCCAACTGCAGCACTGTTTGATGATAGGGAGTTTGTCCAGGTAGATTCAGTCATTAAACTTGCTGATGAGTAGTCAAAAGTTTCATCGAGTATTACCTGTGCATTTGCTGCAAAAATAAAAGCACAAAAAGCCAATAATAAAGTAATTTTTTTCATAACGATTTTAATTTTAATGTATTGATTTTCCTGTTTAATTTGCCTCAATTGGTTAACCAATATATTGGTACACCAAAAGTAATACATTAGATTTATATAAAAAAACAAAATTGAAAGAAATTTAATAGAATATGTTGCAAAACATAATATTATAGCTACATAAAGATACAATATACAATTTATTTTAAAATTTACAGGATTGAGTTACAAAAAAAATCGGGTTTCAACCTTTCAGCTAAAACCCAATAATTGAATAATATTGGAAGATTGTTTATCTAATCAGAACTTTGGCGTTAGTAACCTGACCTTTTGACGTGGTGAGCTTTACTAAATAAATACCACATGCTAGATTTGTATTCAGTTTACTAACAGACTGCACTTCAAGCATTTTTGCTCCCTGAAGGTTATACACTTGAATCATACCGATTTCGGAAGAAATTATGGTTTTACCGTAAGTAGTAATAAATGAATTTCCGTTTAAATTAATAATAGCTGTTGCAACAGAAGTTGAGAAAGTACTTGATGCAGCTGATTCTACTGAACTGCTGAAATTAGTACCATCACCAATTGCAATAACTTTATATGTATAAGTAGTATTAGGAGCTAAACCGCTTAAAGTTCCATTGGCAACTGAAACACGAGATGAAGCAACAATAGTTGTACCATTATACACATTTACCAGATAACCCGTAGCACCCGATACAGCCGACCAACTTGCAATAAAGCTTGAAGAGGTCATTCCGGAAGCGTCATTAATTGTTGAAGGCGCTGCTAATGTGCTTAATGTTACCCCAAAGGTATTTCCGGCAACATATCCATCGGTACAAATAAATGAACTTTTATTACTAAGAGTGAAATCTTTAGTTGAAACGCTCGTATAAGTTGGTACAGGAGATGCAACAAATGGATTTGTAATAAATAAAGCATTTACAGCAGGTACTAATGGTGTTGAGAAATTGGAAGTCCAACTATTATCAAAGATAGTTGTATTACCTGTTGAATTTGTGTATGTCATTGCATACGCTGGAGTTCCACAATCAAAGATACTATTTTTAACCAAAATAGGACTTGTCATTGTAATCGGGCCACCTGGAGATTGGTTCTGAACTGTGATAATATTATTTGAAGAGTTAAAACCATAGAATGTACAATGGTCGACAGTTAGTGATGTTGCAAGTGCTTTTTGAGTAGCAGTTCTGTAAAAAATTACTGCATTTGGATTTCCTGTAGTTCCTGTAAAATTACTGAATGTACAATTACTTAACAAAACTGCTCCAAATTTTACATATGAAGAAACAGAAGGGTTATACAAATGAATAAATCTTCCACCACAATTGTCAAATGTTGAATTTAACAAAGTAACAGTCGATTTATTTACTCCATCAATTGAGCTCGGACCTTCTATGCGCAAAATACCGTTACCTCCTGTCGAGCTTGTAGCATTCAAAAAATTATAAACTTTACAATTCTTAATTGCAACTGTTGCCCAAGTGGTTATATTAGTAGCAGTAAATAAAATTGATTGTGTACTATTGCCGACATTTACACCACTTAATTCTAAATTTTCAAATGAAATATTTAACCCGGGAGTTGTTGTTGAAAAAACAGTTGAAGATGAACCTGTTGATGTATTATTGTAGGTAAAAATTGGTTTAGCTGCTAAGCCGGTTTGAGCACGTAAAGTGAAACCTCTTGAAACGATTAAACCGGTTGCAGTTGAACCTAATGCCAGTTGATAAGTAGAACCTGAACTGGTTAATTCATACACATCGGCAATACCATATTTAATTTCATTTTTAAGCCCTGTTGTATCAGCGTATTGCATGGCATAACCTGCTATCTGAGTAGTAAATACAGGTGAAGGGGCAGACTCCACTGATTCAAAATTTGGTGAAGTGGCTGCTATAGCTGAAACAGTATATGTATAAGCCGTATTAGGTGATAAATTAGCTCCAATAACCGATTTAGTAATAGCTGCCCCTGGAGCATAAGTGGCATTTACTAAAGTTGAACCCTGATACACTTTGATAAGATAACTTGTCGAACTAGTTATAGCAGCATCCCAATTGGCAGTAAAACCATAAGTTCCAATTCTAGTTGCGCCATTAATGGTGATTAATGGTGTCGACAGACTCCCGGATGCGTTAGTTGTAAATCCAACAGATGCTGATTCAAGCGAGTTTAAATTCGTAAGCAGATTTGCTTTTGCTGTTACTTTTACTGTGTAGGCAGTTGCCGGAGTCAAGCCTCCAATTAGCACCGAGGTAGTAATCGAATTAGTTGTACTTACTAAATTACCCGCGTTGTAAACTTTCACATCGTAACTTATAGCTCCAGTTGTTGCAGTCCAGGAAGCAGTAAATACAGTTGCTTTTATATTTGCAGTAGCTACTGCTAAACCTGTTGGAGTACTTAAAGCCGTAGCTGCTAATGTTGTAACTGCTACCGGCGCTGAAGTGGTAGCAGTCGAAGCATCACCGGTTGCTGTGACTGTATAGGTATAGTTTGTTGCAGCATTTAATCCGGTAACTGCAGCTGTTGTGGTACTGCTAGAAAGACTTGGTGTATAAAATACGATATTAGATAAGGCATCATAAACTGTAATGGTATACCCTGTTGCACCTGTTACTAATGCCCAACTACCAGAAAAACCGGTGGAAGTAACTGATGATGCTGTATTTGCAGTTGGAAGGGCAGTTACTAAAGTTGGTGCAAGTGTTGAAATACTAGCCGACATAGGAGATTCCGGAGAGTTAGAATAGCTAACTCCATCTCCCAGAGCTGTAACACTACATTGATAAGCTGTACTGCCAGTTAAACCCGACATTGCTAAAGTTGCAGTAGTTTGGCCATAAATAACTTTGTTTGTTACCAACGATGAGGTACCATTTAAATAGATTTTTACATTGTAAGAAAGTGCATTTGTAACAGTAGACCAATTGGCAGTAAAACCACTTGAAGTGGCAACTGTTGGAGCTGAAATGGATGGTGCCACAAGTTGAGTTTGTGCATTTGCCAGTACCGTCAGACACAGCACTGCCAATAATAAAGTAATTTTTTTCATGTGATTTGTTTTAAAGGTAAATACTGATTTATTTTATAGAACATCAGTCACATAGGACCGATGTTCTTTTTAATTGATTAATTTAGAATTATTTTTTGAATTGTGGTTTTATTATCAGTGGTTTTAAAACGAGCAATATACAAGCCTTTTGCTAAATTAGTGTTAATTGTGCTGGTAATTTTTGCTTCCATTAATTTGGCTCCCTGCATATTGAAAACTTCTAAGTTACCGGTTGCGGAAATGGTAATGGTTTTACCGGATACTGTAATAACGGAATTTTCGTTCAAACTATTAATAGCTGTGGCAATTGAAGTTGTAAAAGCAGCTGAAGCAGCTGAAACATACGAATCTGAATATAAGTTATCACCATCACCAATTGAGCCAACTTTATAGGTATAGGTTGTGCTGGCTGTTAAACCTGTAATTGCTAAACTTCTCAAGGTATTATCGTTACTTGTATTAAATGTATTTACTAAAGTACCACCATTATATACAAAAACTTTATAAGCCTGAGCATTTGCATCACCGGTTGACCAGTTGGCAGTAAATCCAGTATCAGTTATATTACCAGCCACATCACTAACACCTACAGTAGGTGCATTTAATGTTGCGGGAGTTGTAGTTCGGGTAATTATTTGCATAACATTAATTCCGCCGGACTGAGAAGCAGTGTTTAAGATTCTGAATTTTGCATTAGTGTTATTTGTTGTAATAGGAATTACATAGATCATTTCTGCTTGAGTAATAGGTAAATCGTAAAGACCTGTTCCGGAACCAGAACCTGCACCAACATTGGTCCAAACTCCACTTATAAGTTGCTGCAACGTAAAAGTTCTTGCTGTTGTAGTAGATACATTATTAGCATGAATTTCAAGTTGGTTAACAGATGTAACAGTTGGTAATATAACCATTGCGCCAAGATTTCCTTTGTCTAATTTGAGATAAGCACTGTGAACTTCAGCTTTTGGACCAGTTGCACTACTACTATAAACACAAGTTGCAATCAAATCAAATCCATTAATTGAATAAGTAGGATACGATGCTGAAACCGGTGGAGTAGTTGAGTTATAGGTCGTCCCATTTCCATATGTATTATCCCCAAAGTCTGTGTTTATAGAACTAACTTTACCGGTGGTTGTAAATGATGAAGATGTCGATTCTAATGAATTTTTGTACGTTGTGTTATTACCAATTGCTGTAACAGTATATGTATAATCTACTCCCGACATTAATCCTGACACAGCGACTGATGTTGTACCAACTCCTGCATTAGTTGTATTAACCGGAACCGGATTAGTTCCGAGATATGTTTGTACTTTAAAACCAGTTGCACTAGCATCTCCATTTGTCCAGTTGGCAGTGAATCCTGTATTTGTAATAGTTTGAGCAGAACCGGCAACCGGTGTACTAAGTGCTGGTAATGCTGAAGCATAAGGTGCTACTGCATCAGACCATGAAGTACTAATTCTTGCGCCACTTACATCGAAATACGCTTTATTAGAACCACTGTTGCAAACTTTTAGATATTGGAATCCGGCAGAACGAGCTGCTTTAGCGTTAATGCTTCCATCGTCAAACGACCAAACTGTTGCAGCTGCTTCTGTACCACCAACAGTAGGATTTATATATAAAGTTGCCTTTGCTGCCGTAAAATCGTATTTCATTACAACTAAATATACAGTATTAAGAGCAATGGTTGTTGTGCCAAACTGAACATCTGCATTTGTTGCACTTGCTCTTGTAACACCCAGTTTTAGTCCGGTTCCTGAAACATACGAACAATATACTACCGCTCCTGAGTTGCCTGATGAACTTAAATCTGAAATACCCATTATCTGTGAACCACTTCCACCATTTGCAGTACATTGATACAAAAATGACAAATACAACACACCACTCGATACTGGTGTGTCCTGAAATTGTTTAAAAGAATAAGATGTTGCATTGGAAACCCCTGTATAATTGACATATAATGCATTTCCTATACCTGAATTTATCCATGATGTGCCCGTAGGTGGATAAACCATTGGGCTAATTGTTGTTTTTGAAAAAGTGGTTGAAACAGAACCGGTAACAGTAGTCCAGCCATTTGCAGTTAGCGTTGTGCTTACAGCCGATGGATTGGGAAATCCGGTTGCAAATGTTTCATCAACCGGAAATGTAGTTTGCGCATTTGCCATCATTCCCATTAGCAAAACAGCAATTAATAATGTAATTTTTTTCATAATAATTAAATTGGTATAGGCGCTTAGACCGCCCTAGTTAATGTATTGATTATAACCGTATAGGTTCTTTTAAAACCATCTTTCTTATGAGTAAATCGAAGATTGTCTCCATATTTGAGCGTCTATTGTACCTAAAGTGGTACTCATCA
>CAIUTB010000080.1 GCA_903901975.1 uncultured Bacteroidales bacterium
CAAGTTATGATTAAACGGTAATTAAATATGATTTAAAAGGTAGTTTGTTTTGAACTACCTTTTATCTCAATTGCGTGTGTGTCATATTATTTGTACATTTTGTTTTATATAATTTGCACAAATTGTTTTGGCGATTATAATATTACAAATATCATTATTAACTTTGATGTATAATAATGATTTTGCGTCAAAAAATACTATTTACAATCTACATATCCAATAAATAGAAGTTTGGTGTAAATATAGTATTAATTGAACGGTGTGTAACCGATGATTTGAATATATTTGCAAGCAAAATTAATTAAAATAACTGTTGGAATGCATTTAGCAGCTCATCAAAGCTTTCTGCTTAAAATAGTCGTACACGCATAATAGTAATTTTAAAAGAAAAATACAGTATTCTCTCAATTAAATTAGCAATAATAAAGACTCATCTTATGAAAATATAATTCGCTAAATGTTTTGAAGATTTCAACCGAAATCGTATTGATGTTTTGTCGCACACAATTCGTTCCCTGCATTTCAAAATTGTCTTCCTTGTCAAAAGTGTAGACGACTTCATAGAATATTTACGAGTTTGACGCAAAAATAGCATTAATTGAACGGATTGTTTTCAATGATTAGTTGATACAAATATATCTTTGCACAATCCAAAACTCATAAATCATAATTTAATACAAAAACAATGAAAACACAATTACTTATCAAAATGTACACTGTACTGGTGGTATGTTTCTTATCTATTCTGAGTGCAAATGCTCAAGCTCCTACTATTACGTCATTTTCTCCCACAACTCCCCAAAAAAGTGGGGCTACTGTTACTATCACAGGAACCAATTTTACGGGTGCAACTGCTGTAAGCTTTGGAGGAAGTGCAGCAACATCTTTTAATGTGGTGAGTGCTACTTCTATTACCGCTGTAGTCGGTAGCACTGGCACTTCTGGCAATGTAAGTGTTACTAATCCTAGTGGAACAGCAACCAAAACAGGTTTTTACTGGTACTCTACTACTATATATGATGCTGCTACCTATGGTGCAAACGATTTTTGGTTGACTCATTTTTATTATGCAAAAAACACAAGTTATACTCCAGGATTGAAAGATGTTGCCGGGTCTGACTATATTGATTATAATGGAGGAGGCACACTTACATTTACTAATATCAATGTTACGAGTGCAGGGAAATATATTGTTAGGCTTTACTATTCGGGATTACAAGGAATGCTTACTGTTTCTGTAAATAGTGGTACGGCTTACCCCTTATATATGACTACAGCAACTTCAATTGTTGATATTCCAGTATCATTCAATGCAGGTTCTAATACAATAGCATTTATGCAAAAATCATCATGGCCACGCCCATTAGGCATCCAACTTTTGGCAGCAAATGCAAATAATCCACTTATTTCATCAATCAATCCCAATGTACAAAACAATGGAGGAACAGTTGTAATTACCGGTTCTAATTTTACAGGTGCTACTAGCGTAGCATTTGGGGGTGTTAGCACAAGTACATTTATAGTTAATAGCGACACACAAATAACAGTTACAGTACCTTCAAATGGATTATCGGGTAATATAACAGTAACTACGCCAAGTGGAACAGCAATTATGGGTGGATTTCTGTGGTTAAATACAGGAATCGTTTATACCAATCCAACTACTGCTACTACAGACTATTGGCAATCGCATTTCTATTATGCAAAGTTTACCGATTATGTGGGTTATAATACGAAAGAGGTTGCAGGATCTGATTATTTGGATTATAATGGAAGCAGTAGTATTTATTTTGACAATATAAAAGTTTCTACAGCTGGCAGTTATAAAGCCAGAGTAACCTACATTTGTGGGTCGACAAGTGCGCTTAATGTATCAGTTAATGGAGCTACAAATGTTTCAAGCGGTACATTACCAATAGCTGGTACCTCATCAACTTATGATATACCTGTTACGCTTATTGCAGGTACAAATAATATAAAGTTAGCTCAAACAACAAACTGGCCCCGAGTGTTGGGAATTCAGTTAATTGGAGGTGGTCCAATCATAACTTCATTTACACCTACACTTCAAAAGAATGGTGGCTCTGTTACACTTACAGGGATAAATTTTACCGGAGCTACGGCTGTAAGTTTTGGTGCAACTGCAGCAACTTCATTTACTGTAAATAGTGATACACAAATAACTGCCACCGTTGGCTCTGGTGCCACTGGAAGTGTGAGCGTTACAGCTCCACTTGGAACTGGAAGTCTTTCGGGATTTTCCTGGTCTCCGGTTACTTGCTATGATGTGATGACCTCCGGAGTAAATGATTTTTGGTTAAGTCATTTTTATTACGCCAAATGTACCGATTATGTGGGTTCAAATACGAAAGAAGTTGCAGGTTCGGATTATCTTGATTTTAATGGGGGTAGTAATATCAATTTTACAAACATCTCAGTTACAGATGCCGGAAGTTATGTCGCTACGATAAACTATTATAGTGGATTTTCTACCAATACCCTTAATGTGTCGGTAAATTCAGGCATAGATATTTCGACTGATAATTTTCCACTATCTGCTACACCCACAACTTTTGATAAACCGGTTACACTGGTTGCAGGAAGCAATTCTATCAAGTTAACTCAAGCTACTAACTGGCCACGGGTATTAGGAATTCAGCTAAGCAAATCAGTTTCAACATCATTGTATCCAACCAAAAAAAGCAATTATATTATATCGGGGTTAAGTAATTCAATAAAAATAAGTGGACTGAATACCAAAATCAATACGATTGAGATTTTTTCAATTGAAGGTAGATTAATTGATTCAGAAACGATTCAACAAGGAACTTTTACTAAAGCAATAAATCAAGGTATTTATTTGGTGAAGGTAAACGGTGAAACGTATAAAGTTGTTGTCCAATAACTAAAACTATTTTATAGGCGTCCAAACCCTTTGGACGGCTGTAAAATAAATGAATAATATGCATATTGACCAGAAATTAGTATTAATTGACCCAAATTATTTATATTTTTTTTGTGCTTAACCATACTTTTGTTACAATAATTTTCAATGTCTAATTATAAATAATCAAAAAAATGAAAACAAAATTACTTTTCAGAATGTACACAGCAATTTTTGTATGTGGTTTATCTTTTATGAGTGTGAATGCTCAAGTAGTTGATTGCAAAGATTCAACTTTAGCCAGTGCCCCCGACTTTTGGTTAAGTAACTTTTACTTCTCCAAATGTACAAATTACCTTAACACGGGTGGTAAAGATATTGTCGGCTCATCTTATGTAGATTTTAATGGAGCTGGGAAGGTCATCTTTAATAACATTTTTGTGTCAAAAGATGCAGATTATACATGCAGGTTGACTTATGGAATTGGTTGGGCTGATCCTGTAACAGGCTGTGATTTCAATCTGATTGTGAATGATGCTCTCATGGGCACACATACTGTATTTGGTCCACATACAGCTAATACCACTATTGACCTCCCTCTTCCACTCGGCACCTTAGCTACCGATTGGAATAATGTGATTGTAATTCAACAAGCCAGACATTGGCCAACTACCTTGGGTATTCAATTGATAAAAGGTACAACTGCTGTCCCTGTTGTAAAGGAATATCCCTTTAAAATATCAGGATTGAATAAATCTATTCTGATATCAAACCTTACGAACGAAAAGAATAGTATCCAAATTTTTTCAGTTGAAGGAAAATTAATTAATTCTGAAATTGTAAGCGGAACTTCTTATGTAAAATCTATTAATATGGGAGTTTATCTGATTAAAGTAAACGGTACACCTGTAAAAGTAGTTGTGCAATAAAAAACTATATATCCAACTGTTCTAAACGATTAGGGCAGTTGGATATGAACAATTAAATTTCAAAAAATGTACCCTATCCAGATTAAACATTTTCCATTTTCACTTACATTATTAGTACTGATCTTATTTACTCAATTTATTGATGCACAAGTTGTATCGACATTAAATTCGGGGAATTTAAAAATTGATGTAAATAAATCTGTTGATAATCAATATAACTTATTATTCAACTATGGAAATGTACTGATTAACACACTGGATTCGGAAAATCCTGTTTATTTGGAGGTAAAAGGCAAGAAACTTACTGGAAAATACGCTTCAGTTCAATTAGTGAATGATAGTCTGTTTTGCAGTACAATACTTACGAGTGTAAGTGGATCACAGTTTTCTGTTGCAGACAAATATATTGCACTAGGAAATGGAAAAGTTGCTTTGGAAAGAAATATAGTAATAGTAAAAGCTATTCCGACGGATAATTTTAATTCATTTTTTGGCTTTCAAGCTGCAACGAAGAGCAAAATTATTGATAATGAGTTTTTTATTCCGAGTGTGTGGTATAAAGGAAATTTTGAAGCTGAGTGCAATCTTATAACAACTGTGCCTCAAAGTACAGACAGTTATTTTTATTATCGGGAAGATAGAATTACGCTTCCTTTGGTCATGTTTAGAAATAAAACAACAGGTACAACCATTAGTATTATTCATCAAGACTCAGATCCTGAAACAATTACCGGTGATAATAATAATGTGGCAACAAGTGCAGGTTATCAATATGGTGCACTTGGTATCAGACAGGGAAATGATACAACCTTTCAAACATTTGTATATCCGGGTTCAGAGGCAGGACGAACAGGAGGTAGAGGATATAGAAATCATCCGGTGCGTGTTGGTATTTCACACAAATACAATTTGGTATTGAATTTTTCTACCACAACGGACTATGCAACTGCGATGAAAACATCGTGGGAAGCTGCATTTAATCTTTATAATCCTACGATTTATAACGTAAATCTTTCGTCTTGTTACGATGGATTAATTGAAACGCTTCTTCAATACTATGTTCCAAACACTTCGCAAGGTGGAATCAGAGATGCTCCGGGTTTTCCTTTTGCAGTAAGTCTGAGTGATTTCTTACCAAGTAGTGTTAGTTACTCGATGGGTTTTGTAGGAATGCAAATTCCTACCGGTTATTATCTGTACAGGGAAGGAATGGAGAAGAATAATGCTATAACACAGTCTTACGGAGATGCTATCCTGACTTTTTGGGCAAATAATTGTATTTCATCCTTCGGTTATCCACGTACCTGGTATGATCCGGGATTAAATGGAGCTTATGGTAGCTTTAGAGCAGGTAGCAACTTGAGAGATGCTACCGGAGGAATGGAAGGATTGTTAACTGGATGGTGTTTTGCAAAACGTAATAATATAAGTAAAACTTTCTGGTTAAAAGCTTGTACTCGTTTTGGTGATTGGTTAGTTGCTAATCAAAATACTGATGGAAGTTATTATTTTTCGTATAATCACTCTTCGGTTGTAAACGGGAAAAACCCCGCCACTGATACCAATAAGTATTTGACCATCTGTGCTGTTAGATATTTAACAGAGTTGTTCATTGCAACTAATAATCAGACTTATAAGGATGCTGCACTAAAAGCGGGAGAGTTTTGCTACACGAATATTCATCAGAATTACCATTATTTAGCATGTGTGGTCGACAATCCACATTCTTATGACAGTGAGTCAGGACAAATGGCATTGAATGGTTTTCTTTCGCTTTATGATTTGACCAATGATTCCAAATGGTTGGCTGCCGCTGAGCAAGCAGCTACCTACACCGCATCCTGGGTTTATTCTTTTGAAATTCCGGTTGAAAATGATCAGACAATGGCTACTTCCTTTCCAAAAGACAGAAGTATAGTGGGTCAGCATCTAATCGCTATTGGACAAGCAGCCGCTGATTTAGGCTTTGCCTGGAGTTCTTTTGCATATTATCATCTTTATGTGCTAACAGGGAAAGAAATTTATTTACAGATTGCACGAATGTCTGCTCATGATACAAAGCAATCCATGAACTGGGATCAATCGTTGTACCCGGGACAGGCAAAAGGGTTGCAATTAGAGGCTTTCCCGGTTACAATCCTACGTCGTGCAAACGGAATAGAATCTTGCTTGAACTGGAATTATGCTGCACATTTAGATCCAATGTTTCGAATGAAAGATGCTTTTGGAACACCTGACCTTGAAGAAGTTCAGAAAATGACCTCCGAAGAACGATTGCGTTTGATTAAAATCTATGCACAGGTTCAATCATCGAACTATGGTCAAAATGTCAATAGTGCTGTAGAATCTGTTTCCAAAGATATGCTTCATGTTTATCCGAATCCTATAGAAAAAAATGGAGAACTTAGGTTGGAAATTCCTGATTTGGGAACGGGAAATTTGACTTTTGAAATATATAATATTGATGGGACAAAAGTTAGTAGTGAACAAATCAACTCGCAGTCATTAGTTTATAAAAAGAAAATAACTATGCCTGCAGGACAATATATTCTGAAGATTCATGGTAGCCAATACAATTCAACTCAAAAACTAATTATAAAATAACGAGATTTATGATCAATTAAAACAATTAGAATGTCTTCATAAAAAACGAAGCATCTTTGTAAATAATGCTATCCACAAATAAATTAACAAAATAAGTAATCAAATGTTATTATTATGAACAAAACACAAAAAAAAATCAAGGACATGTTCTTCCGATTTTTGTTCTTATTCGTTCTTATTCAATTACCTGTTTGGGCATTTGCAGATAAATTTGTAAACACGCAGGAAATAAAAGGAAAAGTAGTTGATATTAAAGGAGAACCACTCATTGGTGTCAACATTATTGAAAAAGGCATTAAAACAGGTACTATTACAGATGCTAGTGGTCAATTTACTATTAAAGTATCTAATTCTAGGTCTATTCTCGTGTTTTCTTATGTTGGCTATTTAAAGCAGGAGATACAAATTACTACTGAAAATAGTTTGAAAGTAGTTCTTATAGAAAATTCATCTGACCTAGATGAAGTGGTTGTGGTGGGTTATGGGACTAAGAGAAAAGGTGGGATAACGGCAGCTGTAACAACTATTGGTAGTCAGGACATATCACGTACGACTTCTACCACTACTGCAGGAGCACTTGTTGGAAAAGTTGCAGGTATCACATCACGTCAAAAAAGTGGAACGCCGGGTTCGGCAAGTACGCTTCAAATACGAAATATGGGAACTCCACTTTATGTTATTGATGGAATTATCCAAAACGAAAGCTTTTTTAATAGCATTGACATCAATGACATTGATAATATATCAGTTTTGAAAGACGGTTCTGCTGCCATTTATGGTGTGAAAGCTGCTAATGGTGTAGTACTGGTAACTACCAAAACGGGTAAGCCAAATCAAAAACCACAAGTAAATATAAATGCTTACACCGGCTGGCAACAATGGACAAAATATCCAACTTTACTGAATGCATATCAATGGCAATATGCAAATTACATGAAAGATGTAAATAATGGTACGTTAGGAGTAACTACAGATTATGCTAAAGCAGAATTGGCAAAATGGCAAACTGGTCTTTATGATCCTACTACCGGTCAGGACTATAGAGGATATGATTGGAAAAAATCTTATGTCAGCGATGCAGCTCCACAAAGTTACCTAAATGCAAGCATTTCAGGAGGAAGTGATAAAGTTACATATTATGTGTCACTTTCACATGTTGATCAGGACGCTGTCTTTAAAGATTTTAATTATAACAGAACTAATTTACAATCTAATGTAGAAATTAGACCCACAGATAAACTAAAAATTGGAATTCAAATCTCAGGGAAAATAGATAACACGAGTAATCCCGGATTACCAGGTAATGACGACTACACTTTAATCAAAACCTCCCTTTTTGGTTTGCAGCCAATTTATCGACCTTATGCTAATGATAATCCGTTATACTTAAATTATATCGTTGCCAGTGATGCCAGAAATATGGCTGCATTTACAAAACAATATGCAGGCACCTATACTCAAACCTGGCGTACCAGTCAAAATAATTTTAATCTGGAATATCAATTGCCACTTAAAGGACTTTCAGCTAAGGGAACCTTCTCCTATTATTATGCGGATAATAATATGAATAACAATGAAAAAGGTTGGCAGGAATTTTCGTATAATAAGACTACAAATGCATACAGTCTTATGTATGATAAACAGGCAAGTGGTGCCACTTATATGGTTAGAACGAGGGATAATGTACAAAACATTACCGGACAAGCATCTTTGAATTACGACAATACTTTTGCAAAAGATCACCATGTATCAGCTGTGGCAGGTTTCGAGTGTTATCAACAACAGCTTAATCATCTGAACATCACACAAAACCCGGTTACAAATCCTTTTATTGACTTAATGTCAACAGATAAAAACAATACAGCCAGTGAAACATCACAAACATATTCAACTGCAAGTTTCATTTTTCGAACCAGTTATGATTACAAACAAAAATATATTATAGACATAGCTGGACGCTATGATGGTAGTTGGAAGTTTCCGGCAGCTAACCGTTGGGGATTTTTCCCTTCAGTCTCAGGTGCATGGAGAATTTCAGAAGAAAATTTCTATAAAAATGCGACGATCTCAAGCTGGCTGACAAATATTAAACTTAGAGTATCTTATGGTCAAATGGGAGACGATAATATCGGTGGTCTCTATCCTGATTTTGCCTATCAAGGGGGTTATAATTATAACGTTGGGAGTTCATATATGCCAACTGATCCCACAACAAGTTCTACAAATGGTACAGTAATAGGTTCAGCTCTTAAAGCAATTCCTAATACAGGACTCACTTGGATGACAACTTCAATAATGGATTTTGGGGTTGATTTAGGTTTATTTGATAATAAACTTACCGCTGAATTTGATGTGTTTAAACGTGAAAGAAATGGAATTGCTGCCATCCCAAATGATGTAGTATTTCCCCTTGAAAGTGGTTTAACTGCTTTAGCTCAAAATTTAAATTCCGATAGTAATGAAGGGATTGATGGATTTATCAAATGGAATGATAAAATTGGTAATTTCAAATATTTTGTTGGTGCTAATGCAACCCTTGCCAGACAAATGAATGGAAACCGATATGGTGAATTGTTTTATAACGCTTTGGACAAATACTATTATAGTCAGAATAATCGTTGGGCAAATGTTTCCAACGGACAGGTTTGGATGTGGCAAACAATAGGTGTTTTCCAAAACCAAAGCCAAATAGATACTTATCCTATAAATGAAGATGGGAAAAATAATACAACATTGGTTCCCGGCGATTTGATTTTCAAGGATGTAAATGGCGATGGGATTATTAACAACTCTGACAAAAGACCTTTAGGATATTCTTCTGTAGACTGGCCTTGGGATTCATCACAAGGTAATAAAAATCCAATATTATCAGTAGGATTCAATTTTGGATTTGAATGGAAAGGTATAGATTTGTCAGCTGACTTTGCAGGAGGGTTTATTAATACATTTGTACCCGATTGGTATATGAAATGGGGAACTTCAAGAAGCGTAAGCGGATATGTATATAACAGCATTGATGTGTGGCATCATCAGGATATATTTGATCCAACTTCGCCATGGGTACCTGGTGCATTTCCTGCATTAAGAGATGGTGACCCTTCATATCGCAACGAAAATGACTTTTATACAAAGACAGCAAACTATTTAAGATTAAGAAATTTGCTAATTGGTTATACACTTCCTAAAACATGGACTAAAAAAGTATCTATTCAAAAAGCCCGTTTTTATTTCCAGGGTACTAATCTATTCTGTTGGGATACACTGGGTGCTTATGGAATTGACCCAGAAACTTCTACGGTCAACGGAACAGATTATCCTCAAAGCAGAGTGTTAACAGTGGGATTAAGTTTAACATTTTAATAAAAATGAAAAATGAAAAATAAGATATATATAATTTTAATGCTAGGGCTTGCCCTTTCCTCGTGTAACGATTGGTTAACTCAGCAGGATACAACAGTTCTATCAGCCAGTCAGGCATACTCAAGTGCATCAAGCATCAGCAGTGTATGTGCAAATTTATATTCCAGATTACGCTATGAGCAAGACTTTTCCAAAGATGGTGATTCGTATGATATGACAAGTTGGGACGAAGCATCTAATAACAGCGACTATTGGGCGTTTTCGAATAATAAAAATCAGGATTACAGAAGCTATTACGACTATAGTTTAATACGAGATATTAATCAGCACATTTATTGTCTCAATAATTATGTTGGAACTGATGTCACTACAGTAAACAAGAAATATTTTTTAGCAGAAGCCCGGTATATGAGAGCTTATGTCTATTTTACGTTGGTTACCAGAATGGGAGGAGTTCCAATTATAGAAGATGTATCACAATATGTACAAAATCCTTTAGAGCTTGCGAAGCCAAGAAATAAAGAATCAGAAGTGTACGATTACATCGCCAATGAACTAGATAGTATCAAAACAGACCTAGGGCTTGCTTCCAGTAAACTCACGACCCGAGCCACAAAAGGAAGTGCATTAGCATTGAAATGTCGTGCCATGCTTTATGCCGGAACACTTGCGTATAATAGCGATAAAAGTGCTGCTAAAGGGTTAATACTACCAAGTGGAGCTACGGGAATTGATAAAAATAAGGCAAATGAATATTTGCAAAAATGTTTAGATGCATATTCTGAATTGCAAGCAATGAATGTTTACTCACTTTATCAGAAAAATAGCAATCTTGCAAGTAATTATGCATTGATTTTTCAAAGCGAAATAAATAATCCAGAAATAATATTTTGTAAAAGTTATGATGGAAAAAATATGCTGAATGCTTTCACTACCAGAGCTATATGTCGTACATTACATTCAGCATTAAAGACTGGAGCTCAAATTAATCCGGTGTTAAATTTGGCAAATAGCTATGAAGTTGTTGCCACACACTCTATTGTTCCTATTGTTCCATATAGCGATGTGGATCATATTGAAAGTATGGGAACTACCACTTCGACCTATAATTATATAATCTATGACAATCCGATAGATATTTTTGCAGGACGAGATCCACGTCTTCAGGGAACGATTATTACCCCAGGGGCTAATTTTAGAGGTGTATCATTAAATTTTCAGGCCGGATTGGCTATAAAAACCACAACAGGATATACATTTAAAACCGCTCCGGCAATGGAGAATATTAGCGATCCAGTAATAGGGTATTACAACGGGGTCCAAATAACTGGTGATGAAGGTCCACACCAAATTAGTACCTATGTATCGCATACAGGATTTCTTTTGCGCAAGTATGTCGATACCAATTCAGGCTCTGAGGCCTCTGGTGCAAGTACCGTTCCATATATTGTTTTCAGATACGGAGAAGTATTATTGAATGCTTCAGAAGCTGCATTTTATCTGAATCAAAATGGTGTTTCAACATATAATAGTCAATCTACTCAAACCATTGCATTGAATTGTTTCAATCAGATCAGAAGTCGTGCCGGAGGGAGCACGTTTAATATTAATACTTCTGAATTGACCTTTGAAAGGATTATGAACGAAAGAAAAGTAGAACTGGCTTTTGAAGATCATCGTTACAATGATTTAAAACGTTGGAGAATTGCAAACGATGTATGGGCTTATGACAGGACCAATCAAAATGCAATTATGTACGGTTTGTGGCCTTACAGAATTTATGCTCCAGGAGATCCAACTGATGGAAAATGGATTTATCGAAAAGTAATCATTGAACATCGTGGGTCTAGTTCTGATAAAGGGCAACCTATCAATTTTGATTTAAAAATGTATTACGCAACCTATCCTATGACAAAAGGAAATCCATATATTGAAAAAAATCCAAATCAATAATAGAAAACAGATGAAAAAAATAGTATTTCTCAGTATAATTCTATTCACGGTGTTTTTCACTTCTTGTGAATATGATAACTATAGTGCACCTAATCTGACGTTTAAAGGTAATGTTGTGTACAATGGAAATAAATACGCTTTTGATGGTAATCCAAGTTTTGGAGTTATTACACTTGTTCAAAAAGGGTTTGGTAAAATTGATGCAGGAACAAATGTCAGAATAGACGAAACTGGAGCTTTCACACAGTTGATATTCTCCGGTGATTATTGGTTAACACTTGCCAATAATCCATATCCATTTGAATTCAAAGATTTTAAGTCTAAAGGTGTGGGATTAGGTTACGACTCAATTCCAATGACGATTAATTCAGATATTGTGAAAGATATAGAAGTTACACCGTATTATCAGATTAGCAATTTTGTGTTATCTGTAAGTAGTGGAAAAATTGTTGCCAACTTTAAAGTTAAGAAAACACTTGGAACAATTAATGTTGCTCCAAGAGTTATAAGAGCCAGATGTTTCTTAAGCACTTCTTCAATAGTAAATAGTGCAACTACGTTTTCCGCACAAGTAATTAAATCGATAACAGACAGTGCCAATGTTGTTATACCAATGAGCATATCTACTGGATCGCCATCATATCGGTCAATGTATGTCAATAATTTCAGGGATTATGCCTATTGTCGTGTAGCGCTTGAATTGTTAAATACACCAAATTATTATATATTCTCTGAAACTTTAAAAATAGAAGGATTGCCTCAATAACTTATGTGTATTTTCCAAAATATATTTTTTAACGTGATATAATTATCGTCAGATTCTAATGCTGGCGGTGATTTTTAATCACTAACTTTTTAACTGTTAACTTTAACGGCAAGCTAGTTTTATGTCTTAAATATTTTAGGAAAAAACATTATATATTGCATATTATCAACAATATAGCTAAAATTTGATTGGTATTAGTCTCTAACATATAAATTGTATTTTATGAAATCAAAAACATTAATAATCGCAGCACTTTCACTTATCTTGTGTACTTCGTATGGTAAGACAAACACTCAAAAGCAAGATAAAAATTTACAGCGAACGTTTAATAATCCGATATTCCCCAAAGTCGGTCCTGATCCCTGGGCTTTGATGCATGATGGCAATTATTATTATATGCACACTATGAAAGATAGTTTGGTATTGTGGGTGACAAACGATATTACAAAAGTACAAAATGCAAAAAGAAAGACAATATGGATACCTTCAGACCCAAAAAACTCAAAAAATCTATGGGCTCCTGAGATTCATTTTATTGGTGGGAAATGGTATGTGTATTATGCTGCAGATGATGGTAACACTGATAATCATCAATTGTATGTGCTTGAAAATTCGAACAAAAATCCATTGGAAGGGAATTTTGTTATGAAAGGAAGAGTAAGTACGGATAAGGACAATAATTGGGCAATTGATGGTTCTGTTTTTGAAAATAAGGGAAAATGCTATATGGTTTGGTCGGGTTGGCAGACTCGCAGAGTGGATGTTGAAACTCAATGTATTTATGTTGCTGCGATGTCGAATCCATGGACACTTAGCTCGGAAAGAGTTCTAATATCAAAACCAGAGTTTGAGTGGGAAACAAAATACATTAACAAAAATGGCTGGACTCCATCTCACAAAATCTTAGTAAATGAAGGACCTCAGCCACTTACAAGTCCCAGAGGCAAATATATTCATATTGCGTATTCGGCGAGTGGATGCTGGACACCTTATTACTCATTAGGTCTTTTAACTGCGAAAACAAGTGATAACTTATTAGATCCAACATCGTGGAAGAAAAGCACTAAGCCTGTATTTGTCCAATCGCCAGAGAACGGTGTTTATGGAACTGGTCACAATAGCTTTTTTAAATCGCCAGATGGCAAAGAAGATTATATACTTTACCATGCACGTGACACCGAAACGGACCCTCCGGGGAATAAAGACACTCGTACACCACGCATTCAAAAATTCAGCTGGGATAAAAATGATTTCCCAATATTTGGTGTACCTGTTTCAACAACTGTATTGCTCTCAAAACCTTCCGGTACAACAATCGAATAGAAATTTAATTTTAAAAATATCAATATTATTTTAAAAGCATGAAAAAAATTTTATTTGTAATATTTATCATAGGTGTTACAAGCATCAAAAGCCAGACAAATATTCAGAATTTTCTGTTCGATTTTGGGCCTCTTTCGACCAATACAGCAGATGGTGATATTACTGTAAGTCCCGATTGGCATAGTAATTACTGGAACAATATAAGTGGTGTTACAGCGGGAAATAATGTGGCTATACCAACAGGAACAAACTATCCTAATCTGGTAAATACTGTAAATCAAGCAACCACTTATGCATTGAATTTTAATTCGACCACTACATTCAGAACCAATGGAAAGGTGAATGGTGGGTTAAGAAGCCCTTACGGAATTCAGTTTGGTGCAGATAGTGTATTTGATATTGCCACAGCCACAGTGGATTATATTTTTACTCAAGCTGCAACCCTGCCAACTGCACCTTCTTTTAAGATTACGGGATTGAATACATCAAAAACATATCGTTTTAAAATCTTTGGATGCAGAAATACCAATATTGCCAGAACTTCCTTTTTTAATTTACAAGGAGCAGGCAGTGTTGTTTCGGGAACTTTAAATACCTCTTCTGTTGCCGGACTTGGCGGAACGGTCTATTTCCCTGATGGTTCAACTCCAACTACAAGCTTTGATTTAGCCTATAAACTAACATCACAGACAGGTTATACATTGGCGGGCACTTATTATGGAAACAATAATTCCGTTTATACCAGCGACTATATTACTCCAAATGCAAGCGGTGAGATAACAATAAGTGTTTATAGCACTTCGGCGAATGCCTATGCCTATATCAACTGCATGAAAATGGAAGAGTGTGATGTGTCAGGTACAATTATAAATACCACTTCAATATCAATTGCCGGAAATGATATTAATTCTCCAAATACAACCTCACAAATGACTGTGGTTTATACTCCTACCAATGCAACTCCACAAACCATTACATGGCTGGTAGATAACAGCAGTATTGCAACTATCAATTCAAATGGTGTACTGACTCCGCTGAAAAACGGAACTGTAACTGTAAGGGCATCTTTTGTTCAAAACGGACAATCAATTAGCGCCACCAAACAAATAACCATCACCAACCAGATAACAACTCTTTTTCTGTCTGGCACAGCAACACCTATCGGTGATAATCAGCCTGCTGCACTTCAGATGAACGCTACTTTGGGTAGTAATGGCAATATTGTTATAGGGCAATACGAACTGGCTACCACGCTGAATGCATCGGGCACGCTGAAATTTTTTTCTTCGCAAACGGATGTTTCAGCACCTGTATTTGGTGCTGGAGTTTCCGCGGGAACTATACTCCAGAACGGTGTAGCAATCACTCCAGTTGTTTCGGGACCAGTATTAATTCGTGTTTACCTGCCAACGAATACGTATAAAATATATCCAATAGATACTCTTAAAATATCTCAGATGGGATCGTCAGTGTCTTATGGTACAGGAGCAACATCCAATCATGGATATGTATATAATTTCAACCAACTATTAAAGCAGCGATACAATGCTGCTATGGGAGCTAATTGGAATATCAGTAATATTTCTATCGGTGGTAATTCTACTGTAAATCTGCTAAGCCGCTGGGATACAGATTTATTAAATGACGGTGCTAAATATGTGGTTTATGCAGTTTCATTAGGTAACGAAGGAATTGTGGGAGGTGGACAGCCTATTTATGATCAGTTCAAAAATAATATGTTGTTACTCATAAACAAGGCAAAATCAGTAGGTAAGATACCAATTGTTACCAACTGTTATGTACGTGGCGACTTTACTTCGGTGGAATATAATTTTACAAAACAAATTGATTTATTGATTCATCAATGGGACGTTGCAAGCATAAACCTATTGGGAGGCATTGATGACGGAACGGGCAAATGGCCAGTTTCACCTATTAATTACCAATATGATGCATTACATCCCAATGATGCAGGTCATGCCGAATTAATGTACACCATTGTACCTTCTCTCTTTGATGCTATTCAAGATGGAAAGGCTCAGCCTCAGAAAAAGGGAAATACGTATATGACTATGGGTAAAGCTATCTCCACGGACTTATTAAACTTTACTCCGGATAATACAGTTCATTCATTTACAAGTACTTTTGATATAAAAACAACAATGTCGGGCATAATAAGTTCTTTCAGCAACAAATCGTCAACCGGTACATTGCGCATTGAACCTTCGGGAGCGATAACCTATGTTTCTCCTCTCGGTGGTTCTGTAAGTGGTTCAACTGTTGTTACTGATGGTCAATGGCACAAAATCACCCTGACACATTATTATGCTTGGGGTAAAACAATGCTCTACATTGATAATACCTTGGCTGGAAATGTTACTGAAAAGCTCAATCCCAGCACATTTACCCTAAACAATGCAAATTCACCAGATAACATTAGTTACCGTGAATGGCTGTTTTATCGTGCCGGAATGAATGCCGATGAAATTGCTGCATTAAATGTCGGAAGCATGCTTAAATCTAGCCTGGAACTATATTCTCCACTCGATGGACTCAATTTAATTTCGGGTGATGCTTTGGTAAATCTGGCTCAAAGCACAAACAAAATAAAACGCGCAGGTGCAACAGGATTGGTGTTGACTGAAAATTACAATATTGGGATATATTTCAATTCCAATGCAAAAAAACTTTTTTTGACAGGTCTCAACACCGATATAAATTTTGAATATAAACTTTGTGATATGCAAGGAAGGTGTATATTCAAAAATGAGTCCATAAGAAGCAATATGATTGATGTCGGAAACTATAGTAATGGAGTATACATATTGAGTCTTAAAAATAAACAAACGCAGCAAGAAACTAAATTAAAATTTATAAGGTAGATGATTAATCTATCCTTAATGACCTCTTTGTATGAATTATAAACTTTAAAAAATACACAAAATGAAAACAATCAGAGAATTATTATTGCTTATTTTTATTAGCAGTTCAGGTTTAATGGCTCAGACATTAAACCAAAGTTTCCTATTCGATTTTGGACCTCTTTCGACCAATACAGCAGATGGTGATATTACTGTAAGTCCCGATTGGCATGGCAATTACTGGAACAATATAAGTGGTATTACAGCGGGAAATAATGTAGCTATACCAACAGGAACAAACTATCCTAATCTGGTAAATACAATTAATCAAGCAACAACGTATGCGTTAAATTTCAATTCAACCAATACATTCAGAACCAACGGAAAGGTGAATGGTGGTTTAAGAAGCCCTTACGGAATTCAGTTCGGTGCAGATAGTGTATTTGATATTGCCACAGCTACTGTGGACTATATTTTTACTCAAGCTGCAACCCTGCCAACTGCACCTTCTTTTAAGATTTCGGGATTGAATACATCAAAAACATATCGTTTTAAAATCTTTGGATGCAGAAATACCAATATTGCCAGAACTTCCTTTTTTAATTTACAAGGAGCAGGCAGTGTTGTTTCTGGAACTTTGAATACCTCTTCTGTTGCCGGACTTGGAGGAACGGTCTATTTCCCTGATGGAACAACTCCAACTACAAGCTTTGATTTAGCCTATAAACTAACATCACAGACAGGTTATACATTGGCGGGCACTTATTATGGAAACAATAATTCCGTTTATACCAGCGACTATATTACTCCAAATGCAAGTGGTGAGATTACAATTAGTGTTTATAGTACTTCGGCCAATGCCTATGCCTATATCAATTGTATGTCGATGGAAGAGTATACACCATTGTCAACATCTATTATATACGAATCAATTGACCAAAAGACTGTAAGTGTTAGTTATAACAAAAATGAACATAAACTTGTGATGAACGGATTAAATCCTATGTTCAACTATGAGTATTCAGTTTACGGGACAGATGGAAAGATTATTTATACAGGCAAACGTTTAAATGGTAATGCGGTTGATATTGAAAGTTGTGAGCGTGGTGTCAGTATTATTAATCTGAAAAACAAACAAACACAACAGGAAATAAAAATAAAATTTGTAAAGTAGAATAAATAATTTGGTTTTCAAGCAATCCAATGTAATTAAATCAAAGACATGAAAAGAAGGCTTTTGATAATTATCGCAGTTATATTTGTAACAATTAATAATTCAACACAAGCGGCTAAAATTATAAGTCAGCAACCCGTTGAAAAAGTATGGAGCACAGCAAAAGCTACCAATTGGTATGCATCACAAACATGGCTTACGGGTTGCAATTTCCAACCAAGTACTGCCATAAACCAGATTGAAATGTGGCAAAACGAAAGTTTTGATGCTGCAACTATTGAGAAGGAACTGGGATGGGCTGAAGAATTGGGATTCAATACAATGCGTGTGTTCCTGAGTTCTGTGGTTTGGAAAGCCGAACCTGTATTATTTAAAAAGAATATTGATAAATTCCTCACAATTTGTACGAGACATAATATACGTCCAATGTTTGTGTTCTTCGACGATTGCTGGAATGAAGAATCTTCCATTGGAAAACAACCCGACCCCAAACTTGGTATTCATAATTCAGGATGGGTGAGAGATCCAAGTGTCTCATTACGAAATGATACAATAAAATTATTTCCGATATTAGAAAAATATGTCAAGGATATTATTGGGACTTTTAAAAATGACAAACGAGTTCTTATGTGGGATTTGTATAATGAACCAGGCAACAGTAATCACGGTATAAGTTCACTTCCATTGCTCCGAAACACTTTCAAATGGGCGCGTGAAATTAACCCAACACAACCACTTACTTGTGGTTTATGGTATTTCAAATGCAACGAATTGAATGTTTTTCAGGTAGAAAACTCTGATATTCTAACCTATCATAATTATTCAGGAGTTAAGGAACATCAAACAGAGATAAACTACCTCAAGATATTTAACCGGCCAATGATTTGTACTGAATATATGGCTCGTAAACACGACAGTAAGTTTACAAACATAATGCCTTTGCTTAAAAGCAACAATATTGGTGCTATCAATTGGGGATTCGTATCGGGCAAAACAAATACTATTTATGCTTGGGATGAACCCACGCCTTCTGGAATAGAGCCAAAACTCTGGTTTCACGATATTTATCGCAGGGATCATACCCCTTTTGACCAAAATGAGGTAAACACGATTAAAAATCTGAATGGAAAAGAGTTGGGAATTAAACTAATTAGCAATTCTGATTTCAAAGGAACTTTGGAAGGAAAGGAAGTGTCGCTTTATACATTGAAAAACAATTCAGGGATGGTGGCACAGATTACTAATTTTGGCGGACGGGTGGTTGCGCTTTGGACACCTGATAGAAATGGCAAATTCGCTGATATTGTTACCGGTTACAAAACGTTCAATGATTATCAAAAATCAAACGAAGTGTTCTTCGGAGCATTAATTGGACGCTATGGAAACCGCATTGCAAACGGGAAATTCACGTTGAATGGGATAAATTATCAACTACCGACGAACAATGGTAAAAACACATTGCACGGTGGACCAAAAGGATTTCACAATGTAGTTTGGAATGCTCGTCCATTTAAAAACCGCTCAGGAGAAGATGCATTGGAGTTAACCTACCTTTCGCCCGATGGCGAAGAAGGTTTTCCCGGAAATGTTTCGGATACAGTGGTTTATACGTTGACAAATCAAAACGAATTGAAAATTGAGTATTTGGCAACCGCTGACAAATCAACGGTACTTAATCTTACGCATCATTCGTTTTTCAATTTGAACGGATTTTCCCAAGGTACTGCAAAAACCATTAATACGCATATTCTTCAAATCGTTGGTTCCACATTTACGCCTACCGATAACGGACTTATTCCAACAGGACAGATTCTTGCTGTAAAAGGTACTCCAATGGATTTTACAAACCCCACAGTAATAGGCGAACGGGTAAATGAAAACTACCAAGCTTTGCTATTTGGTAAAGGATATGACCACAATTGGATTTTGGACAAAAAACAAGGCGAAACAACTGAAGCCGCTGTTATTTACGAGCCTTCAAACGGGCGTTTAATGCGGGTTATTACTGACCAACCTGCTCTTCAATTTTATGGAGGTAATTTTTTCGAAGGAAAAGACACCGGAAAATACGGAGAAATTTATGCTTTCAGAACCTCTTTTGCTTTGGAAACACAGCATTACCCGGATAGTCCAAATCAACCCAATTTTCCAAGTACTGTCTTAAATCCGGGAGAATTCTATAAACATGTTTGTATTTACAAGTTTGAAGTGAAATTATAAAACAGTTGAAATACTGACAATTGTAAAACATTATTTCAGCATTATTGGAAAAACCAACCATTTTTTATTGCTAAAAAATTGGAATAAATGAATATCCTCAGAATCTTTATAATTTTCGGATTACTTTCTTATTTCTCAACATGGCTGAATGCTGAAGTTTATTCTTTGCAATCGGGCGGTTCGGTACTTACTTTTAGCGAGTTTCAACCCAATTGTTTTGGGATAAAAGTTGAAAATTCGACTCCGGAGTCAGCATACATTCAGGTCACACCCATCGAAATAGAGATAGTTAGCAATTTGGGAGTTAACTGGTACAAATATCCTTATAGTCAGCCAATATCAGGGGACAACAATTCAATAATTTGCAAAACAGTTATAAGCACATCCGGCGGTTCGAAAATTCAGTTTCAGGATATTTATACAGCGATTGATAAAACAGGAACTTTTCAGTTAAGTCGGAATGTTCAGGTTTTGGAAGTTGGTGCTTCAGAGATTGGATTTTCTACCCGTATAAGTTTGTATCAAAACAAACCTTCAGCCATGTCCGACTATGATTTTTTTGTTCCCGGAGTTTGGTACAAATCCAACGAGTTTGTAAATCCAAGAAGTTTAGCCGCCAATATGACTGATAATGAATTTTGGTTCAGAGAAGACAGACTTCCCCTTCCCATTTTTATGCTTCGAAACCAAAAAGATGGTTTCACATTTTCAGTTTCACACATTCATCCCGACGGAAGTACTTTTAAAGATGAACTTGGATTGGATAGAATTATTGACAGCCGAATGAAATTTGCATCCATCGGGATGAAAAATAATCAACAACCCACTATTGGAATTACATACCCCGGTACTGAAGGCGAAAGATCTTATTTAAAAAGAAAAAGTTTAGATAAACGTTGGTGTTATCGTAGTCATCCACTCCAAACCACTACCGAACATCAATACAAAATGGCTTTTCGCCTTAGTAATGAGGATAGTTATGTAAACGCTTTAAAAAATACATGGGATATTTATTACAACTTATTTTCGCCCAAGCTTTACAATTGCGATTTAGAAAAAGTATATTCAACTCAACTCGACGTGTTAAGTATCTATTGGAAAACAATAAATGGTGCTGCGGGAGTTCCTTTTCGTATTTTGCTTGATGGACGAATTGATTCGGAAAAAGATTACAATTATAATATCGGTTTTGTGGGGCAGCAACCCGGAAACGCATCTTTGTTGATAAGAGAAGGATTGAAAACAAACAATGCAGAATATCTTACTAAAGGTGAGCAAATGGCTGACTTTTGGGCAACTAATTGTGTTTCGGCAAGTGGTTGTCCTAAAACATGGTACGATCCTTATCCACAGACCTGGCGAGGTCCCGAAGTTGCCATCAGGGAAATTGGTGATGGCATGATTGGTTTGTTAAGAGCATGGAATTACGAACAACAATATAAACGAAACAAACCCAATTGGTTAAACACCTGTAAGAATGTCGCCGATTGGTGTGTTAAAATACAACTGAAAGAGGGTGGATTTTATAATAAGTACGATTATAATACCGGTATCAACAGCACTAATTTCACAAATTGCACGACTCATATCATTCCGTATTTGGTTGAAATGTATATGGCAACTGCTAATAAAAGCTACAAAGAAGCAGCAATTAAAGCCGGAGATTACATGCTAAATGATATAATGATTAATTTCAAATACGTTGGAGGTGCAATTGATAATCCCAATGTGATGGATAAGGAATCGGCATCGATGGCGCTACGGGCATACTGGGCATTGTACGATTTGGATAATGATAAAAAATGGATGGACGCAGTGCTTCAAACAATTTATTTTTATCGGACTTGGGTGGTCTGTTGGGATATTCCGATTCCCAAAGACGATTCAAAAGTAATTTTTCCGGTGAATCGTTCAGTAACAGGGCAAAGTCTTATTGCCACAGGGCATTCCGGAGTTGATACTTATGCTGCTATTGATGCGTTGAATTTTTACAGAGCATATCTTTATACCGGTGATGAGCAATTACTTCACTTTTCAAAACTATTGTTATACAACACCCGGCAATTTGTAAATTGGGACATAAAGAATGATCCAATAAAAGGATTTGCAAGTGGTTTTGTAGGAGAAGCAATGACTATTTCCTCTCCAAGAGGTCATGGAGTGGGTTTTTATTTGCCTTGGTCAACGTACAATCAATTAGAACCACTTGTATTCTTAGAGGATATTTTTGGTTCGAAGGATATAAATGTGATTCAGAAAATGCCTGAATCTCAACGGCAGAAAATGATTAAGGTTTTCTCTAGCAACAGAACCTATCCAAATACTTCGAAAATAAGAAAATAATAACTTGAATTCAGCAGCATTAAGCTTAAACAACACTCAGCAAATAATTCAACAATAAGTTTAAACCACAACTTAAATTCAATAATTTGATGGTTGACGCAAAAATAGCATTATTTGAACGGAATGTCATGAATGATTTCTGGTAATGGAGATATATTTGTGTGCTGAACACTAAAAATAACTGTTAAATTTATTATTTTATAGATTAATACATTCAAAATGAAGAATCACATGAAAGCAATCAAAGTATTATTAGTACTTCTTTTAATTTGTAATTCGGGCTTGATGGCTCAGACATTAAACCAAAGTTTCCTGTTCGATTTTGGACCACTTGCATCCAATACCGCCGATGGCGATGTAACCGTCAATCCTGATTTGCAGCATGGAAATTACTGGAACAACATAAGTGGCGTTAATGCAGGTAATAATGTAATTATACCAAGCGGAACAAACTATCCTAATCTGATAAATACAACAAATCAGTCAACCACTTTTGGATTGAATTTTAATTCAACCGCTACATTTAATACCAATGGGAAAGTAAACGGTGGTTTAAAAAGTCCTTACGATTCTCAATTTGGAGTAAATAACTTTTTTGCAGTAGGTACAGCAACAGAAGATTATATCTTCACACTAGCTACCACTCAGGCGGCTGCACCTTCCTTTAAAATTACAGGGCTTAATACCTCAAAAACGTATCGGTTTAAAATTTTTGGGTGTAGAAATGGGAATTATGCAAGAACTTCCTGTTATGTAATTCAGGGAGCAGGTAGTGCAGTGTCCGGTACTTTGAATACTTCCTCTGCCTCCGGACTTGGAGGAACGGCGTATTTTCCTACAAGTTCAACTCCAACCACCCAATTTAATTATGACTATAAGCTTTCATCGCAAACCGGATACACCGTCTCCGGTACCTATTATGGGAATAACAGTTCGGTTTACACGAGTGGTTATTTTACACCAAATGCAAGCGGAGAGATCATAATAAGTGCTTATAGTACAACAGCTTCAGCAAACAATTATGCCTACATTAATTGTATGATGATGGAAGAGTTCACGCCAATCATTGCCTCACCAACCATTACCTCATTTACACCCACACTCCAGAAAAATGGAGGAGTAGTAACTATCTCGGGTTTGAATTTTACTGGTGCAACTGCAATAAGCTTTGGTGGAACAGCAGCAACTTCATTTACTGTAAATAGTGATACACAAATAACTGCCACCGTTGGCTCTGGTGCCACTGGAAACGTGAGTGTTACAGCTCCACTTGGAACGGGAAGTCTTTCGGGATTTGAGTGGTCGCCAGTTGTTTGTTACGATGGTGGCACATCCGGAGCAAATGATTTTTGGTTGACTCATTTTTATTATGCAAAATGTACCGATTATGTTGGTTCGAATACGAAAGAGGTAGCAGGTTCGGATTATCTGGATTTTAATGGAGGAAGTAATATCAATTTCACCAATATTTCGGTAACGAATGCCGGTAATTATATGGCCAGATTAACCTACTATAGTGGATTCGCAACAAATGCGCTTAATGTCTCGATAAACGGAGGAACAAATGTCTTGACCAGTAATATGGCCTTATCTGCTACACCTACAACCTTTGATATTCCAGTTACACTTATAGCCGGTACAAATACTATAAATTTAACTCAATCAGGCAACTGGCCTCGTGTTTTAGGTATACAGTTAATAGGTCCTCCGGCCATAACTTCATTTACACCTACACTACAAAAAAATACTGGTACTGTTACTTTAACTGGGGTAAATTTCACAGGAACTACTTCTGTAAGTTTTGGTGGTACTGCCGCCACTTCATTTACAGTAAACAGCGATACTCAGATAACCGCTACCGTTGGTACAGGAACTTCTGGAAGTGTGAGCGTTACAGCTCCACTTGGAACAGGAACTCTTGCAGGATTTGAATGGTCACCTGTTGTTTGTTACGTTGGTGGCACATCCGGAGCAAATGATTTCTGGTTAACTCATTTTTATTATGCAAAATGTACCGATTATGTGGGTTCAAATACAAAAGAAGTAGCCGGTTCAGATTATCTGGATTTTAATGGAGGAAGTAATATCAATTTCACCAATATCTCGGTAACGAATGCCGGAAATTATATGGCCCGATTAACTTACTTTAGTGGATTCGCTACCAATGCTCTTAATGTGTCAGTAAATTCAGGAACAAATGTTTTGACCAGTAATATGGCCTTATCTGCTACACCTACAACCTTTGATATCCCTGTTACACTTATTGCAGGAAGTAATTCGATAAAATTAATACAAACAACAAATTGGCCACGGGTCTTAGGAATTCAACTCATTCCCTCTCAAATAAACTTGTCGGGGGGTAATTTAAGTACTATAGGGATTTCCGATGTTCAATTAGCCAACACCGACTTAACTGTAAGTTCAAGTGAATTCGTAATCAATGCCACTAAAACTGTAAAATCACTAATCGTAGCTCCAGAAGCAAAATTGACTATTTCTTCAGGAACACTAACAGCCACTAACGGCATTACCCTTCAAAGTAATTCAAGTGGAACTTCAACATTGATGGATAATTATAGCGCGCCAACAGTTGTTGCCACTGTACAACAATATGTAACTGCCGGTCGCAACTGGTATATGAGTGCACCATTGAATAATACAGCTGATTACACGGTGTTAAACAGAGGAGCTTCGGTTGCGGAATACAACGAACTAACAGGTTTGTTTCCCGCCGTAACCGGCACCTTGACACGCGGTAAAGGATATATACAAGTAGCTTCGGCTTCACAGGGCTCTACAGGAACGGTTTCATTTAATGGAACTACTAACTCAGGTGATGTTCCGGTTACGCTTACCTATACTTCCGGTTTTGGAAATGGCTTTAACCTTGTGGGGAATCCATATCCATCGTACCTCAGCTGGTCAGTAGTGGCTGCAGACAATGCAGCTGCTAATATGCCAACCGGAACTATGTGGTATCGTACTATTAGTTACAATGGCAATAGTGCATGGGCACCAAATACAGCTTATAGCCTGGACAACATTGTTTATAATGGCACACGTTTCTACAGAGTTACTTCGGCAGGTACTTCAGACGTTTCGGGTGGGCCAACCGGCGGACTTGGAACAACAGGCATAACCGACGGAACAGTTACATGGGCTTATGAAGGTTCCATCTATATTTTTGCAACGATTAATGCATCGGGTATAGCTAGCCCTGCAACAGTAAACAATCTGGTACCGCCTATGCAAGCATTCTGGGTGAGAAGTACCGGGGGTACAATTACCTTTAAAAATGCTATGCGTTCGCACAATACGGGTGGAATAAATGCACTTAAAGCACCAAAAATCTCGGTAAACGAAATACAACTGCTTCGTTTGAATGTTACAAATGGAGCAACTGCCGACGAAGCAGTAATTTATGCCAGTAGGGATGCCAGCAATGCTTTCGACACCTATGATGCACCAAAATACTTTAATCTCGCCGGTTCAGACCAACCAGAAATTTACACACAGGCTGGTAATGAAAAGTTGGTCATTAATGCCTTAAACGAAATCACCGTTGGCACCGAAATTCCATTGGGTTTTGTCACGGAAAAAGGCAATGACTTTACTATTTCGGCTTCCGAATTCAGCAACTTTGGTTCGGAAATGCAAATAATACTGAAAGACAAACAAAAAAACACTGAATTTAATCTGACAAGTGGTCAGGCTTATGAATTTAGCTCTGATGCAGTTAATGATGCTAATCGCTTTAGTATTATATTCCGGACATCGGGGTCAATAACAGGTTTTAATAAAATAAAGCTAAATGCACAAGCATTTGTAAATACTACGAATCAAATTGTTGTTCAATCACCAGAAAAAGCAAACGTTGCTATTTATAACGTACTGGGTCAAAAACAATATGAAAGCATTCTTAATTCAACCAAAACAACTATTCATAAATCTTTCGGTGCAGGAGTATTTTTTGTTGAACTATCAGTAAATGGTCAGAGTGAAATTCAAAAAGTAATTATCCGTTAATAAGAAGTAATATGAAAAATACAGAAAAAAACATTGAAAAACGGATGTATAACATACCTGAAATAGTTTGCGTGGAATTGGATAACGAAATAGCTCTCCAATTGGAATCCACACCACCACCGGCACCGGGTGAAGCGAAACTAAATGCTCCTGAACATTTCAACAACGACCCGTTTAAGACGAATCAGGTCTGAAATGAATTATTCGGTTTACTC
>CAIUTB010000081.1 GCA_903901975.1 uncultured Bacteroidales bacterium
AGATTTGACGATTACGAATAGTTTTGTAAGTGCAAATGCCAATACAATTCGATTCAATGGCGGATCTTCTAACAATACAGTTAAGTATTGTACTATTAGTGGTTCATCCACTACGAATGGCATGGCGACTATCTTCTTTGGTGCAGGTGCTACAACAGTTGGAAATAGCAACAATACCGTCAGTTATAACAAAATAACCAATGCCGGCGGCAACAGACCCCAAATGTCTATTTTCTCGTTTGGCGTCACATCCCAAAACAACGACAATAATACGATTAGCAACAATGAATTTGCGGACTGTATGTCACCAACGACCTATTCCACAATCTTACGTATTTATAATTTTAGTACTAACTGGACTGTTTCGGGAAATAGTTTTTATGAAACTACAATATTTGCTCCAATTGATAGTTATGCTTGTACCATTATTGCTGCTGCTGGAACTCCTTGCACCGGACATACTATTTCGGGCAACTTTATTGGAGGATCGGCTGCAAATTGTAGCGGTACCTTAACAAAAACGGCTGATAATGATAATGCTTTTACAGCTATCTTTATTAGTGTTGGTATTAGTCCTATTACCACAGTTAATAATAATACCATTAAAAACATCAACTGGAGTGATCCTGGTTATGCCAGAGCCGATTGTGCTTGTATTAGTTTTACGGGTGCCGGAAACATAAGTGGGAATACAATTGGAGCAAGTACAGGTACGGGGTCTATCACAGTTACAACTCCAGTTGCAGGTAATTGGTTCCAAACAATAGCTTTAACCGCCTCTACAGGAGGAACTCTGACTGCCGATAACAATACAATTGGTTCAATCACTGCCAAAGACGGTTCTCCTAATTTATTTTCATTTTACACTAATGGAACTGGAACCACAAACATTACCAATAATAACATGGGTAGCACTACCACAGCCAATAGTATATATACGGATGCTATTAATGCTAGTGGTTTAACTTATGGTAATATTAGAGTCAATTCTACCGGTATAAATAATGTAACAGGGAACACTATGTGCAATATTAGTAACGGAAGTGGTACTGGTTCTGGTGTGCTTTATGGTATATTGGTACAAGCTGGTACAAATACGGTTTCTGCTAACTATATTTCTAAATTAACTGCCCCTAATAGTGGTGCTGTTAGTAATTATGTGAAAATTTATGGTATTAATATTACAGGTAGTGCAGCTTCTGTAGCTTCTAACTACTACAACAATATAATAACCATGTACGAAAATAAATTACTCCAGTATTATGGAATATGTGAAGCCAACACACTTAGTACTGCCACTACCAATATATTTTTCAATACGATATATATAGGTGGTACTGAAACTGGTTATTCTCAATCTTTCTGTATTAACAGTGCCAATACCGGAACTTATGTTAAGAATATTCAAAATAATATTATGGTCAATACACGTTCAACAGCAGGTACAGGCACTTGGGTAGCTAATTACGCCCTTTTTGCAACTACTGGTAGAGTTACTACCGGTGCTGGTTTTACCTGCGATTTTAATGATTACTTTACATCTGGTACTGCCACCCATTTAGGGAATTATGCCGCTACTGAAATACTTGCTTTACCAATCGTAACAGGTAAAACTGGAAATGATGTAAACAGTAAAAATGTAGACCCATTATTTGCAAATGCTGGCGGAGCTTTGGCATCTGATTATAAATCAAATGCAACAGTGTCTTTACCGGGTACGGCTATTGCGGGTATTACAACTGACTTTAGTACTATCACAAGAGGTGGAACTCCAAGAATGGGAGCTTATGAAGCTGGTTTTTACACTCAGTTGAATGCTGTTGAAACAGCTACAAGCCCTCGTATCATTAGCAATACAGTGGGCATAGCTATTCCTTTAACGGGAGAGTCAAACATTGAACTTTATACTATCAATGGTTTACTTATCGAAAAAACAAGAGTCAATGGTATGTACACACGCACTTTGTCGAGCGGAATGTATATAATAAGCATTAACGGCAAGGCTAGTAAATTTATCAAATAATTAAACTTATCATTTATTCTCTAAACACAACCGATTTTATTTGTACTAAATCGGTTGTGTTTATTCTCTCCTATTTCTTTACTCTTTTCCTATTTCTCTTGATGTTTTAAAAACAAACACAAGTGAAACATCAATAATCAAAATTAAAATAAAGTAACCGCAAGTAACTGATTTTCAAATAACAAACTTCTATCAATCCCCGTTCTTATTCCCCCTTTAGGGGGTAGGGGGCAGTGGTTAGGGGGCTAAATCAACACAAATGAAAAATAACATTCAATACTTTAGCATGTCATTTTTATTGATGCTTATTGTTTTTACTTCTCAATCCTGCAAAGAAAAAGAAGAGATAAAATTAGAGGCACCGCAGTTAATTATGTATACTCCAACCAGTGCCATTGATGGAATTTCAATGAAATTTGTTTGGTCAACTCTACCCAATTCTAACTATATTGTCCAGATCAGTTACGATAATTTTGTAAATAGTATTGAAACCTTGGTGATGAGTAAAGATACAACCACAGTTTCTGTAACCGGACTGAACAGCAATACCATGTTATATGCAAGAATAAAAGCGGTGAGCAAAAACGGAAGCGCTACCTATGCTGATTTCAGAACTTCAAGCTTATTTTTGTTAGAGAATATATTTTCAAATCAGACGGCTAATGTGGTAAACGCTATAGACATAACCTCAAAGAGTATCAAATTAGCCTGGCAAGCCGACAGACATGTAACTTCCATCATTAAAACCACTGGAAGTGTGAGCGATACCATAAAACTGACACCTACTGACTTAACTGCAAAAAACAAAATAGATACTACGCTATTGGCAAATACGAATTATACCTTTAAGATAATGAAAAATAATATCTTAAGAGGAACTGTTACTGCAACCACAAAAGCGAATTAGAAGTTCTGATCTGAGCGAGACACATCGAATTAATAAAACAAAAATATTTATTTATGTTTCCTTTCTTAATCTATTTGAAATCAATCATAATCCTCAATAATGAACACAAAAAGAACCTTTCTCATTTTTAATCGTTTCTTACTATCCTTTCTATTTTTTCTGTTTCTAGTTACTTCGATAAAAGTAAATGCTACTGATTATTACGTTTCGGCAACCGGTGACGATAATGCTGACGGCTTAACTCCGATCTCTCCCTGGCTGAGTATTGATAAAGTAAATTCGGTTTTCTCAAGCATTCCTGCCGGTAGCAATATTTATTTTAACAGAGGTGATTCCTTCTACGGATCTATCATCATCAGTAAATCGGGCACAAGTGGAAGTCCTATCACTTTGAGTGCTTATGGAACCGGTGCAAAACCGATTATTACCGGATTTGTGACGATACCAGCTGCAAGTTGGACAGCAGAACCCGGGTTAAGCGGTATTTATTCAGTGTCATCAATAGTTACTTCTTCCATTCTTGCCAACATGGTAACCATTGATGGAAAACATGTAGGTATGGGACGTTATCCGGATAAAACATTTTTAACATATGAGGCTACAAATGGAACGAATACGATTACCGATAATCAATTAGGTGAAACAACCAATTGGAAAGGAGCAGGAATAGCTTTCCGTAAAAATGACTGGACCTTGGATAGAGCATCCATTTCGAATCACGTTGGAAACGTGTTGACTTACACGAATCTTGGTTCTCCTCAAGCACCTTCTGCCGGTTTTGGATATTTTATTATGAACGATTTGAGAACGCTAACTACTTACGGAGAATGGTATCACAAACCCGCAACCAAAAAATTCTATATGTATTTTGGTACAGTTGACCCAACTACTAAGTTTGTGCAGGTGGCTAACATAAGCGATTTGATTACCAATACAGGTAGTTACGATTATATTACAGTGGATAATCTGAATTTAACGGGTGCCATAAATAATGGTGTGAATTTAACAAGTGGAAATGATTTCTGTACTATTCAGAACTGCGATATTTCGTTTATTGGAAATTATGGAATATATCTTGGAAGTGGGACAAATCGTATTGCTAATAACAATACCATTCGGGACTGTAATTCGCATGGTGTCTATGATAACTACGGATCTTTTGCTACAATTACAAACAATACCATTACGGATATAGCTGTAATTCCGGGACAATCCTATTACACCTATGGAAATAACGGTATTTACTCGCCGGGTAATGGCTGCGTTATCAGTTATAATACTATCAAAAGAACAGGATATAATGGTATTTGCATAAAATATACAGGAGCAGCCACCGTGAGCTATAATTATATCGATTCAGTGTGTCTGGTTTTGAATGATGGAGGAGGTATTTATATGTGTAATCCAAATTCAAGTACTCGGTTAATAGACCATAACATCATCACCAATGTGATTGGCAATGGTGCCGGAGCAATACGGCAAACCTCATTGTCGGAAGGTATATACTTAGATGAATCCAGCTCCAATGTGGTGGTAACAAATAATTCTGTAGCCAATAGTGGTAATACCGGAATTAAATTACATAAAGCGCACGATGACCTAATTACCGATAATACTAGCTTTAATTGTGCAGTGGGTTTAGGTATTTTAAATTCAAGTGGCGCTCCTATCAATTGGAATCAATCCATTAGACGCAATATATTTCTTGCAAAAACGACTTCTCAATATACCTGTAATTTTGCCAGTAACGTAAATGATATTAGTTTACTGGGTGTGGCTGACAGTAATTATTATGCAAGACCAGCCGATGACAATAAATCAATAGCAGTAACAATAAGTGGCTCCTGGTCAACAAATACGCTCGCTTCATGGCAAACAATAACCGGTCAGGATGCACATTCCAAAAAGTCACCTGTCAAGATTACAAGTTATAATGATATTCGATTTGAATACAACCCAAGCTTAGATTCAAAATCAATCGCCCTTGATGGAAAGTATATAAGCGTGGATAGCAAAATATACGATAGCTCTATTACTTTACTGCCCTTTACTTCTGTAGTTTTAATGAGATATATTGATACAGCGGTTGGAAGTCAATTTTCTGTCAACAAACTAATTAAAATTTATCCAAATCCTATAGTGAATCAATTCACAATTGAATTAGAAGGAAACAATGAAAACCATGCTTTTGAAGTGTTGAATTCAATGGGTCAGCTTGTCTTCTCAGGCAAAATAAACGCAAAAACAGTGGTCAATGCTTCTAATTTCCCTCAGGGTATTTACTTTGTCAAGCTAGAATTGGGAGATAATTTTGAGGTTAAGAAATTTCTAAAGTTGTAAGTTAGAAGTGTTTTACTAATTTTGCAAAAGCTCCAACTTAACTAACTGATTAATAAAACGCTGACAGGTATAGAAAAGGACTGTCAGCGTTTGTAATTCTAAAAATTTCGAAAATCATCTATGCCATAAATATTTTTCAGAAAATCTAATAAAAATGAATTCAAAAAGAAAATCTGTTACTATTACTCATTCCTTTGCTTTCTCAATTTTTGTTTTATTCCTATTGAGTTTATATTCTATCAAAGCAACTGCCACCAATTATTATATTTCCGCCTCAGGTAATGATGCTGCTAATGGTTTAACCACATCTACAGCATGGCAAAGCATTTCTAAACTAAATTCAGTTTTTTCATCAATACCAGCTGGAAGTACTATCTTTTTCAACCGTGGTGATTCGTTCTACGGTTCTGTAACTATCAATAAGTCTGGTACAAGTGGAAATCCTATTACATTAAGTGCTTACGGAACAGGTGCTAAACCGATTATCACCGGATTTACAACTATAACCGGCTGGACCAATGAAGGCGGTGGTATTTATTCCAAGGTAATAACTTCAGATGCACTCACCAACATGGTAACCCTTGATGGAAAACAGGTTGCAATGGGACGTTATCCCGATACCGGTTTTCTGACATACGAATCATATAGTACCAATACTTCAATCTCCGACACAGGATTGGCTGCTTCACCCAGTTGGACTGGGGCAGACATTGCAATTCGTAAAAATGACTGGACGCTGGATAGAGGCACCATTACTGACCATACCGGAACTACATTAAGCTATAATTGTAGCAATAGCGGATCAACACAGACACCTTCCAGTGCCGGTTTTGGTTATTTTATACTGAATGATTTGAAAACCCTGACAACCTATGGCGAATGGTATCACAATACCCTTACAGGGAAATTCTATATGTATTTTGGAGCGGTTGACCCCACAACAAAGGTCGTGCAGGTAGCCACGTTAAACGATTTGATATACAGCATTGGTGGTTACGACTATATTACGTTGGACAATCTAAATTTGAGCGGTTCAATAAACAATGCAGTATATTTTAAACAATCTAATTCTTCAGACATCAATGATTATTGTAACGTTCAGTATTGCGATATTTCATTTTGTGGAAATAATGGAATAGAACTAGGACAAGGAGCGGGCTGTATTTTTGATGCTAATACTATAAATCAGTGTAATGCTTATGGAATATACAGTTATTATGCTTCTATATTCACCATTACTAATAATGCTCTGTCAAATATAGCTATGATTCCGGGACAATCACGCAATATACAGGGTAATGGTGGCATGTATTTTTCGTGTAACGATGGGATTATCAAGTATAATACGATAAAAAAAACAGGATACAATGGGATTTTCGTTCGACCCGGCACCCTGGGTACTAAAATAAATATTTCGTATAATTATATTGATTCTGTTTGTTTGGTGCTGAATGATGGTGGTGCAATTTATACGGCAGGCGATTGGACCGGAATTCGGACTATTGACCATAATATCATTACTAATTCCATTGGCAATGGTGCCGGAGCAGTACGGCAAACCTCCCTGGCAGAGGGTATTTATCTTGATGAGTATGCATCACATCTTATTGTTACAAATAACTCTGTTGGAAATAATGGAAATACCGGTATAAAATTACATAAAGCCCACGATAATATAGTAACTGACAATACGACATACAATTGTGGAACTGGTTTAGGCATTTTAAATTCAAGCACTACTGCCGTGAATTGGAATGAGTCCTTAAGACGCAATATTTTCTTTGCAAAAACTGCTTCACAAATCACTTGTAATTTTTCCAGCAACGTAAATGATATTAATCTATTGGGTGTTGCCGACAGCAGTTATTTTGCAAGGCCAATGGATGATGTAAAATCATTTACTATAACCCAACCCTCGTTGCCTTGGGCTCAACGGGCTTTAACCGAATGGCAAACGATAACAGCTCAGGATGCCCATTCTAAGAAGTCACCAATACCGGTTGTTAATATCAACGATATCCGGTTTGAAACTAACACGACAAAAGCTCCAATAACTATTTCATTGGGTGCAAAATATATTTCTGTGGATAGCAAAATATACGATGGTTCTATCACTCTTCAACCTTATTGTTCGGCAATTTTGATGAAATACCAAAATCCGGTAACCAAAACAGTCGGTGCCGTTGGTGCCGATTTTGCAACATTGAAACTTGCTTTCGATGATATTAATACAAATGCTGCTGATATATATAAGAGTGTTGTCAATTTGCAGATTATCGATAATACTACCGAAACTGCAACAGCTCAGCTAAACGCCGGAAGCTTGGGCGTAAAAACAGTTGCATCAATTGTAGGTGGGAGTGGTTTTGTGGCTCCGAAAGTTACTTTGAGTGGTGGGACGGTAAATACTCCGGGAACCCTGGTTACAACCGTCACCAATGGTTTTGTTTCCGGCATTGTTATGACTGGTGGCAGTTATACCGGAACTTTTACTGTAACTATTGATGCTCCTACAGGTGCTACTGGAACTATTGCAACAGCTACAGTACCAGCATCTCAAACCAATGCAAATCTCGTATTTACAATGACCAATGGCGGTGCGGGATATGGTCCGATAGCTACTTTCAATGGTGGAAGCCCGGGTTCAGGTGCCGGTTTATCCGTAAAAATAGTTTCCCCTGCTACTGCTCCGGGATCAACTCCTGTCGGTGTGGCACTTACGATTGCTCAGGCTCGTCCGGGTAGTGGATATACTTCTATTCCAAGCATTAATATTCCAAACGGATGGAGTGGCAGCGGCGCATCTGCCCTTGTGACAGCCTTGTACAATAATTATACTACCATTAATATTTTTCCTACTGTAACGGGAAAAACAATTGGTGGTGATTTGAATAGTCCTCTTATTACGTTTTATGGAGCAAATAATGTGACTATTGATGGTCGGCTACATAATGCTGATGGAAGTTTAAACGGTTCCACGCGTGATTTGACCATTAGCAATACGGGTAACACTATGAGCAGTGCCAACACCATAAAATTTGATGCCGGTGCATCGAACAATATGATAAAATATTGTACTTTAAAGGGTTCATCCAATGTTGATTATATGGCAACGATAAACTTTGCCAGCAATGGAAATAGCAACAATACCATTGACCATAATCTGATTAGCAATGCCAACAACAGCAACAGACCTCAAATCTCCCTTATTTCGAGTGGTGCAACAATTCCTAACGACAATAACATCATTAGCTACAATGAATTTGCCGATTGTATGTCGGGAACACTATATTCCCGTGCCATACGGATTCAGACCTTTAATACCAACTGGACCATTTCGGGGAATAGCTTCTACGAAACGACTAACCTTGTTCCAACAACATCAGGCACTAATAAGACAATAATAGAAATTGCAGCGTCAACCGGGCATACTATTTCGGGGAACTATATTGGGGGTAGTTCTGCTCAATGTGGTGCTTCAGCATTGACAAAGACAGCTGCATTTGATAATGTTTTCACCGCTTTTAATATCACTAATTCCAGCAATCCGGGACCTTCAAATGTAAATCTCCTGTATTTACAAAATAATATAGTAAAAAATATTTCATGGAGCAATTCGGGTACAGGTCTTTTTACGGTTGCTAGTTTTGTTGGAGTTGGCATATCAGCTACCGGAAATATCGTTGGTGATGCTTCGGTAGGTTCAATCACCTATAAGCCAGCCTCAGGTGGTAGTTTTTACGGATTTAATATAACCAATTCGGGTGGTGGCACCATCGATTGCAGTAACAATAGCATTGGCTCTATTACAACAGTTAATAAAACCACTTTGTATGGTATTTTTAGCAATGTGCTTACTTCAGGTGTAACTTCAGGAATAAATACCATCACCGGAAACACTATTGGTAGCTTTAATGCTCCAAATAGTATAAATTTAAGCTCAAATGTGGTTGATAATTGTGTTTTTGGTATTCGTATTGCCAATCCGGGAACAAATACTGTAACTGGAAATATCGTTGCTAATATTGTCTCAAATTCAGCATCCAATGCCAGTGGTACTGCCGGAGTTTATGGAATTAAAGTTGAAAATGGCACTACTACTGTTAATGCTAATTTTATCAGTAAATTAACCCTTCCGGCAAGTATCGGTTCAGGAGTGGTAAAGGGAATATCAATTGAAAATAACAGTATTGCTGTTCCAAGCACTTCTACCCTGTTTAATAATATTGTTAGTTTAGGAGATAATACAGCAACTGATTTTATTGGTATATCGGAGGTTAATGCTCAAGCAGCCTCAACTACCAATATTTATTTTAATAGCATTTATATTGGCGGAACTCATCCTTCAGGTGCAGGTGCCATTTCGTATGCTTTGCGAACTAACAATTCGACAACTTATAACAAAAATATCAAAAACAACCTTATTGTAAATGCTCGTACTGGTGGATCTGTTACACATTATGCATTTTATGCTGCTGCAGCTGCCACAGGTGCTATATTCGATTGTAATTACAACGATTATTATGTATCCGGTACTAATGGGAAGTTAGGCAATTATGGCGGTACTGATAAAACGGCTTTACCCATTGTAACAGGTCAGACTGGGAATGATGGAAACAGTTTAGCTGTAAACCCATTATTTCTGAATCCGGGGGGAGCTTCAGCCACTGATTACCAAACAAATGCAACGATATCCTTACCAGGATTAGCTATTGCGGGAATTACAACTGACTATTTGCCAAATACTTCGAGAGGTGGTACCCCAAGAATGGGCGCATTCGAGTCTGGCTTTTACACTCAATTGACTCCTGTTGAAACAACAAACCCAACCATCATTATTAATTCAGTAGGTATCGCATTACTGTTACAAGGCGAGTCAAACATTGAACTTTACAGTATCAATGGAATGCTTATTGAAAAAACAAGAACAAGTGGAATGTACACACGCAAGTTGTCAAACGGAATGTATATTATCTGTATAAATGGAAAAGCAAGTAAGTTTGTGAAGTAATAGTCTAAATTTGGGGAAAAATCAATGAAAAGAATCACTTTTGGTTTATTAGTATTGCTTTCAGTAGTGCTAAACTTACCAGCTGAAAATCATGTAAAAAAGTTCAATATCGTCTTTATAGGTAATAGTATTACTGAGGGCTCAAATTTCAAAGATCCCTCATCACAAGCTCCTCCGGCAACTACTGTCAATTATCTGAACGAGCATAATTGTGAGGTGCAATTTGCTAATTGTGGAGTTAGTGGAAGTACTACGGTTGATTTTTTACCATCTACGCACAAACTATTTCCCAAAGTAGCAGCAGCTGCCGACTCATTTTACCAGAAAGAGTTAACCTTGGTTTTTTCAATTAAATTGGGTACGAATGATAGTGCTATCAAAGGACCAAATGGTTCACCGGTATCTCCCGAAGATTATAAGAAAAATTTGCTTGTAATTTTTGACAGTCTTATAAGCAGATATCCAAATTGTCTCATTGTATTGCATTGTCCAACATGGTATAGCCCCAACACACATAACAGTTCGCTTTATATGGCGGAAGGTTTGGCTCGGTTACAAAGGTACGTCCCACAAATCATAGCTATTAGCAAAATGAGACCAAGTCAGGTTTTCGTTGGTGATCGAAAAGCCTATAATTTCTTCAAAAACAATTACAAACAATACCTCAGAGCTGAAAACGGCAACTCAGGTACTTTCTACCTTCATCCGAATGTCCTAGGTGCTGAAAAATTAGGTGCTTTATGGGCAATTGCCATCCTAAAACAGTTCAATCAATATATTGCTCATCAATAAAACAGATTAAGTATTTATTGAAATTATTAAATTTATTATGTCAAACACACGATATTTTAACTCCTTAAAATAATTTATTCTGATCAGTAAATACAACTAAATCAAAAAATAGACTACATTTGTGTCTCAAATTGCAATTGAATGATCGTACATTAAATTGTGTTTTCATTAGAAATTGCCTACAAACTAATCATTTGTACAGAACACAAGATGCAGGAACAACTTCTACTTCAAAAATTAAAGCTGGGTGACGAAAATGCCTTTCGTTATGTATTCGACACGCATTATGGTTTGTTGTGTAGTATTGCTTCCGAATTTTTAAAAGATGATTTTCTTGCCGAGACCATTGTCGGTGATATAATACTGTATCTTTGGGAAAAACGTGAAACCATTGAAATTCAATCCTCCCTGCGAGCCTACCTTGTAAAATCAGTCCGCAACAAATGCCTTAATTATCAGCAATTACAATATGTAGTTAAAGAAACCCGATTTCCGGAGCAAGAAGAATTGTTGGATGCGAATGGTAGTTTTCTAATTTCTGATAGCCAGCCTCTTGCTACTTTACTTGAAAAAGAATTGGAAAATAAAATTGAGCAATCAATCAATGATCTTTCGGAAGAATGTCGTAAAGTATTTGAATTAAGTCGTTTCGAACAAATGAAATACGATGATATTGCACATGAGTTGAATATTTCGGTAAATACCGTAAAATATCATATTAAAAATGCTTTAGCAAAACTTCGCACCGATCTCAGTCAATATATTTCGTTGTGGGCTTTATGGCTCTATTTGTTTAAATAAACCAGTTAAATAGTTATTTGCTAATAGGCTGAATATATGAATATTAAACTTGTTTTAATTCAATCCTCCAAATTATTTTACATTTTGTTGAAAATAATCATCTTTTACACTACCCACTAAGACAAAATTTCTGCCTTACTAATACAAGCACTTATGATGAATACAATAAAGGACATAGAAGGAATTGATGAATTGATTGCCGGCTATTTTGCTCAGGAACTTAATAAAGAAGAACTGACAGAATTGCAGCAATGGCTAAAATCATCAGATGAAAATAAAACTTATTTTTTGCAAGCGCAGGAAGTCTGGTTTTCTGCTATTAGTGCTTCTCATGCTATTCGTTTCAATTCTGAAAAAGCATTTCAACGCTTCCTGGCATCTACTATTAGTTTGAATGAAAAAGGAAACACCGGAATACCTGCAATCAAAACTAAATTTTTCTTTGAGTTGAGTTTTTTAAGGGTGGCAGCAGCAGTGGCAATACTTGTGGTTTTTACCGGAGTTGGATACTGGCTTGGGAATGGGCATAATTTCAAACAATTGGCAAATGTAAAAGTAGAAGCACCATTAGGATCAAAAACAAAGATGTATTTGCCCGATGGGACTTTGGTTTGGTTGAATGCCGGCTCAACGCTGAGCTACAGTCAAGAATTTGGAGTTGACAATCGTAAAATTGAACTAGTCGGCGAAGGATACTTCGAGGTAACCAAAAACAAATCATTGCCTTTTGATGTAAAAACAAAGGAAATGACCGTTCGGGTATTGGGAACAAAATTTAATTTTAGGAATTATAATGATGAGGATGAAGCAAGCGTTACCCTTTTAGAAGGTAAAGTAAAATTAAACGAAATTGGCAGTACTGGTGATGGTTATACATTAACTCCCAATCAACAGGCTGTTCTTGACAAAACACATAAAAATATTGTAATAAATAACGTAAAGGCCATGTATTCTTCAGATTGGACTAAAGGACTTATATCGTTCGATGAAGAAAAGTTAGCCAATATAGTTCGTGAAATAGAAAGACTTTACAATGTTCACATCACCATAGCCGATGATTCATTACTTAACTATCGTTTCTATGGTAATTTTAGCCGAACAGACCAGAGTATTGAGGATGTACTAAATGTTTTTGCTGCGACTAATAAATTGCGTTTTGATCAGAATGGTAAAGAAATTACGCTTCGATTGAAATAATTTGCATATAGGAACCAAGAGCCAATACAGGTAACATGTAACACGAAACCTGAAACAATATTTAATTTATAACCAAAATTCTATACAAATATTATCAATTCACCATGAAGAAATTCGACTCCACGTAGAAAATCAAAAGGAATATCAAGATGAATCTCAAGCAATAATCACGAAATTCATCTGTTATTTCACTATTCAACTATTTCAAAATATGAAATGATGAGACATTCCTGAAATCAGACACGTCCACAAGTTTTTTTGTATTTCGGAATATTTAATTTTCAATTTAACTCTAATAAACAACAATTTTATGAGGAAAACGATGAAGGTCATTTTATTGACCCTTGCTTTCTATTGCCTTTCAGCAACAGTGTTCTCGCAAAGCATTACGCTGAATATGAGTAATATAACGGTGAAGGAAGCCATTCAGATATTAAAAGATAAAACGGGTTATTCATTTGTTTATGAAGTGAATGATATAGATACCCAACGGAAAATTTCTGTAAAAGCTAGTAGCAAATCCATAGATGAAGTTGTAAAACAGATGTTGACAGGACAAAAAGTTAGCTATATTATACAAGGAAAAAACATAGTTGTAACCAAAGATCAAAAATTGACTTTAGAAACAACTGAAATTAACTCACAGAAGTCAAAAAAAATAATAGGAAAAGTTACTGACGAGTCAGGTAATCCTCTCCCTGGTGTATCGGTAGTAGTAAAATCGACCAGAAAAGGTACTACTACTGACAGTAATGGTTTTTATTCATTTGAGGAAATACCCGAGAATGCAACATTACAGATTTCGTTTATTGGAATGAAATCCAAGGATATAAATATCACCGGCAAAAAAGATATAAATGTAGTTTTAGAAGATGGAAGTATTGAACTTGATGAAGTCGTCGCCATTGGATATGGTACGGCACGAAAGCGGGATTTAATCGGTTCTGTATCCTCAGTTAGTGGAAGCACTTTGAAGGATATACCTGTGTCTTCAGCAGCTCAGGCAATTGTTGGACGAATGGCAGGTGTGCAGGTAACAAAGACCGAAGGTTCTCCCGATGCCGAAATGAAAATTCGGGTTCGTGGCGGTGGTTCGCTGACTCAGGATAACTCACCGCTTTATATTGTGGATGGTTTTCCGGTCACTACCATTAATGACATTGCTCCTACCGACATTGCCACGATTGATGTGTTGAAAGATGCTTCCTCTACTGCTATTTACGGGGCTCGAGGTGCTAATGGTGTAATTCTCATTACTACAAAAGGTGGTTATGAGGGAAAAGCAAAAGTAAGTTACAATATGTACTACGGAATGAAGCAAATCACCAAAAACCTTGATGTTTTGAATCCTTTTGAATACGTATTGTGGCAACGGGAAATTACTCAGGATATGTACTTTGATAAATATTTTGGTGCTGCACAAGATATGAACTTGTACAAACAGATGACCGGTACCAACTGGCAAAATGATGTTTTTGGAAGGACTGGTACAAGTATGTATCATAATTTGTCAGTTACCGGAGGATCTAAAGCATCAAAATACAGCATTAGCTTAACTCAGAACGATGACAAGGAAATTATGTTGGGCAATGCCACTTCCAGAACCAATTTTTCGGCTAAAACAACCAATAAAATTAATGAATGGTTAACGCTGGATCTCAATACAAGGATGTCAGATGCAAACATTGATGGAGCAGGGACTTCCGCAAATGGTAGATTGGCAGATGCTATACAGTTTCGACCAATCAATGGATTAATGGATTTTGTCGATTACAGTTTAACAAGCACTGATTATGAAGCTGCATCGGCTTTTGTCTTGAATCCGGTAAAACAGACAAATGATGATTATAGGAAGTCTCAATCATTGACCTTTAATTTTAATGCAGCTGCTATAATTCAATTATCTAAGGAGTTAAGCTATCGTTTTGAATATGGAACCCAGTACGGTGAAATAAAAAATAATAGGTTTTACGGACTCAACACCTGGAATGTTATGAATTATGGAAGTCAGCCAATTGCTTCAAAACAGAAAACATCAGCTAAGAGTTACAGACTGGCTAATACCTTGAATTTTATCAAAAGAGATTTTTTGCCCGGAAGTAATATAAATGCCATGATCGGAGAGGAATTGAATTCCTATAAAACTTTCGATGAAACAAGTTCAGCAAAATACTTCCCTAAGTATATCGATGCTGTGAGTGCATTGAGTATGATGAATCTCGGTACACCCGATCCAATTCTCACGGGTGATAATCCGGATGTAAAAACGTCTTCGTTTTTTGGACGTGTAATGTATGATTTCAAAGGAAAATATCTTGCCACGGCTACTTTACGTGCTGATGGTTCCAGTAAATTTGCTCCGGGAAATCAATGGGGATACTTCCCATCAGTAGGTTTGGCCTGGCGTATCTCGGATGAGAATTTCCTAAAGACAGCCAAAGAAAACTGGTTGAGTGATCTTAAGTTTCGCGCCAGCTACGGAGAATCAGGCAATAACAGAATCTCTGATAATGCCTGGCGAAAAGTGTATAATGTCAAAACCGATGCCTACTATGCAGATGGTAACGAAACAACACCTACCCCACTACTTGTTCCAAGTTCGATTCTTTCCAATCCAAAACTAAAATGGGAAACAACCATTACCCGAAATATCGGTCTGGATTTTAGCTTATTCAAACAGCGTTTATCGGGCTCTGTGGAAGTATATCAAAATACAACGAAGGATCTTTTAATACAAGCAACAGTGCCATCGAGTACCGGATATGCAATACAGTGGCAAAATATAGGACAAACCTCCAACAAAGGGCTCGAAATAGTTTTGAATGGGGTATTAATTGAGAAAAAGGATTTTCGGTTATCTGCCTCTTTTAATATATCATTTAACCGGAACCAAATTGATAAACTCGGTGACGCCAAACAATGGGAACAATCTTCCAATTGGTCTTCGGCTGGACCTGCCGGAGATTATTTGGTTAAAGAAGGGGGTTCTATTGGTCAGATGTTTGGTTATGAGACAGATGGAATGTATTCCTTCAATGACTTTACGTACTCAAATGGCATATATACAATAAAACCGGGAGTTCCAGATGATCGTGCATTAATTGGTGCTACCCGCTTTTGGCCGGGGGCATTAAAACTGATTGACCAGAATGGTGATGGAATTGTTGATACAAAAGATAAAGTGGTGATTGGGAATGCAAATCCAAAACATACCGGTGGTTTTAATCTAACGGCTCAATATAAAGGATTTGATTTGTCAGCGTTTTTTAACTGGGTATATGGAAACAGCATTTATAATGCTAATAAACTTCAATTTACAAGCTATCTTGGTGCCCGCTATTACAAAAATATTCTGGATATAATGAATTCAGATAATCGATTTATGTATATCAACAAGGAAACAGGTGACATAGTAAAAGATCCACTTCTATTGGCAGAGATGAATAAAAAAGCTACGATTTGGTCGGCCGATATGATGAGTGCCCCATTACATTCATGGGCAGTTGAAGATGGCTCCTTTCTGCGCTTCAACAATTTGACCCTGGGGTATTCACTTCCAAAGAAAGTTCTTAAAGCATTAAAATTATCTCAATTACGCTTTTATGGTACCTTGTATAATATCATAACCTGGACTAACTATACTGGTTATGATCCCGAAGTGGATACACAGCGTTCAACCCCTTTAACTCCCGGAGTTGATTATTCCGCTTATCCAAGAAGTCGTTCGTTTAATGTAGGATTAAATCTAGAATTTTAAAAATAACAGTTATGAAAAAAGTGATAAAATATATTTCTTTTGTATTGATAATAAGCACAATTGTTTCGTGTAATGACTATCTTCAAACAAGTTCAAACTCTACATTTATAGAGGAAAATGCTTTTACGAATCTCGATTTTGCGACTAAAACGGTCAATGGTATATATAATAATTATGCTACCTTGACTTTGTATGGCTATGTATTGATGTTTACAAAATGTGATAATGATATTGAAGTTATGCATTCAACAACAGATGATAATAGTTATTGCAGTTTGGCACATTATTCTGCAAATGGTGGTACTCAGAATTTGAAAGAGATATGGAACAGTTTATATCAGATCATTGAACGGTCGAATATGGTTCTTGATAATTTACCAAAAAGCCCAATTTGGACTGGTGAGTATGCTGATCAATCCCGTAAATTATATGGTGAGGCGGTTACTTTACGGGCAATGGCCTATAATGAATTGATTAGTCTTTGGGGAGATGTTCCTTTTAAAACCAAATCTACTCAGGCCGGTGACAACTTTAATATTCCCAAAACTGATAGGGATTCAATCTATGAATTTCTTATACAAGATTTGGCCAGTGTGGAAGACTATGTGCCCTGGATGACCGAGACTCATACTGCTGAACGAGTAAATAAAGCCTATGTAAAAGGACTGAGAGCACGCATGGCTTTGGCTTATGCTGGATTTTCGCTACGCAATAAGACCTTCGTAACCAAACGGGGCAGATATTGGAAGGATTATTACAAAATTGCCAATACTGAATGTAAAGAAATAATGGCAAGTGGTAAACATAAATTAAATCCTGATTTTACGAATATTTTTAAGAACCTTCATAGTTATACACAGGATTTGACCTATAATGAAGATATTTTTGAAATTGCCTTTGGTCGATTAAACAGCGGTCGTCTTGCATATAGTTTTGGTATGCCCTTTTGTACTTCTCCAGTCGATCCAAAATATGGTTTTGCAGGTGGACAGATGAGAGTTCCCTGTACTTATTTCTATACTTTTGACAGATTAGATACCCGCCGAAATGTATCTGCCGAATTATACAATTATGCTAATGCTGCATTTTTAAGTAAACAGTCTCCAGCAACTGGAACTGGGATGTCACCCACTAAATGGCGTAGAAACTGGATTACGCCAAATATGGGAGGAGATTTAAAGAGCGTAAGCTATACCGGGGTTAATTTCCCCATCATGCGCTATAGCGATATTGTGTTGATGTTTGCAGAAACAGAAAATGAAATAAACAACGGTCCTACAGAAGATGCCAAAGCTGCTTTAAGCTTGGTAAGACAACGAGCTTTCACAGTCGATACCTGGACATCGAAGGTAAACAACTATGTGGACTCGGTTTCCATGAGTAAATCCGACTTTTTCTATGCTATTGTCAATGAACGTGGCTGGGAATTTGGAGGTGAGATGCTTCGTAAACAGGATTTGGTAAGATGGAACATGCTTGGGTCTAAAATAGCTGATATGAAAGCATTTTACCAAAAATTAGTCAATAAAGAAACGAATTGTCCAGATAATATCTTTGTAAAATATGCTCCGGATGGAGAAACACTTGTCATTCTAAATCCTGATTTTACATTATATTCTAATGACCCAAGAGTGGTTGGATATTCAATTGTTGGTTGGCATCCGGTTTGGATGAAAGATAATTTATACGCACAAATTGTTCAGCAGCAGATTGCTCATGGATATGATCCTGTCAAAAATAATTATCTTTACCCCTTGGCTACAGATATTATTAATACCAGCAATGGGGTGTTAAGCAATGACCAAATACCTTGAGTTTACTAAGCTTCTTCAATTAATAAATTAAAAAAACGTCATGAAAAGATTAAAATTTAATATAACCAGTTCAATAGCTATTCTAGTATTGATTTCTCAGGTTTTGCTATCATGCAAAGATGAAGTAGTAGTTAATAATACAGCAGATCAACTGTTTTCACCCGCTTTATTTTCCGCTGCCATTATTACTAATGTGGCAAGCTTGAGCTGGACACCTATTGCCAATTCAACTTATTATATACTTGAAATAAGCAAAGACAGTTTATTATTTACAAATGAATTAGTTGTAGACACTATCGTCGATAAATACTACTTTACCCTTCAGGATTTGTGGAGTAATACTAGGTATTCGGCTCGTATTATGGCTGTTAGCAAAGACCCAAAAATCAAAGATTCTAAATTCTTGGCAATAACGTTTAAAACTAAAACCGAAAATATCTTTTATGAGGTACCCGCTGCTGATATTGCTACCAATCAAGTCCAATTAAAATGGAATGCTTTGAAACAGGTCTCCAAAATTGTTTATTATGTTGAAAGATCTACTACTAAAGTCACTGTTGATTTGACGGATGTTGATAAAGCAGCAGGTGTAAAACTCATCCCAGGTTTATCAGAAGGAACAACCTACATTTTTGAGATATATTTTGGTGGAATGCTTAGAGGAACTGTAAAAGTAGATACAAATTAGTAAGTAGTTGAGTCTCGTTTTAATCGTTAATAATCAGAATTGTCTATAAATCATATACGCAGGATTCAAGATGGGACTCAAATTATTTCAGGTTTACTTATTGTTTTGTTTTTCAGTCTTAAACATACCTTTATTTGCCACAAATTCAAAGCTTGGCACAGTTCAAAACCTCATTTCTCCACCCGAGACTGAAACGAGTTCCAGTATCACTGTTTTGTGGAACAAACCGGTTGATTACAAGACTATTGTTGGGTACGATATTTATGTGGATGGTTCTTGTGTTGGTTTTTCAAAAATTACAAATTACAGGATAAATGGCCTAAAGCCAAACAGCAACTTTAAAATTTCTATAGTTGCAAAAGATGCAAACGGCAAAAAATCTGAAAATTGCAACCCCATAACGGTAAAAACAAAACCACAAGAGAAAGTTTTCAATGTGCTTGATTATGGCGCAAGAGCTGACAGTGGAATCCTAAATACCCGTGCCATTCAAAAAACCATAGATGCTTGTTCGGTGGGTGGAATTGTAGTTATTCCTTCCGGTACTTTTATCAGCGGTGCCTTGTTTCTGAAAAGTAATATGACTCTCTACATTGCAAAAGGAGGGGTATTGAAAGGAAGTCCTAAAATAGAAGATTATTTGCCATTCATAAAAACACGTTTCGAGGGTTGGGAATTTCAAGCTTTCGGGAGCCTGATTACGGCCGGTAAATTAGATGCTACCGGACCTTGCAATGTAAAAAATATCAGTATTCGTGGTGAGGGAAAAATTAGTGGTGGCGGTGTTTCATTGGGAAAATCCATGGCTAATAATAATCCAAACGGGGCAAGAGGTCGTGGACGATTAATCTGTTTGATGAATTGCGAAAATGTGAATTTACAAGGTTTGACCATCGAAGAATCCCCCTGTTGGACGATTCATTATACCTATTCCAAAAACGTTACTATCAACGGATTAAACATAAACAGTATGGCGTGGAATGGCGATGGTATTGACCCAGATTCGTCCAACAATTCATATATTTTTAATTGCACTTTTTCTACAGGGGATGATTGTATTGCTATAAAATCAGGTAAGAATCCCGAAGGCAATAAGGTGGCAAGACCTTGTGAAAATGTTTTTATTTCCAATTGTAATTTTTTAAAAGGTCACGGTTTGAGCATCGGTAGTGAATTATCGGGAGGAATAAAAAACGTTCAGGTAATCGATTGTGAGTTGGGAAATTTAATGCATGGTCTTCAAATCAAAACTACTGAAAAACGAGGTGGTTATGTGGAAGATGTGTTAGTGAAGGACTGTAAGCTCCAAAAAATTACCTTGTTCACGTCACTTCCTTATAATAATGATGGTGAGACTGCGCCAGCCTTGACAGGGTTG
>CAIUTB010000082.1 GCA_903901975.1 uncultured Bacteroidales bacterium
AATGCCTTCTTAGCTGTTGATGATAGCGATGATGGAATGACTATTCGCCTTGGCGGTGGCTATTTCAACCGTAGAAGCATCGTGATTTATGTCCTCAAAAAATACAAAATTACCGATATGTCAGAAAGAGAAATGGTCCTTTCAGAAACCAGAGCTATCCGAAATAGCTTAATCAGTAAGTTATTGGTTGATGCAAACAGAAATGCTGAGGGATTGAATTACCTGAACAAGGAACGCATTCCGTACCACGAAGTACCAGGCTATTTTGCTGCAGGAACAACCGGAATCTATTTTATCATAACCATTGACGAACCAGTAAATTTAGCGTATAATGCCAACGAATGGACAACCTGACAAACGAAAGTATTACGATGCATGGGCGAAAATGATGATCACTATCTGGGAAGACAAAATCATTAAACTCAATGTTCGGGACACTGGCGCATTGCTTTCCTCTTTTGCTACGCATGTTGAAGCAGCTGCCAATGGTGAAGTCGCAAAAATTGTACACACCTACAATTATTATGGGCGAATGGTGGATATGGGCGTGGGTAGGGGAGTCAGCAAAGCCGACAGTGGTGAGGGAAGTGGAAGACGAGCAAAACCGTGGTACAACAAATCTTATTACCATTCCGTAAAAGTCCTTTCCGAAAAAACAGCCGAACTGTACGGAGAACAATTTCAAACTATACTATTTGAGACACTCAATTTCTGAGTGTCTTTTTTTTTGCCTTCAAAAACCAATTCATTTGTATTTTAAACAGCAAAACATGGGAAAATTAGAAGAAGCACAGATATTATGGAATGCTATTGGAACTGAAACAGAACCTGATGCCAATACCACTACAAGAGTCAGAAATGCAGCGACCAAAATAATTGATTTCATTTCCGATCTTGTAAACGTAGTATCGACGAAAGTTGACAAAGTAACCGGAAAAGCCTTATCAACTAATGATTATAGTAATACAGAAAAAGCCGAAGTGGCTAAAGTTGCAGACAAAGTGGATAAAATTGCCGGAAAGAGTTTATCTACTAATGATTATAGCAATGTAGCCAAAGCCGAAGTTGCAAAAGTCACAGACAAAGTAGATAAGATTGCCGGGAAAGGATTGTCAACAAATGATTTTAGCAATGATGCCAAAGCGGAAGTGGCTAAAATAGCTGATAAAGTAAATACGGACTTCTTTAATTCTACTATAGAAGATGAATCTGCTGAAAGGTCTTCAGGCGATACTGCACTTCAAGATGAAATTAATGTTATTGACGGACAACTTGGGAATATAAAATCCTTTATCAATCAGTTTCTAATCACCGAAACAGGCGAATTAATTCTGGATATAAATAACAATATAATAGTAACTCTTTAATAATTAATATCATGGCTCACATAACGGATTATTTCGAAAACAGTTTGGAACAAACTAATCCTGGAAAAGGATTGGATGCCCGTATGGGAATAGAAATCAGCAAACGACCTACCATTGTTATTCCACGACTTGAAGTTCAGGTTCGTAAAACACCAACAAATGGCATTTCCAATACGGTTATCGTAAAAGTGTATACGGAACAAAACACTGAATACATGAAACTTAATCCGGTAATTGTATTGATGCGGAAACACAATGCCAAAAGGAAAATGAATGGAAGTCAGGTAGTACTGAAGCACGGAAAAAACAAATGGGTAGAACCGGGAAGACAGTACGAAATGGATTCACCCAAGAGTAAAACAAACTACCTGTCGAGTAGACGCGATTTTCAGTTTAAAATTCAAAATTGCTCCTGGTTCACACCCAGATTAATTTCGGACATATCAATCGCTATGAATGCTGATTATCTGATGGATTCATTTATCCGTAATCTTTCGAGCGATGCCCCAAATTTTTTATTAATGACCAGCAATGGATCTACTCAGGTACCTGAAGGTAAAAGTGCTGTTAGTTTATTTGGGTTAGCATTACGCATTGACAACCCAAAATTTGCAGGTGACATTCAGGCTTATCCGAAATGTACCATGTACCAGCGAGAACCCAAATACCTGTATGGAGAGATTACCAAAGTGCTTTTTCGGTTGGAAGTGAAAGATGATTTTCCGATAAAATCCTTGGCGGTTTTATAAAAAAAACGAACCACAACTGGGCTATATTTCAAGACACCGAGTGTTTGTGGTTCATATACAAGTGATACCAAAGTCTGGAATCACCATTAATCGAGCCTCAAGCTATATGATCCTACCGAAGCAGTCATAGGT
>CAIUTB010000083.1 GCA_903901975.1 uncultured Bacteroidales bacterium
ACTGAAAAACGAGGTGGTTATGTGGAAGATGTGTTAGTGAAGGACTGTAAGCTCCAAAAAATTACCTTGTTCACGTCACTTCCTTATAATAATGATGGTGAGACTGCGCCAGCCTTGACAGGGTTGAAAAACTTTGAATTTACAAATTTGAATATGTCAACTGCAAAAACAGATAAACCGATCATTTACATGGAAGGATTCAGTGATACAGCTAATTATGCAAAAAACATCAAATTCACTAATATTCAATTGCCTGAGAATTCAAAAATAGTTGTTAAGAATATTCAAGGTTTATTATTTGATAATGTACGAAGCATCAATGGTGACAAACCTATTTATGAAATCAAAGAGTCTTTGAAAATCAAATACTAATTAGAAAAACACAAGATAACAAATAGTTCAAAATTTAAGTAATTTATTTTATGAAAAATCTAACGATAGCTATTGCGCTATTTATCTGTTCAATAAGTATTTTTGCCGAAAAATTCAGCACGGAAATCAAACCTTTGGCAGGTGAAAAATGGTATGGTGCCTATACGGCAAAAGCCTGGTGTAATACTCCTTTGAAAGATATTCGGTTTCAACCTTATGAAGCAAACACTGAAAAGAAAGACCTGAACGACAACCTTGGAAATCAGGCTGCACCGCTAATTATCTCTAATTTGGGAAGGTATGTGTGGAGTAACGAACCCTTCGCTTTCGAACTGAAAGAAGGAAGCTTGATTCTTTACTCAGATGTTGAGAAACTTGATGCCGTTTTGGCAGGTAAGACTTTGCGTGATGCATATTTAGCAGCCAAAGACAAGTATTTTCCGGCTTCGGGAAAAACGCCTAATCCGTTAATGTTCAAAATGCCGCAATACAATACTTGGATTGAATTGGGAAATAATCAGAATCAAAAAGACATTATCAATTATGCCGACAATGTGTTGAAAAACGGTTTCCCTACCGGAGTTTTTATGATCGACGATAACTGGGCAAAATACTATGGTTCTTTTGAGTTTGATGCCAATACCTTTCCAAATCCGAAAGGAATGATGGATTATCTACATGCAAAGAATTTCAAGGTTATGCTGTGGATTACTCCCTTTATCAGTCCCGATGGAAAAGAGTTCAGAGAATTAGCAAGCAAAGGTTGTTTGGTTCTGAAAAAAGGGAGCAAAGAGCCTGCTTTGATTAATTGGTGGGAAGGGTATAGTGCTTGTTTGGATTTAACAAATCCTAAAGCAATAGATTGGTTGAAAGCTCAGTTAAAAAACCTGCAAACCAAATATGGAATTGATGGATTCAAATTCGATGCGGCAGATTTTTTATTTTATAAAAAAGGTACCATACGATATATCAATGAAGCTACAAATACAACCGGCGAAAAACAGGCCGAAATGTATGGAAAATTAGGAGCCGAATTTGATTTCAATGAATTCCGTGCTTGCTGGAAAAACGGCAATCAGCCCCTGGCTCAACGCCTGCAAGATAAAGGTTTTTCGTGGGATGATTTGAAAATACTTGTGCCT
>CAIUTB010000084.1 GCA_903901975.1 uncultured Bacteroidales bacterium
ACTGAAAAACGAGGTGGTTATGTGGAAGATGTGTTAGTGAAGGACTGTAAGCTCCAAAAAATTACCTTGTTCACGTCACTTCCTTATAATAATGATGGTGAGACTGCGCCAGCCTTGACAGGGTTGAAAAACTTTGAATTTGCAAACTTGAATATGTCACACGCGAAAACAGATAAACCGGTCATTTACATGGAAGGTTTCAGTGATACAGCTTATTATGCCAAGAAAATAAAATTCAGTAATATTCAAATGCCGGCTAATTCAAAAGTGACGATTAAAAATGCTCAGGATGTATTTTTTGAGAATGTGAAAACCAAAGATGGTCAAAAACCCATTTATGAAATCACGGAATCATTAGATGTTAAGCATTAACTATTATGACTTAATAACTCTAAAATTGTAGAAATGAGATATTTATTTGTTTTGATTATTTCTCTTATGTTTTCTCAATTGGGATTTAGTCAAAAAATAGCTTTTGAATTTGAGAAAGTACCCAAAGAAAGCGGTTTCAAAATGGAGGGTTACTGGGTTTGGTGCGGTTCAATGATAAATGTTGGTTCAACCTATCATTTATTTGCATCGCGTTGGAAAAAGCAAGGAGGATTTCCTGACGGTTATCGTCAGAGTTCAGAAGTTGTGAGAGCAACTTCAAAATCTCCTTTAGGTCCTTTCAAATTTGAGGAAGTCGTAATTGGGGAACGAGATAGTTCATTTTGGGATTCCAACATGGCGCATAACCCGACAATTCATAAGATTGGCAATGAGTATGTTCTGTTTTATATCGGATGTAACTTTACTACTTATTCCGAAAATTATAATGGTTTGCTTCGGCGTATTGGTTATGCATCTTCAAAATCTATTACCGGGCCCTGGAAACGCTCAAAAAAACCAATCATTAATTCCGAATCTAACAATCCAGCTATACTAATTGATGGTAAAAAAGTACTATTACTTTATCGGGACGCTCAGTTAAAGGTAGTTTTGGCAAAATCTGATAATTATAAAGGTTCTTATAAAACAGTCAATGACAATTTATCACCAAGCTGTAAATTGGAAGATTTCTATCTGTTTAAAGCTGATAATCAATATCATATTATTTGCGAAGACAATGTTGGCGGAGTAAGCGGACATGAAAGATGGGGAGTTCATCTGTTTTCGGTTGATGGTATAAATGACTGGAAGCCTTATAATCCGGTGGTTGTTTATAACCATGATATTGAGTTTACAGATAATACCGTTCTTAAATGTACAAGAAGAGAGCGTCCTCAACTTTTTATTGAAAATGGGAAGATCACTTACCTGATTACTGCCGTATATGATGGGAAAAATACCTGGAGTCAGCCTGTGAAATTAAAGCGACCTATAAAAATAGATTAATCAGTTATATTCTTAAACAATACTATGATAATGAAAAGCTTACTCCAATTTATAGTCATTTTTAGCTTTTGTAGTTTTGCTTCTGCAAAGAAAAATACTCACGTTTTTGAATACCAAAATCCTATTAAAACAGGTATTGATCCCAAAGGTTTACGTGACTGTCAGGTTTTGCGTGATGGAGACACTTGGTATATGACCGGAACTTCCTATCCACACTGGAGTACACAGGAAAAAACAGGTGAACTCAATAAAGGCATTGCTTTATACCGTTCAAAAGATCTCAAAACCTGGGAGTTTGTTAATTATATCCTGGAACGTCCTTCAAGTAAAAAGTGGTATTACCGCCGATTTTGGGCACCGGAAATTCATAAGTTTGCCGGAAAATACTATGCGGGTTTTAGTTGCCAAAACGATAGTTTAGGATATATTTATCAGCATGTAGGATATGCAGTTGCGGATAAAATTACCGGCCCCTATAAAGTGATAACCGATGAAAAACCACTCACGGCAGGTAATGACCTTACTTTTTTTGAAGATACAGATGGAAAGGTTTGGGCATTTTGGAATTCAGGACGAGAATTCGGAATTGGTTTTGCCCAACTGGATTTGGCAAGTGGAAAATTCCTTACGAAACCTCAATCTGCCATTCAGCCAGGGAAAGTAGACTATGCGCTTGATTCAATTGGAAATATTGTTAAAATACCCGGTTACGATGGGCGACCAGTTCCAAAAGTGCTAAAATACCATACTTGGGATGCAATAGGCATTGAAGGTTCTTATGTCATCAAATACGATAAAACCTATTATCTGTTTTATTCGAGCTGGACACGTGGTTACGAAATTGGTTATGCCACAGCATCCAATATTACCGGGCCTTGGCTTAAGCACGGCAATGATTCATTCTACGGAGGTCAAAGTAAACCGACTTGTTTGAAAAATGGTTTTGAGTGGACAGGTGATCCCAATAGTATATTCGATCAGGTTGGTCATAACGCCATATTCAAAGGACCTGATGGTCGATTGTGGATTTCCTGCCATGGACTGGTTGGAGGAAAAGAACCTATGTTGGTGATTGATCCAATATGGTTTGAAAAAGATGGTACTGTAAAATCGAAGGGTCCTACTTACTCGAAACAACTGGTTTCGATACCTTAAAAAAGATGCCTCAGCTGTATATGAATTTATATTGTATCGGGCTGAATAATAATTTTTTAGAATAGAATCTACTCACATATTTAACAATTGTTTAAAGCTCAATGATTATGAAGAATTTAATGATGGCCATTGCGCTGTTAATGTGTTCGGCAGGTATTTTTGCTGAAAAATTCAGCACAGAAATTAAACCTTTGACGGGTGAAAAATGGTATGGTGCTTTTACGGCAAAAGCCTGGTGTAATACTCCATTGAAAGACATTCGTTTTCAACCTTTTGAAGCAAACACTGCAAAAAAAGACCTGAACGACAACCTTGGAAATCAGGCAGCACCGCTGCTTATCTCTAATTTGGGTAGGTATGTGTGGAGTAACGAACCCTTTGCTTTCGAATTGAAAGAGGGGAATTTGGTACTTTATTCAGATACTGAAAAATTGGATGTGGTTTTGGCGGGTAAGACTTTACGCGATGCATACCTTGCAGCCAAAGACAAATATTTTCCGGCTTCGGGCAAAACACCCAATTCCTTGATGTTCAAAATGCCGCAATACAATACCTGGATTGAATTGGGGAATAATCAAAATCAGAAAGATATCATCAAATACGCTGATAATGTGTTGAAAAACGGTTTTCCAACCGGTGTATTTATGATTGATGATATTTGGTCGAAAGATTATGGTACTTTTGAGTTTGACGCCAATACTTTCCCCAATCCAAAAGCAATGATGGATTACCTACATGCAAAGAATTTTAAAGTGATGCTTTGGATAACTCCATTTGTCAGTCCTGATGCTAAAGAATTCAGGGAATTAGCAAGCAAAGGTTGTTTGGTACTTAAAAAAGGAAGCAAAGAGCCGGCTTTGATTAATTGGTGGAATGGGTACAGTGCTTGTCTGGATTTGACCAATCCCAAAGCAATGGATTGGTTGAAAGCTCAATTGAAAAACCTGCAAACCAAATATGGTGTTGATGGATTTAAGTTCGATGCAGCAGATTTTTTATTTTATAAAAAAGGTTCAGGGCAATATATCAACGAGGCTACAAATACAACTGGCGAAAAGCAGGCCGAAATGTATGGAAAATTAGGAGCCGAATTTGATTTCAATGAATTCCGTGCTTGCTGGAAAAACGGCAATCAGCCCCTGGCTCAACGCCTGCAAGATAAAGGTTTTTCGTGGGATGATTTGAAAATACTTGTGCCT
>CAIUTB010000085.1 GCA_903901975.1 uncultured Bacteroidales bacterium
CGCCCAAAACTCCCCCTACCACACACAACAATATGACGTACTTGTCATTCCGAGTGAAACGAGGAATCTAAAAAAGTATCATTATCACTCCGAACAAAGTCCGGGATACTAAACAGGTATAAATTTCAAATTGTTTTCAACTAATGTTAGAATAATCTTTCTTTATCAGAGAAAAAATGCGAAATTTGCAGTAATCAAAAAATAATAAACCCCAAATGAAATCTAAAACTCTTTTTCTCCTTCTTTTGCTTTGCAATTCAGTGCTTGATGCTCAAAGTCTGACATTGAAAGTAAGCAATCCCAACAAATCGGAGCTTAAAAATGCTCCGGTAGTCGTTGTGCTGGATAAATACAAGTCCATTCCGGCAAAAGTTCGGGAAAATCTGGCCGTTTTTGTTGACGGAAAGCAAATCAGCAGTCAGCTTGATGATTTGAATAACGATAGAATTCCGGATGAACTGGTTTTTCTGGCTGATTTGAAGGCTGGTCAAACACTTCCGGTAAGCGTGAAAACCATTTCGGCGGCACAGCGCGAAAATTTTCCAACTGAAGTATATGCCGATTTAATTCTGAAAGACAAAGATGCTAAATTTCAATTCGTAAAAGAAGTTTCATCCACCAAAAATGATATGTACAACAAACTGCATCATCACGGAGTGGCTTTTGAATCAGCTTTGATTGCATATCGCATCTATTTCGATAATAAAAGCACTATCGACCTGTACGGCAAAAAGAAACAGCAACTTGAACTGGCTGCAACCGAATGGTATCCAACCGACGAACAGGCAACAGCAGGTTATGGCGACGATGCATTGCGGGTTTTTGATTTAGTGGGCGTTGGAACGGTAAAAGGCTGGAATGGAACGAAAGCCACACATATCGACAAGTTCGATAAACGTACTCAACGCATTGTTGCCATCGGAAAACTCCGAACCGTGGTGGAAAGCGAAGTGGAAGGTTGGCAATACGAGGACAAAAAAATAAAGATGACGGTGCGCTATATTCTCTATGCCCGCCATCGTGATGCTGTATGCGAAGTTCATGCTTCGGAAGATATTGACAATCTGGCAACCGGTGTTGAAACCATTAAAGGTGGTCCAACCTTCAGCGACCAAAAAGGATTAGTTGGCTCGTGGGGAACCGATTTTCCGGTAACCGATACAATTAAATACGAAAAACAAACCGTCGGACTGGGTGTTTTTGTTCCGCAACCTTATGCAAAAAAACAAGTGGTTCAGGGATTGAATAACCTGATTCTGATGTCTTATAAGAAAGGGGAAACCATTCGCTTTTACTTTACTGCAGCCGCCCGCAAAGAAGAAAAAGACCCCTTTACTTCCTCCGAACAATTCTTTGCCTATTTGAAAAATTGGGGAGCAGCTTTGGAACCGGTGGTGATAAAATAATTATTCATTCAACTTCACAAAGACCGTTGGCATTCCTGCTGACGGTCTTTGTTGTATGATAACTTTCGTACCCGCTTAAAAACAAGTACCTTTGCCCCCACAACTAAAAAAACAACCAATGACTTTTGCAGACTTAGGCATTAACGACAATATTATTCAGGCACTGGAGGGAAATAACATAACGCACCCTACCGACATTCAGCTTCAGGCCATCCCGCATATTCTTCAGCATGATACCGACCTGGTGGCAGTGGCACAAACAGGTACCGGAAAAACGGCTGCCTTTTGTCTGCCTATTCTGCAAACCATAGACCCTAAACTTCCGAAAATTCAGGCTTTGGTACTTGTTCCAACCCGCGAACTGGGACAACAAGTCGCACGTGAATTCTTCCTTTTTTCCAAATACTTGTCGAGGGTATTTGCCGAAGCTGTTTATGGTGGTGCGCCCATTGATGACCAGATTCAAAAGCTTCAGCGAGCCACGCATGTGGTGGTGGCAACTCCGGGTCGCTTGATTGATTTATTGGAACGAAAAGCCTTAAGTCTGGAAGAGTTGAAATATCTGGTGCTCGATGAAGCCGATGAGATGATGAATATGGGTTTCAAAACGGAGATTGACACGATTTTGAAATCCTGCAAAACGAACACGACCAAAATGCTTTTTACAGCTACCATGCCCGGCGACGTTAAACAGATTATTCATGATTATCTGCGCCCCGATTTTACGGAGATACGCATCAATGCGGAAGAATTTGTGAATCAGAAAATCGAACACGAATACCTTATTTACAAACAAGGGCATAAACTGGAATACCTGAAAGCATTTCTGGCAGAGCGACAAGAGCAACGGGGAATTGCATTTTGCCGTACTAAAATTGCTGCTAAGCGACTGGCAAAACAGCTCGCCGGATTTGAAGTAGTGGCCGACGCACTACACGGAAATTTAAATCAGGAAATGCGCGACAAAGTGATGCGCGGATTCAAAAAAGGTCGGATAAATCTGTTGGTGGCTACCGATATTGCTGCCCGTGGTATTGACGTGAAGGATCTCGATTATATTATCCATTACCACCTACCCGAAAAAACCGAACATTACACTCACCGTAGTGGACGAACAGCACGTGCCGGGAAATCGGGAATTTCAATCTGTTTAGTCAAAACAGAAGAATTAGAGGACATTAAAACACTGGAAACGGAACTTAACATACAGTTTACAGCCCTGAGCATTCAACCAAAAGCGGAAAAACCCAGTGCTCCAATAACCATTTACGTGAATATCGGCTTTGGACAAGGTTTTACGAAAGGCAATCTGCGTGAATTTCTGGTAGAAGAGGCCGGACTGAATATGGACGATATTCAAAACATTGTGGTAGAAGATAACCGCTCGTATTTTGATGTTCCGCAGAAATTTGAGCAACAAATATATATCAATCTCAAAGGCTTTAAACTGGCACACCGCAACCTGAAATTCAGTTTAGATGAGGAAAAAAGCAAGCGAAATATATACTAAAATATGATTCAACTTTTCCAAAGTTTTGAACATTGGAAAAGTTGACAATAAAATTACTGGTTCATCATACTCGGCTTACCTGCCAGCTGTGCAGCAGCGTCCACACTAAACGTGCCATCAGTTACAATTTCTTCACCTTCTTTCAAGCCTCCGAGTACCACATAACTGTTACCCAACATAGGTCCAAGTTCAATTTCCCGCATCTTGAAGTTGACACCTTCGTCGGCAGATTGCTTTACATACACAATGGAGCGTTTTCCTGTCCACAAAACTGCCGAACGTGGTATAACCAACTTATTTTTGAACTCGTTCAGATTGGCTTTTACTACACCTGTTGCAAACATTTCGGGCTTTAATTTTCCGTTAGTGTTATTTATTTCTACTCGGACTTTGGCCACACGATTCACCGGATCGATAACGGGGTCGATAAACTGAATATTAGCTGAAAAGTTAGTTCCGGGCAAGGCTTGCAAGCCAAAGGAAATAGTATTACCCACTTGGAGAAAAGGCAAATCGCTTTCGTAGGCATCAAACAGTACCCAAATATTCGTGAGATTGGCAATATCGAACAACACGCTACCTTCTGATACATGATCGCCAGTATTTACTCGCTTTGCAGTCACAATTCCAGAAGTATTGGAATACACTTCAAAATTAGTTTTTACCTTTCCTGATTTCTCAATTTGTACAATCTGATTCTCAGTAAGCATCCATTGCATCAACTTTTGCATAGCTGCGTCGTAAATCTCAGGTTGAGTTTTTTTGCTTTTGGCTGCTTCAATCAATTCCTGCTGAGCAGTGATCAGTTCGGGCGAATATATCAGAGCGAGCAATTGTCCTTTGCGTACCGGTTCACCTGTAAAGTTCACAAATAATTTATCAACACGACCACCAATATGTGCTACCTGATTTTGCAACAAACGTTCGTCTGCCTGCACTTTACCGTATAACCGAACTTCTTTCGTAGGTTTTTGATAACTCACAATAGAAGTTGTAACATTGGCCAGTTCGGCAGCTTCCTTGCTGAAATGAACTACATTTGAATCAACTTTTGCTTCACTTTGTTTCAATGGAATTAAATCCATGCCGCAAATTGGGCATTTACCGTCTTTATCCTTCCGAATTTGTGGGTCCATAGAGCAAGTCCAGATTTGTTTCTTAGTCTCAGTTGTTTGTTGCTTATCATTTTTTTTATCAGTTGAATGAAAGAAAAGCCAACCGAGAAAAAGTCCGGCAAGAAGTAAAAGAAGACCCTTAAGCCACGATTTGCCCCCTAACCCCCTGAAGGGGGAACTGAAGTTAGTTTCGTCTCCTATGTTTTTTTTATCTTTAATCATTTTAGCTTTATTTTTATTCGTTATAATTATCAATAGTAATATTTCTTATTCCCCCTTCAGGGGGTTAGGGGGCAGTTCAGGGATTATCAATCGTTTTATCAATGTTTCCGCCTTATTATATTCTAGCACTGCTTCCACCTGCTTTAACTCATAGTCGAGCAATTGCTGGCGAATTCGCAGAATATCGCTTAAGCCGGAAGCTGAGGATGTAAATAATTTAATGGTAATATCCAGCGATTTCTTAGCCAACTGGCTTTGACTTTCATACAATTTCAAACGTCGCCCGGCATCGTAGTACTGTTGCAATGCCTCATAATACTGTGATTGCAGCATATTAGCCGTTGCCTGATAGTTTTGCTTCGAAGCCGTTTTCAAAAACTTGGTTTCTGCTTGCATAGCCTTGTATTTCTCACGATAAATGGGTAAGGTCAGCGTGAGCATGGGCATAATCATATCCTGACCGTTCATGGCCGAAGTGGACATTTCACTTTTAGAAATAATGGAATAATTTAGTCCCACTCCCACCATGGGTAGTCCCATTTGTTTCTGCATTTTAGTGCGAGCAGTAAGCGATTGTTGCTCGTACGCCAACATGACCAACATCGGATTCCGTATAAACATAGAATCAGTAACCGACAAATAAGCAATTACCAAGGGTTCGACTGGCAAAAACTCAACTCTAGCAACCTGTGTTTTTTGAGGACGGTTCAACAAACTATTAAAGCGCGCCATTGCCACTTGCTCTTCGTTTCTCAAAGAAGCTATATTATCTTCCAAACTTGCCGCTTCAATTTGAATCTGATATACTTCGGACAAGCCTGAAGTTATTGTTGCAGAACTCATAGTAGCCGATGAAGTTGCAGGACGGGAAGCCGTTGAAGCTCCTGAACCATCACTCATAGAATTCATACCCAAAGAAACTGAAGTCGTTGATTGAATACCATTGCCCGACATATTTCTACCTGAAACAGCAGAACTGCCACCCGTAGAACCCGACCGAAACTTTACCAAGGTAAGCCGTTCAATAGTTTTCAAAAGTTCCAGGTTTTTTTCCGAAATACGAATATTCTGACGAACCTTGTACAAATCGAACCAAACGAGCTGTACATCATAAAACACTTGTAACTTTGCATCTCTGAAAGCTTCGAACTTCATTTTTGCCATCAGACTCATTTCATCCTTTGCATTTTTAAGTACACCAAACCATGGAAACATTTGCATCAGTTTAATATCCGCCACCTGATAACCGGCCATCAACTCCATAGGACTCAGAAAAACGCCCATTTCCAATTGCGGATCCGGCAAACTGCCTACCTGTGGCACTTTTTGCAACGAAGCCTGATATTCATTGTATCGTTGCAAAACAGTAGGGTTATTCTTTGTAGCCAGCTCAAGATAATGCATCAGCGAATCATTCTGAGAATATATTGAAATACATGGAAATAGGAAATAGGAAATAAATAGAAATACTCTAAGACTCTTCGAAATATTTTGAAATACATGGAAATACTCACATACATTTCTATCTATTTCAAGTACATCCATATATTTGAAAGTATTTCTGTATGTTTCTATATCTCCTTCTATTTCTATTTTTCTATTATTATTATTTTTTTTCATTTTCATTTTTTGTAAACTTTATAAAGTTATTCAACTTTATCTGAAGATCTTTTGAAATAGATTTATACTCGTCAAAGACTTGCTGGTTTATTTTATTTCGTTCAAATAATAATTCAAGCCAATGATCAGTCGATTCAGATTGAGAAGCCCGGGCATTATAATAAAACCTGACTTTATCCAAAAAGTGAAAACGACTATATCCTTCAGCAATGTTAGCTCCAATAGAATCCGTAGCTCTAATAAATTGGTCTCCTATAATTTTCTTCTCTTCAAAAGACATTTTAGAATAAATATCCCATGCAATTGTGGAAAGCTTCCGTGACAATTGATAGACTTGTAAATCCTTAATCGTGATAAAAGTTTTAGTTTCCATTTTCAAAATTATTTAATTTTCAAACAATGTATTTCAATTGTAGAAATAATATCTTTCAATCATATTTCAATCTATTTCAATTCATTACAACTGTATTTCTATCTTATTTCAATGTATTCTCTCTCCACATGGCCTGAAACAGCGGTACCACAAAAATGGTCATTACCTGAATAATCATTCCTCCAAAAGTTGGAATAGCCATTGGCACCATTATGTCCGCACCCTTTCCGGTGGAAGTAAGTACCGGCAACAGCGCAATTACCGCCACAGCCGTAGTCATCATAGCCGGACGAACCCGCTTTTTTCCGGCTTCTATCACCGCTTCACGTACTTCATGTACCGTTTTGGGTTTCTTATCTTCGAACACCTGATGAATATATGTTCCCATAATCACACCGTCGTTGGTGGCAATTCCAAACAGGGCAATAAACCCAACCCAGACCGCCACACTCAAATTTATCGGGTGCATTTGGAACAGATCGCGCAGGTTCATTCCGGCAATGGAGAAGTTCAGAAACCAATCCTGTCCGTAGAGCCAAAGCATGATAAATCCACCTGCAAATGCTACAAATACCCCAGAGAAATGGATAAAGGAAGCTGTCACCGTTTTAAACTGAAAGTACAGAAGCAATAGAATCAGCAATAAACTAATCGGAATAACTATCGATAAGCGTTCCGTTGCCCGAATCTCATTTTCGTAGTTTCCGGCAAATTTGTAGGTCACACCGGTAGGCAATTTCAATTCACCCGAATCCAACTTTTTCTTCAGCATATCAGATGCTTCGTTCACCACATCCACTTCGGCTTTGCTTTCCAGCTTGTCGAAAATGACATAACCCACCAAAAACGTATTTTCGGTTTTAATCATTTGCGCACCGCGTGTATAATTGATATCGGCAAGTTCGCTCAATGGAATTTGAGTTCCGTTCATTGCGGGAATCAGAATTCGTTTAATATCTTCGGGATTGTCGCGCAACTCACGGGCATAGCGCACCCGCATCGGGAAGCGTTCACGTCCTTCCACCGAAGTACTCAAGGCCATACCACCCATAGCTACCTGCAGGATTTCCTGCACATCACTCACGGTCATTCCGTAACGCGCCATGTTTTCGCGGTTGAGTTTTATTTCCAGGTAAGGCGCACCCACTGCTCGGTCGTAAAACACCGACGAAGCTTTGACTGACGGAACATGCTTCAAGGCTTTTTCGAACTGCATACCGGCTTTTTCAATCGATTCTAAATCCGGTCCGTAAATTTTCAAGCCCATCGGCGCCCGCATTCCGGTAGAAAGCATCACCAAGCGAGTTTCAATCGGCTGGAGTTTGGGAGCAGAAGTCAAGCCGGGAATATCGGTCACTTTTACGATTTCGTTCCAAATATCGTTCGGTTTTTTAATCTGCGACCGCCACTGGCGGAAATATTCTCCACCTTTATCAATAATCAAATAATCAGGAATATTTTTAGATATATCTTGAAATACATTGAAATACATTGAAATATCAGTATAGGTTGTTTTAGAAGTAAATTCTTTATCATTTGCACTAAAATGAAACACTTCTTTTTCTTTATCAAAAGTTATTTCCTTTATATTATTTAAATCTATTATATTTCCACCTATTTCTATTTTATTTCCACTTATTTCTATTTTGTTTCCACCTGTTTCTATTTTATTTCCACTTATTTCTATTTTATTTCTATCAATTTCCTTTTTTATCTTTTTAGTATTTAAAATATAACTTCCATTTTTATTTGTTCTAAATCGTTCGCGATGACCTTCGTTGTTCAGAATATATTCGGAACGATAATTAATGGTATTTTCGAACATCTGCACCGGAGCCGGATCGAGCGCAGAATTCACGCGTCCCCATTTGCCCACCGCTACTTCCACTTCTGGAATGGAAGCCAACCGTTTATCAAGTGTTTCGATATATTGCAGGTTCTTTTCGATACTAGAGTGCGGCATGCTGGTTGGCATCAATAGATACGAACCTTCGTTGAGCGACGGCATAAACTCTTTGCCTGTTCCCGGAAATGCTTTAGCAGGTGCATTCCACCCTATCTTTTCAAAACCGGTAGCAACCGGTCCGAACAATTTATCGAATCCTTGCCAAACCAGCAATCCGAAGAATAAAGTAAAAGCAGGCAGTATCAGGAATTTCCATTTATGAATCAATGCCGAACGCAGAATCGGTTCGTAGAAATGAACCATCGTCATTAATGCACCCAGAATAACCGCAACGATGCCCGTCACGAACAGGAAGTTGACGAATAAGCTGTTATGCGCGCCCAATGGTAGCCACTCCATGGACAAATAATACAACGCTACCAAAACGGTTATGCCGATATTGATATAGTTTGGATATTCTTTTCGCTCTTTAGGCCAACGGTAATCCTGCAGGTTATTGATTCCCAAAGCTACCAACGCCAATGCCGGCCAAACCTGCCAGATAGCGACGAACAATAGTCCGGCAATGATTAATCCTGCATTAAAATAGCGGCGAAGCTTCTTCGTATCTATCCGTATATCAAAAATGATATGCACCAGGGTTGGTAACACCACGATACCAAGGATAAAAGCCGACAACAGGGCAAACGTTTTGGTAAACGCGAGCGGGTGAAACAGTTTTCCTTCGGCTGCTTCCATGGCAAAAACCGGCAAGAAGCTGACAATAGTGGTAGCGATGGAAGTCACTACCGCAGCACGCACTTCAGTTGTGGCAAGGTAAATGACATTCATCAATTCTTTACCACGAATGCCTTTGTTCTCGGGCATTTCGAGATGCCGCAGGATATTCTCCACATCCACAATCCCAATATCCACCATCACTCCAATGGCAATAGCAATACCGGACAAGGCAACGATATTGGCATCCACATGGAAAAAATGCATTAGAATAAAAGTCATCAGCACGCCCAGCGGCAACAATCCGGCAACGATGACCGAAGCCCTAAGATTGAGCACCAACACAATAATAACAATGATGCTAATCAGAATTTCGTGCGAAAGAGTTGACTCAAGCGTTCCAATGGTTTCTTTTATCAGCCCGGTACGGTCGTAAAAAGGCACAACAGTAACTTTGGAAATGCTACCATCTGCCAGTTTTTTCTGTTGTAATCCGGCCTCCATCTCTTTAATTTTGGCTTTTACATTGCCAATCACTTCCATGGGGTTAGATCCGTAACGGGCTACGACCACCGCTCCCACTGCTTCGCTTCCGGCTTTATCCAGTCCACCACGACGGGTTGCAGGACCAAAGGAAGTCCGCGCAACATCTTTTATACGCACCGGAATATTATTCCGTACTGAAACAACTGAATTATCCAAATCATCCAGACTCTTCACGTAACCGAGTCCACGAATAATATATTCCACATTATTCAGTTCTACCGTTTCTGCACCGATGTCCAGGTTACTCTTGCGGACTGCATTCATCACATCCATCACCGAAACACCAAAAGCTTTCATCGCTTCGGGGTTTACATCCACCTGATATTCTTTAGTAAAACCACCCACCGAAGCTACTTCCGAAACACCTTCGGCAGCCGACAGACTATATTTTACGTAGAAATCCTGAATGGTACGCAATTCCTGCGGATTCCAACCACCATTGGGTTTGCCGGTTTTCGGGTCACGCCCTTCGAGCGTGTACCAAAATATCTGACCAAGCGCCGTAGCATCCGGACCTAACGATGGTTGAATACCTTGCGGTAACGTACCGGCAGGCAACGAGTTCAATTTTTCCAGAATACGCGACCGGCTCCAGTAGAATTCCACATTATCCTTGAAAATAATGTAGATAAACGACATGCCGAACATGGACGTACTCCGAATGGTTTTCACCCCCGGAATGCCCAGCAAGGCGGAAGTAAGCGGATAACTGATCTGATCCTGAATATCTTTGGGTGAGCGACCCATCCATTCGGTAGAAACGATTTGTTGGTTGTCACCAATATCCGGAATCGCATCCACCGGAATCGGATCGCGGGGAATAACTCCCGTTTTCCAATTGAAAGGTGAATACGTAATTCCCATCAGCACGAAGGCAATCAGAAAAATAAAGGTAATCAGCCTGTGCTCGAGAAAATATTTGACGAGTTTGTTGAACATAAAATCAATGTTTTAATATACCAATGTGCTAATATGCCAATTAAGAAGGGCATACCAAATCATTGGCACATTGGCATATTTTTTTATTGGCACATTGAATTATCGGTATTTACAACAGCCGGGCAATGCATTGTAAACTGCAGTAGTTGCTTTGTACTTTGGAGTGTCATGACCTACAGCAGCCAGTTTCTTCTCAATGTCATCGCTTTTTACTTTTGCAGGATCATAAACCAGTGTAAGCATCTTGGTTTTTTCATTCCATTCTGCTTTGGTTACGCCGTCCACTTTGGCAGTTTTTTCAATGCGGGCTTTACACGATTCGCATTTGCCCGATATTTTGATTGTTTCTGTTTTAGTAGCTGCAAATGCTACTGAAGTGACTGTAAGAGCCATAATGGCTACGAATAACTTTAACGTTTTCATTTTGATTGAATTTTATGACCCCTGCCCCAAATGGGTGTTCAAAGGTCTTGTTATTTAATTTGTTTATTTTAATTTGTAATGCATAATCATTTTGTCGGTTCCGTCCATGTGCCAAAACCAAAGGTCTGTAGCAGTCAGTTTATTGATAGTGTTTACATCCGACTTGCCGGCTTCGATGCCTGAAACCACAAATTGTGTTTTATTTTGCTGGAACTGCCATGCACCGGTCATTGGATTCATGCCCATATTATCAGCATATATTACCGTTCCATCAGCTTTCAGCCTCATTTGGTATTCAGCACCTTCACTTGCCAGAATTTCGGCAGGGGTCATATCCATTCCGGCCATATTTACCGATTCAATCACCCATGTTTTATCTGTAATCAGGGTAACCGGGTCTTCACTGCATGCTGCCAGAGTGAATCCAACCGATACCAATGCTATTGCAATAATTAATTTTGATTTTAAAGTTTTCATCTTGATGTAATTTATGATGAACGACCCCAAACCCCTAAAGGGGCTTAAGACCTTAATTATGAAATTTCTTTGGGGGGGTTATACGGAACTTAAAGCATTTCTACCTTAGAAACGCTTTACTAACGCACTCTTAAATCCCCCTTTAGGGGGTTTGGGGGTCTTAAATGCGAAATACACAAATGTCAGAGAGGCTGACAGCACTGGCAATATAGTTACCCGGTGGCTGGACATTGGTGTAGGTAGCAGAATTCGTATGTAGAAATTGAATTCCAATCGTTTTGGGAATATCAAACACCTGCAACAATTGGTTGGCAGAATGGTTGATTTGTAAGGTTGACGGACTGTAATTGTTGTCCACCGCATAAAAAGACATTTCGTCCTTGCAGCAACCTTCATTGCTAACCGTCTTATCGGCAGTGCTTGATTGTTCATCCGCACACATACCACAGCTGGCTTTCTGGTGTGTAAATGAAAGCTTAACCTGCGAAACTTCTCCTCCACAATAATGTGTAGCCAAGCTAAGATGCATCCCCGAAAGGAGTATCAATGCAGCAAACAGGATGGAGATTAGTTTTTTCATTTGGGTTTAAAACAACTGAAAACGGAATTAGTTGGGGCAAAAGTAGAATAAAATGAAATCAATACAACTTTATTTCGAGTTAAAGTTTCGTAATTGGGCGGAAAGGCTGGAAAAATGATAGATTAAAGCACATTATTAAACTATTTCTTTATTAGACACATGCCACAGACTTGAACCAGCGTGCGCTTTATTGAACCAAAATACGATTATAAATACATTCGGCTGAAATCCTTCGTGGAATCTCAGCCGAATTTTAAAATTAGGACACTTTACAAAAGTTCGCCAGTATGTGTATATTTACTTCAAAATCAATTCTTCTGCTTCTTGCTTTAAAACAGGCAAATGCTTAATAATGATATTCCATATTTGAACATTTTCGATCTCATCATACCCATGAGTTAACTTATTTCTTGTGTCAACAATTTTACGAGCGTTTGAAATGGCAATTTCAGGAACTTTCTTTAATAACGCATTTACCGCTTCACCTATTGTAATTAAATTGCGCTCAACAGCATCCTGTAATAAAAAATTGCTATCATATTCACTGTAAATCTTATTTTCTCCCAGATAATTATCGATATTTTCGATACAAATCAAGATATCTTTTAATATTTTATTCGTTTTGTTATCCATAAATAGCCACTTTTGTTGCATTAATTTCTGAGATAAAATAAGGATTTTTCAATGAACGCTCAGTCAGTAAATCAATATCACGATGCAACAAATCTTTCAACTCATATTCTAAATCCCACAAATGCCCTCCTGCATCAACCGGATTTAAACCATCCTGAAGATTAACCAGAAAGTCAACATCGCTATCGTTATTAAACATTTCTGTTACAGCAGATCCGAAAATATAAGCATTTTTTATCTTATGTTTTTGGAGTAACTCTATTACCTTAGGTAAATAGGCCTGAATTGCAGAATTTATCATAATTGAATTGGTTTAATTTTATGCAAATATACAACCTTCTGTTTAATACTATAACAAAATCCCTGAAAAATTCTTCAAAAGAACAATGGGAGTATTACTCCAAATTAGACTCCCTATAAAGGGTTAAACTCATTAAATCGGCTGAAATCCTTAGTGATCTCAGCCGATTGTATGTTTTGTGTTGGCACACATTGCCGCTCGGCTCCCTATAAATCGGGACAAGTTATGCCGCTTGGTTTAGCAAGAAATGTGCGCGAGCGAGCGGGTTAAAGTTTCGTAATTGGGCGGAAAGGGTGGAAAAATGATAGATTAAAGCACATTATTAGCTAGACCATTTCTTTATTATGAAAAATCACCAGTATATAGTTTTTCAACTTGAAAAATTAAATCCCAATTTTTACCCCAAACAATGTTACCGTGATCAATATAGAACTTTTTAAAATTCGACGGTTTAAGGTATTTATTGTATTGAGGGTGTGGATGGTTCTTAAGAAAAGTACTAAAGTCTACTTTTCGCACTGTTCCATCATTAAATCTAAGTTCCACCGATAGGTCAGAAACATAAACTGCTTGCTGGATAAATAATTGACGTGCCATGATAAATTTAGATTTTCTTTTTAATGTTTGTGCATCTAATTTGTTTTTTCAGAACAAAGAAATTAATCCATTTTTCAATGATATTGGTTTCGTATTTACGGATAAATTCTTCTGCTGTTCTAGCATCTTTCTCCCTAAGTAAATCCACGCCTTTTTTAGCTGTGCGACGAATCTCTTTAAGCTCACCGTTTTCCATTATCAATTCAAATATCGTTTCGCAATCTCCTAAAGCAACATGAACATGTATTGGCTCATGCTCATTAGAAAAAAAGTAGAATATTAATCCGAAGTATTCAAATATTTTGGGAATAACGCAATTTACTTCTGTTGAAATGACAATACAAAGATAGATGTTTTTGAAATATAAACAAAAATCACGTGGAAACTCTTTTGAAAAAGAAATCGGCTGAAATCCTTCGTAGAATTTCAGCCGATTGAGTGTCCTGTGTTGGCACACATTGCAAATGTGCGCCAGCGAGCGAGCGCAAACGTGTTAATAGAATGTTATTAAAGTTTTACAAACTTTTTTAGGCAAACATTATCTTTGCCTGAGAATTTTATGAAATAGATTCCTTTTTCTAAGTTTCCAAGATTCAATTCAATATTTTCTCTAAAATTAATCTTTGTATTTTCTATGAGTTTAGAGTTGCAGGTGTAGATTTCAAAAAAATCATAACTTGAATTTCCTATGTTTATATTTAATTTGTCTTTTGTTGGAATTGGGTATAATTTGATTTCCTCCAGTTTGCTCTTAACTTCCGGAACATTTACTAACCATCTGGAACATGGACAGTCTTCAGAATTTGTTGCCTCCCTATTAAAATATAGAATATGCTCATCCCTAAAACAACCAAAATAAGTTGATGAAGCATCTGTTGGAATGTCTGGTTTAAGTGGATTTAACAAGCCAAATCTAACTACACTGCCAATTCCTTCTATCCAAATATCATTCATATAATACATAGAAGTTGTCAGATTCCATATTTTTCTTTGTTCTCCATTTAACTCAATAGTTCCTATACTATTCACAACTTTATAATATACAGTTTGAGGATTTCCAGACTCTTTACCATAAAAGATTGTGTCGCCTACATTCAATGAAAAATCATACAAGACAACTTCCTTATAATAATTTCTATAATATATTCTTTTTGTCAATGTGTCTTCCCGAATATAGCCAGTAATAGGTTTGTATCCATTTTGCTCGACATAAACTTCGATATATTTTTTATTATCAAAAGTTGTAGTATCTCCCAATGAATAAATTGATTGAAATTCATATGGGTATCCCATTCGCCCTGTGGTTAAAGAATTCCAAAAGGCATTTGATTTAGGGAACTTCGCATAACCATTAGAGTAAATAGAAACAACACACAGCATTACCAAAAACAGAGTCAAAGTTTTTTTCATAATATTGTTCTTTTAAGTTTGTATATGAGTAAATATGTTTTTTTGCTCCAAATTTAATAATTGTTTTTTAATTTAAACTGATTTATGTAAAAAAAATTCTTATTGGAGTAAAAAGAAGCGCGAACTCTCGTCCGCGCTCTCACTAATTTTACTCTTAATTTGTTGCAGCAGGAGCATCGCCACCTTTCTTTCCCTTTGCCCGGCGGATTGAAACGGTATTGTCGTAGCCTTCGATACGTTTGTTCAGTTCGGTCACAAAACCGGCATAAGCAGCTTCGCCTTCCACCACGATAAGTGCGTTGAGGCGTTCCACCAACTGACGATAGATTAAACATAATTCATCCCGAACAAATCTTTAATTTAGTTGTTTAGGAAGTAAAACTTATTCAAATGTCGAAAATTCGCAGTATAGAACGTATTCTACCTCCGCCTCCGGCTCACATGGTAGGCGATGGTTTCAGGGTACATAATTTTTTTCCGGGAAATGGTCAACTGGGTTTACAGCGGATGAGTCCTTTTTTTTTGATGGATTACGGTGCAAAAGTTGATTTTCCACCCACCGATACGCCACGAGGTGTAGGTGTTCATCCGCATCGTGGTTTCGAAACCGTGACTATTTCTTATCATGGTAAAGTGGCTCATCACGATAGTGCCGGAAACTCCGGAGTAATTGGCGAAGGCGATGTGCAGTGGATGACAGCGGCTTCGGGTGTTTTGCACAAGGAATATCACGACCGGGAATGGAGCAAAAAAGGCGGCATGCTGCAAATGGTTCAACTTTGGGTAAACCTGCCTGCCAAACACAAAATGGATTCACCAAAGTATCAGCCGATTAAACGGGAAGAATTCGGAAAATTTATACTGCCCGATAATGGAGGAACTATTGAAGTAATTGCCGGAAATTACAAAGGAACAACAGGTCCTGCATCCAGTTTCACTCCCATCGAAATGTATAATGTGCGTTTACAGCCAAACAGCGCTGTAAGCCTTTCTCTACCTGAAAATTACAATACAGGATTTCTGGTTATTGAGGGTGAAATTACCATCAGTAACAAAACCATTAAATCCGACCATTTTGTGCTGTTTGCAAACGATGGTACTGATATTGAAGTTAAAGCTGAAAATGAGGCAATTGTGTTGATTTTGAGCGGTGAGCCGATTAACGAAGCGATTTTTCCTTATGGTCCGTTCGTAATGAATAGCAAAGAAGAAATCATTCAGGCATATACTGATTTTGATAATGGCTTGTTTGGTTATCTTGAAGATTAGAGAATTTAACTAATTAACTGTCTATTATTTTAAAAAAAATACTAAAAAAATTTCATAACTGCACAGAATAGCAAATTTTGTGTATATTTGTCCTTGAAACAATTTCAAATTGATTAAAAATACAAAAATATGGTATTTGATGAAGAGATGATTCACAGCATATATGCTGGAATCCCTGAAAAGATTAAACAAATTAAGAAAAAACTTCAACGTCCGCTTACTCTCACCGAAAAAATTCTATATACACACCTTGCAAAGGACGAACCCATAGAAGATTATACTAGAGCTGTTGATTACGTAAATTTTTCACCCGACCGGGTAGCGATGCAGGACGCAACGGCTCAAATGGCCTTGCTACAATTAATGAATTCCGGTCGCAAAACCGTTGCCGTACCTTCCACCGTTCATTGCGACCACCTGATTCAGGCTTATGCCGGTGCAACTACCGACCTTCAAACTGCCAACGATACCAACCGCGAAGTATATGATTTCCTGAGTGCGGTTTCCAATAAATTTGGAATTGGATTTTGGAAACCCGGAGCAGGAATTATTCATCAGGTGGTGCTTGAAAACTATGCATTCCCCGGTGGAATGATGGTAGGAACAGATTCACACACCGTAAATGCCGGTGGACTTGGTATGATTGCGATTGGCGTAGGTGGTGCAGATGCTGTTGACGTAATGGCCGGAATGCCCTGGGAACTGAAAATGCCCAAAATAATTGGAGTAAAACTGACCGGAAAACTTTCGGGCTGGACTTCAGCAAAAGATGTTATTTTGAAATTAGCCGGAATTCTGACTGTAAAAGGTGGAACGAATGCTATCGTTGAATATTTTGGAGAAGGAGCTGCTTCACTATCAGCAACCGGAAAAGGTACTATTTGTAATATGGGTGCTGAAGTCGGTGCCACTACTTCTGTTTTTCCATTCGACGAAAAATCGGCTGCTTACCTCGAAGCTACCGGACGTGCATCGATAGCTAAACTGGCACTTCAAAACATCGAACACTTACAGGCCGATGCAGAAGTACTCGCAAATCCTGAAAAATACTACGACCGCATAATCGAAATTGATTTAAGCACGCTCGAACCTTACGTGAACGGTCCGTTTACGCCTGATTTGGCTTATCCTATTTCGGAATTTGCTCAAATCGTAAAAGAAAAAGGCTATCCACAAAAAATGGAAGCCGGATTGATTGGTTCGTGTACCAACTCGTCGTACGAAGACCTTACCCGTGCAGCTTCCATTGTAAAAAAAGCCAAAAAAGACGGCCTCCAGGTGCAGGCTCAATTTATCATCAACCCGGGTTCTGAACAAGTTCGTTATACCGCCGAACGCGATGGTGTGATTGCCGAATTTGAATCGGTTGGTGCTGTGGTTATGGCGAATGCCTGCGGACCTTGTATCGGTCAATGGAAACGAGAAATTGACATTCCTGACCGTTCAAACTCCATTATAACTTCATTCAATCGCAACTTTGCCAAACGTGCCGACGGTAATCCAAACACACATATTTTTATCGGGTCGCCCGAAATTGTATCCGCACTTACTATCGCAGGAGACCTTTGTTTCAATCCGTTGACAGATACCTTGCTAAATGATAAAGGAGAAAAAGTAAAATTACAAGAACCAATCGGATTTGAACTGCCACCAAAAGGCTATGCTGTGGAAGATGCCGGTTATATTGCTCCACCGGCTGATGGAAGTAAAATTGTGGTAAATATCAATCCCACTTCAAAGCGTCTGCAAATACTGGAAGCGTTCAAAGCATGGGACGGCAAAGATTACCTGGATCAACCACTTTTAATTAAGGTAAAAGGAAAATGTACAACCGACCATATTTCCATGGCAGGTCCCTGGCTCAAATTCCGTGGACATTTGGACAATATTTCGGATAATATGCTGATTGGTGCCGTAAATACATTCAATGATAAAACGAATGCCGTGCTTGATACTGAAAGTGGAGAATACATGGCTGTTCCGGCTTTGGCACGTAAATTCAAGACACTTGGGATCGGTTCTGTTGTTGTAGCAGAAGAAAACTATGGTGAAGGTTCAAGTCGTGAACACGCAGCCATGGAACCACGCTTTTTGAATGTGAAAGCCATTTTGGTGAAATCATTTGCACGAATTCACGAAACAAATCTCAAAAAACAAGGCATGTTAGCTTTGACTTTTGTCGACAAAAACGATTATGACAAAGTGCGAGAAGACGATAAAATATGCATCCTTGGCCTGACAAGTTTCGCTCCCGGAAAAAACCTGACTATTGAGTTAAAACATTCTGATGGCACGAATGAACAATTTGAGGTTGTTCACACTTATAATAATGCACAGGTTGAATGGTTTAAAGCCGGAAGTGCATTGAATGGATTAGTATAGTAAGTTCAGGTTGAGTAGGAAATTAGGTTGATTTGAATTGGTTGAATTGGTTGAATAGGTTGAATAAGTTGATTGGGAAATTAGGTTGATTAGGAAATTAGCTTGGATTAGTTGAGTAAGAAATTAAGTTGAATTAGTTGTAACTAAATCAACTTAATCAACAAATAACTTAATCTAACTTAATCTAACTCAATCAACAAATAACTTAATCTAACTCAATCAACAAATAACTTAATCAACTTAATCTAACAAACTAATAAAAATACAGGATCAATGAGTAATTTTTACGAGTTGGAGGTTTGGAAACAATGTCGGGTATTTAGGAATGATATTTCAACTGTTTCAAAGACTTTTCCGATTGAAGAAAAATATAAGTTGGTAGATCAAATAAAACGTTCGAGCCGTTCAACAACAGCCAACATTGCCGAAGGTCATGGACGTTATCATTTTCAGGAAAATATTCAATTCTGCCGACAAGCAAGAGGTTCATTGTCAGAGACACTCGATCACTTGATTTGCGCATTAGATGAAGAATATATTTCAAAAGAAGAATATCTGAATTTTCAAAAGCAATATGATTATTGTTTAAAACTTATAAATGGATATATACACTTTCTTCAAAATCAAAAAGATACGGATGTAAATAATAAAATAAACGAGAAAGATAAAAAACGAAAAAAGGATTCAGATGGTTTAACCCATCCAACTTAATAAACCAAATCAACCTATTCAACTAAATCAACTTATTCAACTTATTCAAAATAATTAACAACATAATATAATCGAAGTTCATGGAAAAAGATTTTTTAATTTACAAATTGTCTGAAACGATTAAAACCACAAGTCGTATTGACAAAGAATTATTTACACAGTTTAATGTTAAGCGCGGATTACGTAATGAGGATCACTCAGGAGTTCTGGTAGGTTTAACAAAAGTTGGTGACGTAGTTGGATACGAAAAGCTACCCGAAGGTGGATTAAAAGCTGTTCCGGGAAAACTATTCTACCGCGGAATTGACGTTGAAGATCTTGTACACGGTCTGCAAAAAGAAAACAGACTCGGTTTTGAAGAAACAGCCTTTTTGCTTCTTTCAGGTTATCAACCAGATGCTGAAGAATTAAAAATGTTCTCAACAATTTTGAACGACGGTATGGCTTTAGACAAGAAAGCTACCATGAACATTATTGATTTAGAAGGTGTTGATATTATGAATATTCTAGCTCGTAGTGTGCTGGAGATGTACACCTTTGACAACAAAGCAGATGATATTACCCGTGATAATTTGATTAGACAATCTATTGACCTTATTGCAAAATTCCCTACAATTGTTGCTTATGCTTATAATATTCTTCGTCATAGCCAACAAGGTCGTGTTTTACATATTCGTCATCCAAAGGAAAATGTTTCGATTGCAGAAAACTTCCTTTACATGATGAAGGGTTCTGACTGTTATACCGATTTGGATGTAAAAATTCTTGATTTATTGCTTATTCTTCATGCCGATCACGGTGGTGGTAACAACTCTACTTTCGCTGTTCGGGTTGTAAGTTCAACTTTGACTGATACTTATTCAGCTATTGCCACAGGAATTGGATCATTAAAAGGACCGCTTCATGGTGGTGCCAACATTAAAGTAAACGAAATGTTCGATCACTTAAAAACGGCTATAAAAGACTGGACAAACATTAAAGAAATTGACGCCTATCTGAAGAAAATGCTTAATAAAGAGGCATATAATAAAACAGGTTTAATTTATGGTATTGGTCATGCTGTATATACCATTTCCGATCCACGGTCCTTATTGCTGAAAGAAATGGCTCGTGCTTTGGCGTTGGAAAAAGGGTTGGAAAAAGAATTTGCCTTCCTCGAGTTGCTTGACGAACGTTCGGTAAATGCTTTTATGACTTTCAAAGGCGATGATATTAACAAACAGGTTTGTACCAATGTCGATTTCTATTCAGGATTTGTGTATGAAGCAATCGGTCTTCCAACCGAAGTATTCACTCCTCTTTTTGCTATGGCTCGTATCACCGGTTGGACTGCACATCGTATTGAAGAATTGAACTTTGCCAGTAAACGTATTATTCGTCCGGCTTATAAAAATGTTGGTGAGCGCAAGGAGTTTGTACCATTAAACAAAAGATAAAAATTAGTCTAAAGTCAAAGGACAAAAGTCAAAAGTTTTGATTTTTGTCCTTTATATTTTGGACTTAAATAAGTTTAAAATGAGAAACTTTGAAGAATTAAGGGTGTGGCAAGATGCTCGTTTATTAGTGAATGACATTTATAAAATGACTGAAGCTTGTAAAGATTATGGATTCAAAGATCAAATACAAAGAGCTGCTGTTTCGATTATGAATAATATAGCTGAAGGTTCTGAATCAGGATCGGATCCATTATTTATTCGTTAGTTGAAGATAGCAAAAGCGAGTTGTGGTGAAGTAAGAAGCATGTTATTTCTTTGTGAAGATTTACAATAATGTTCGGTTGATACTGCCATAATTCTTAGAAACAAAACAATAATAATTTCATCATCTATTCAAAAATTAATCGAATATTTAAACAAATCTAATAATACAGGATCAAAGTCTTAGACTTTTGACCTTTGACTTTAGACCTAAGACAATTTTAAATGAATAAAATTAAAGTAACAAATCCTGTCGTTGAACTTGATGGCGACGAAATGACCCGGATAATATGGTCATTTATCAAAGAACAATTGATACTTCCCTATCTGGAATTAGATATCAAATACTACGATTTGAGTATTGAAAACCGTGATTTAACGAACGATCAGGTGACTATTGATTCAGCAAATGCTATTAACAAATACAATGTTGGTATTAAATGTGCTACCATAACCCCCGACGAAGCTCGTGTAGAAGAATTCGGGTTAAAAAAAATGTGGAAATCACCTAATGGTACAATACGGAACATTATTGGCGGAACAGTTTTCCGTGAACCGATAATTTGCTCCAATGTTCCCCGATTAGTGCCGGGTTGGACTCAACCTATTGTTATAGGCCGTCATGCTTTTGGAGACCAATACAAAGCTACTGATGTGGTAATTAAAGGGAAAGGTAAATTAAAAATGACATTTACCAACGAAGCAGGCGAAACCAAAGAGTGGGAAGTTTACAATTTTGAAGGCGATGGCGTGGCTATGGCTATGTACAACACCGATGAATCAATCTATGGTTTTGCTCAATCATCCTTTCAGGTAGCATTGGAAAAGAAATGGCCTCTTTATATGTCGACCAAAAATACGATTCTGAAAGCGTATGATGGACGTTTCAAAGATATTTTTCAGGAAGTTTACGAAAAGGAATTTGAAGCCAAATTTAAAGAAGCTGGAATTACCTACGAACACCGACTGATTGACGATATGGTGGCTTCCGCTATGAAATGGAGTGGTGGTTTTGTTTGGGCTTGTAAAAACTATGATGGTGATGTTCAGTCTGACACTGTTGCGCAAGGATTTGGTTCATTGGGTTTAATGTCTTCCGTATTAGTAACTCCGGATGGAAAAACGGTAGAAGCAGAAGCAGCTCATGGAACTGTCACACGCCATTATCGCCAACATCAACAAGGAAAAGCAACTTCAACCAACCCGATTGCATCCATTTTTGCGTGGACGCGGGGGCTGGAACACCGTGGCAAATTAGACGGAAACGATTCACTAATTAATTTCTGCCATAAATTGGAAGAAGTTTGTGTTGAAACTGTTGAAGCAGGTGAAATGACAAAGGATTTAGCCGTTCTTATTCATGGAGATCATGTTACAAGGGAAAACTATCTAAGTACTGAAAGTTTTCTGGCTGCTATCAAACGGAATCTCGACAAAAAACTGGCATAATTTTTAAATCAACTTACTATTGAAGCCCGAAATATTGTTGTTTCGGGCTTTTTTTTTTACTCTCCCTTATACATCTTTTCTACCAATTATACTAGTTTATCAGAAAAAACACAAACTTTTTTTCAAGTGTCATCGCTCTTTATATTGTTGAATATTTGCTCACACAAAATTCTATATTTCTATCATGATCTACTGATTATTGTTTGATTTAGCCGAAAAAAAGTGATAACTATTGCTAATATTTAGTCTATCTCGTTAATATTCGAAAAGTCCACACATAAAAACATTTTATGCACATTACTGCCGAAATTGAATTGTATTTTTGTATCCTATAATTAATACCACAATTAAATGAATAATACAACAACAATGAAAAAACTCTTCATTTTCGCAATTATTTTAATGGCCACTGCACAAGTATGGGCACAGTCAGTAACTATTAATGAATCGGCTGGTTGGCTCGAATCTGCTTATGTAAAATGGCAACCTGCTACTGGTGCATCAAGCTATAATGTATATTACAGTGGCATGGGTATTACTAATAAACAAATTGACACGCAGCTAATTCGTAGTTATAGCACTTATTTTCGTGCTGATATATTGGGACTTAGTCCCGGAACTTATACCATTAAAGTAGCTCCGGTTATTTCGGGAGTTGAAGGAACGCCAACAACAACCGGAAATGTCACAGTTGTGGCACACGACCGTAATGGTTTCGCCTTTGAGGGCGGACATATACCAAGTGCCTATAATATGGATGGAACTCCCAAAACGGGTGCAGTGATATTGTATATTACCGAAAATACAAAAAATACGATTTCAATGACTGTAACCGGTGCAACAGCTAATCCTTGTGTTGGATTACAAACTATATTGGACGGATTTAAAAAAGGAAAAGATACACGTCCTTTGATTGTTCGTTTTATTGGAAATATAACAGACCTTAGTTATTTGACTAATGGTGATTTGTATATATCGAATGCAAATAATGCATCCGGTTCTTTCACCTTTGAAGGTGTAGGTGATGATGCTGTGACCAATGGTTGGAGCTTTTGTCTGAAAGCTGCTGCGAACGTTGAAATAAGAAATATTGCTGCTATGAATAATAATAGTACGAATGGTGATGATTTTGGATTACAACAGGATAATGACCATGTTTGGATTCATAATAATGAGATGTATTATGGTAACGCTGGGAGTGATGCCGATCAGATAAAAGGAGATGGTGCAATGGATATAAAAAAATCAACGTTTGTAACTGTATCGTATAACCACTTCGTTGACAATGGAAAATCAAGCCTTTTAGGTCTTAGTGAAGGAACTACAAGCGGTTTGTATGTTACCTATCATCACAACTGGTTTGACCATTCCGATTCCCGTCATCCACGTGTTCGTTTTTATTCAGTACATGTTTACAATAACTACTATGATGGAATTGCAAAATACGGAGCCGGTTCAACTATGGGTTCATCCTTATTTGTAGAGAATAATTATTACCGTAATGCAAAACATCCGATGATGACTTCATTGCAGGGTACTGATGTGTGGAACGAAACGACTCTAAAGAATGATCCCACCAATCTGGGAACCTTCTCGGGAGAAGCCGGGGGTACCATTAAGGCTTACAACAATACATTTGATGCTTCCATTGGAACAAATAATATGCGTTTTGTTGCTTATGCTGATCCAAATCCTGCTTATAACATTGCAGGAGTTATAAGTTCTACAGTCGACTTTGATGCATATTTAGCGCAAACACGTGATGAGCTGGTACCAGTTACAGTGAAATCTTTCTCAGGAGCCAATACTTATAATAACTTTGATACCGATGCAAACTTATATGTAAAAACATTAGTTCCGGATGCTCCGGAAGTTGCAAAAACCAAAACTATGGAATATGCAGGTAGAACCAATGGTGGTGATATAAAGTGGACTTTTAATAATTCGGTTGATGATGCTGCATATCTTGTAATTACAGCATTAAAAACTTTAATTACAAATTATACAACCAATATGGTTTATGTACAGGGTGAAACCAATGTAAGCGTAAACAGTCAGACACTTACCACATCTACTGACAACAACCAAACAGTTGCGAGTGGTGCAGTCATTAGTAATATGGTTTTCACATGGGGCGGCACAGCAACCGATGCTACTGTAACAGTATTACCGGCATCAGGAATAACCTATGTAAAAGATGCTACAGCCAAAACAATCACAATATCGGGCAGTCCCACAGCTAATGTTTCCTTCTCCATCACGACTACCGGTACTACGGGTACATCAGTAACTTTATCGGGAACTATTGCAATTTCAAGCACCCAAACACTTACACTTACATCAGCAAACAACAGCGACCAAACAGTATCAAGTGGTACTGCTATTAGTGCTATTGTTTTCACATGGGGTGGTGATGCAACTGATGCAACAGTAACCGGGCTACCTGCTTCAGGTCTTACTTTTGTAAAAGATGCTACTGCAAAAACAATCACTATTACAGGGACTCCAACGGCCACAGTTGCGTATTCATTGTCTACCGTGGGTACAGTTGGAACGGCTGTAACCGGTTCAGGAACAATCACAATGACTCCTTCGACAGCAGGAGATATGATACAAAACTTTACAACATCGGGTAAAACAAGTACATTCTATACTATTACAGGAAATCTTTCCACTTCTCAGGGAACTGTTAGCTATTCAGGATTGACTTTGACACAGTGCCTGAAAATGGAATCGACTACAATTATTGCATTTACAACCCTGAATGCAGGTATACTAACGCTTGTTTTTAATGGTGCAGGAACTGTTTCTGTTGATGGTGTAACCTACACTCCGGTATCCAATATCGTTACTGTTACTATTCCGGCAGGCTCTCATACTGTGAAAAAAGGCAGTACGAATAATCTTTACTATATGAGCGTGGTATTTGGAACGAGTGGGATTCAAAACGCTGAAACCAGAGAGTTTAGCATGTATCCAAACCCGGTAATAAACAACTTATATCTGACTTCTGATGCAACAATTCAGAAAGTTGATATTTACAGTCTGACAGGTATGTTGATGTTACAAAAAGTTGGTAATTTAAAAACCATTGATATGAGTCGACTGAGTAGTGGAAGTTATTTGGTAGAAGTATTTAGCAACCAAGCTGTCATCAAACAACTGATAATCAAAAAATAATGAGGAACAAAAGAATATAATTTATTGCAGCGTGTATAAGATTTATAAAAAAGGGAAACTATTTTGAATGTTTCCCTTTTTTATATTTTTATAATAGGCATTATACAAGTTGTATTTGTCTGACATATTGGATTTTATATTTTAAAACAAATCAATTGAATGCGGATGGAACATACCGACAAGTCGGTATGTTCCATCCGCATTCAATTCTTAAAAACATGCTAACTTATATAATGTCTAATATACTAATACAGTGATTTTTCTATTGTCACAAGTGATATAGGAAGTATGGCACCAAATTCTGTCATATTAAAACCTATATTTATTCAAGTTGTACACATTAAAAGTCATTTTTTCCACACACAATGCATCTAATACCTGTAATTTCACATCATAAATTTTAAAGCAACCCTAATAAATATTCTGCCATGAAAAGAATTTTCACTCTTTCAATCATTTTTTTGTACTTTGCCATGATTGTTTCAGCTCGAACGATGTTTGTATCGTTGTCAGGAAATGATGCTAACAGCGGAACCATGGACAGTCCGTATCAAACAATCAATCAAGCAGTCAGTTTGGTAAAACCTGGTGATACAATTTACATCTGTGCTGGAAAATATATGCTGACTGCAGGAATTAAGATACGTGCCGGCCAAACCGGACGTGCTGATGCCCGTATTTATATGTGGGCATATAATAAAGAGAAAGTAATTATTGACGGAAGTCAGATTCCTACTGTTGATGAGTTTTCATTTAAGCAAGCCCGTTGTATCTACATGAATCATGAAGCCGGTTATTGGCATTTCAAGGGTCTTGAACTTTGCAACGCAAAAGATAATGGAATGAAAATGGAAGGAAGTTTCAACATCGTTGAAAACTGCAAGTTCCATGGCAATAACGATACAGGTCTTCAAATTGGCATGTATAAAGATTTCACTATTGAAGAAACTAAATCATTACCTGCCGGCGACCCTCAGTTTAATCCCGGATACCAATTTTGTCGAGGGAATATAGTTCTCAATTGTGACTCTTATTATAACTATGACCGTGTTTTATACAATGGAAGTGCTGATGACGGTGGCGATGCGGATGGTTTTGGGTGTAAACTATTTCCCGGTCCGGGAACAGAATATCACGGCTGTCGTGCCTGGGAAAACTCAGATGACAACTGGGATATGTACATGGTTTACCATCCGGTAGTAATTGATAATTGCCGGGCATGGAAAGCTGCTTTTGATTCAACAGGAGCATCAACTGGTGGAAATGGAAATGGATTCAAACTTGGTGGAGGTGGTTCATCAGGTGGTGCAGCATTTGCCCAATCTGTAGGGGCTCATCTGGTTCACAATTGCGTTTCTTTCGAAAATGCTCACAAGGGTTACGACCAAAATAACGCATACGAAGCCATGTACATTATCAACAATACCGGTTGGGGAAATGAATACAACTTCCGTTTCCCAACTATTTTCCAGTATGGAACGATGTATATGCGTAACAATATTGGTTTCAAACCGGTAGTATTGAATCATGAATTCCTTTCGGATGATAAAACCGGCTCTCAGATTCCGAATACAGCATACAATAGCTGGACTACCATTGATGGTTGCGACCCCTATAAAGATGGAAATAAGATAAATGGTGTGGCTGTTTCGGTAAAAGATCATTCCTCAGAGTTTAAGAGTTTGTCTTCCGATTTATTTAAAGCAGATCGTCAGGCAGATGGAAGTTTAGCTGATAATGATTTTGCCAAACTGAAAGATGGAAGTATTTTTATAGATAAAGGGGAAATAATAAATAATCTGGCTCTTACACCATTTATTCCTGCTGCCAGCCGTCCGGTTGATTATGTTCAATTGCCCAATCTGACCATAAATTACAATGGCGTCAATGCCGATATGGGTGCTTACGAAACCGGAGTCTCGACTCAGGGAGGCCTGTTACTTATTGAAGGAAGTAATACTCAGACAGTTTATAGCGGTACAGCTATCAGTAAAATAGTTTATAAATGGAATGGAGCTGCAACAGATGTCAATATCACAAATCTTCCAGGAGGATTAAGTGCTGTGAAAGATGCAACAGCAAAAACGATTAAAATTTACGGTAATCCTACTGAAACAGGAACTTATACAATAAGCACAGTGGGTGGAGTAAATACTGTTATATTGACTGGAACGATAACAATAAGTATGCTGGCTCCTGCAACACTGGTTTGTAGCTCAAATAATGCAAACCAAACGGTGAATATTGGCACTGCCCTTACAGATATTGTATTTCAGATGGGCGGAGGTGCAACTGCTTTCGAGCTGACCGGATTACCTACCGGATTAAATCAGGCAACTAATGGGAATACACTTACAATTTCAGGAACTCCTACAGTTGACGGCGCATACACTGTGAAAGCTACAGGCGGAATGTCAACATTAAGTATTACAGGAAATATTATCCGTGTTATTCCAACCAAGGTTCTGACCGGCGACTGGTATCATATTCAGGATTCTATCAATCATTTACCTGTTGATTTACAGGGTGTTATTTCACTTACGAATGGTTCAGACAGTTATCCTGTAGTTTGGAATCCTGGTTATTCTGAATCAGGAACTGTTCCTGCAGGATGTACCATCGGAGCTATAAATGTAGAACGAAGTGGCGGTAGTGTTACCTGGAACTTGCCAAGTTTGGTTGATTTGCAATTGAATATGTATTTCACCGGTTCAAGAACCATTAAAGTTTCATGGACACAGAATGGGGTAACAAATTCATGGACTTCAGCATCAATAGCAAAAGGCACATTCACAGGTTATCATTTAATGGCTCAGGCCGGAATTACAGACACCAAATCACCAATTTCAGTAACTTTTACAAATACAGCATCCGGTGGTGGAATCCGTATTTACGACTTCTATGTAAAAGTATATGACACCCAAACTGCAGTTTCAACTGTTCAGGCAGATAAACCTGCTTATCAACTGTATCAGACAGAATCGGCATTGATTGTTTATGGTGATATTGCTCAGCTGAAAGTTTATTCAACTTCCGGATCAGTTGTTGCACAGTCCATGTTGTCGCAGGTAGTTAGCACGCATAATCTTAATCATGGCATTTTCCTTGTTCAGATTCAAAACAAAGCCGGACAAATCAGCACTCAAAAATTTATCAAGCGATAATTAATCCATTTTTATTGACAGAGAAGAGTAAGTTCTTCTCTGTCAACATCTTTCTTTCAAACTTTAAATTAATTATTTTATGAGAAAACTTACATTATCCTTGCTGGGATTATTGTTTTTTGTCGGGATAATCTCTGCCCAGATTTCCGAAACATTTGAAACAGGTATGCCAAGTTCAGCACCATCTTCCGAAACGTCTGTTACACTCGCAACCGGAATCTGGAAACTGAATGGCGTTGCCGGAAAAGTTGATAATGGAAGTACCCGTGCATCCATGAATACAAATGGTTACATGATTTCTCCATCTATTGACAAACCTACAACACTGAGTTTCAATCACCGGGGTAGCGGTAGCGGAAAAATTCTCACCGTTGCAAAATCAATTGATAATGGGGCTAACTGGACTACAATCGGGACAGCAACCGTAAATTCAGCCTCTGCCTATGGTTCAGCCAATATGGCCATCAACGAAGCGGGGACTAAAGGCGTCTTGCTTAAATTCAGCTGTGGTTCGGCTAGTATTTATGTTGACAATATTGTTGTTACGACCTCAACCATGGGTGATGAACCTACTCAGCAAGCCTCCATTACTGCAGGTGAAGTGACAGGCTCATCGATGAAAATCATCTTTAGTAAAGGAAATGGAACAGGTCGTTTGTTAGTTTATTCAAAAGGAACTGCTGTGACCTGGTTACCTGTTGATGGCACTGCTTACCTGAATTTACCGAAATTGCTCGATACGAATGTAATGGCAGCATATGTAGGAAATGATGATAAAGTGGTTGTTACAGGGTTGGAAGCTGGAGAAACCTATTATTTTGCTATTTTTGAATATAACGGAACAAATGAAAATAGCAATTATCTTACTTCTACAGTCGGTCGACTTTCGCAACTAACCATGCAGGTGGCAAGTATTAGCATTAATCCATCAGTGATCAATTTCGGTGCTGTTAGAACCGGCACATTTAGCAAAAGAAGTTTTTCGGTTTCAGCGAAATATCTTTATCCAACTGATGGAAATGTAACACTTTCAGGTTCTTCCGACTTTCTGATTTCAACTTCTTCATCAAGTGGTTTCGGTACTTCGGTTAATTTACCTTACACTGCAAATACACTAAGTACAGACACCATATATGTTCAATTTTCGCCAACAACACTACAATCCTACAGTTATAATCTGACTTTGACAGGCGGTAGCGCTTCCGCTCAATTACAACTTCTGGGAACAGGTTCAAACACCGATTCAAAAGTGTATTATATTGCTCCAACCGGTAGCGACTCGGGCGAAGGAACATTCGATTCACCCTGGTATAATCTTCAAAAAGCCAATGATGCTGCCTTGCCCGGAGATACAATTATTTGTCGTGGTGGAACGTATCATCCCAATATAATGAAAGATGGAACAAAAACAACGGTTCGACTTTACACTGTGGCCACAGCAGCCAAACGTATAACCATCAAAAATTATCCGGGCGAATTTCCAATTTTAAACTTCAAGGATCAGCCCAAACAATTAAACATCAGGGGTATTCAGCTCAACGGAAGTTACTATCATATTTTTGGTATACATATTACCCAGGCCGGTGATAACGGAATAAAACTGGAAGGAAATCATAATATCATTGAGAGATGTACTTTCAGCTACAACGATGATGGTGGTATTCAACTCGGATTCGGACATGTATTTTCTGATACAAACTCCGGAGTTTCAAAGAATGACGGAAGTTATTGCTGTTACAATGATATTATTGATTGTGATTCATACCTGAATTACGATATGGATACTAATGGTGGCGATGCGGACGGTTTTGCCTGCAAAATGCATAACGGTATGGGCAACCGCTTTATCCGCTGCCGTTCGTGGGACAATTCCGATGATGGTTGGGATTTATATGAAACCGACTATGCGGTTAAAATTATTGAGTGTTGGGCCTGGGGTTCAGGACGCGCAGAGAATTTTGGATGGACCAATGATACCGGCTCTTTCCAGGGAAATGGGAATGGCATCAAAATGGGTGGAAACGGTACCGGAGGTTCGTCGGAAGGTATTCACGAAGCCTGGAATTGCGTTGCGTTTAATTGTGACAAAAGCGGTTCTGTAAAAGGTTTTGACCAGAACAGTCATAATGGTGGTGAGATATTGGTGAACTGTCTGGCGTTCGGTTGTGGATATGATTTTATGTTTGAAAAATCGGCATCAAACTGTGAATATTACAACAATGTTTGTTTTGGAAATATCGAAATAGCCGGTGGTATTAATAGTAATAACGCTATGTTGTCGACTTCAGATAAAGCCTGGACAAACGTTATTCGTGGATTTGGAGCTTCAGATTATGTTAGTCTGAGCGAAGAAGACGCTAAAGCTCCTCGTGGCGCAGATGGAAGCATGCCTGCCAAATTTGGCAGACTAAAATCAGGAAGTGTTTTGATAGACAAAGGTCTTTGGAAGAATATTCCATACAGCAACGAATTCCCCTGGTTGAAACAAGAAGTTTACGGTGCTGGTCGTGATTTAGGTCCGTACGAATTGCAGGAAGGTCCGATAAATACCGGATTGCAGGTGATTATGAACATGAACGCCAAAATGAACCTGTCGGTTACTCCTAATCCTTGTGTGAACGAAGCTGTGCTAAAATTCAGTGCTGATAATTCCAGTCGTGCAACAATAAATATTTGTAATCTCAATGGTCAGATTATTTCCAAAGCGTTCGAAGGACAAGTCGACTCAGGTGTGGAATATTTTATTCCGGTATCGGTTTCGTCACTCAAAAATGGCATTTATTTGTGCCAGTTAGTTGTAGGCAATACAAACAAAACAAGCAAAATTATAGTGCTTCGATAATAACTAATTGTTTAATACTATTTTTTCTTGCTTAAGTTGCAATAAATGCTGTCCTAAACAAAACGGATATCCTTTTTGTATGGAAACCTTATATAAATTCATGTTTTATAGCCAGTAATTTAATCACTACACACAAAAAGTCATTTTCTCCACAAGCTATAGATACAGGAACTCTAATTTTGCGTCATAATCAACTTAGTATCTATAATTTAAAATCACGATTAATGAAAAGAAGAATTTTTACTTTTATTTGTGTAACCGGACTTTTATTTGCTTTTGCCCAAACAAGTCTGGCCGCTATTTTTTACGTTTCGACTACCGGTAACGATACAAACAATGGCCTAACCCTTAGTACTCCCTTTGCCACTGTATATAAAGCCGTAATGATGGCCAATCCGGGTGACCTGATTTATGTTCGTGGGGGGACTTATACCTGTGCAACCCGGGTAAATCTGTCGAAAAGCGGAACAGCTACTCAAATGAATTTCCTGTTTGCCTACCCCGGTGAAAAAGTCAAACTTGATTTCTCGTCGATGATACTTGCCGATAGCAATCAAGGCATTCAGATTTCCGGTGATTACTGGTACGTAAAAGGCATTGAAGCTTTTGCTGCAGGTGATAACGGTATGCTGATTCAGGGCGGAAACTATAATATCATTGAAAATTGTATCTTCGACGAAAACCGCGATGCCGGTTTTCAGGCAAAAGGAGGTGCATCATACAACAAAATAATTAACTGCGATTCATATTATAACGCCGACCCTGCAACATCCTATGGAAATGCAGATGGTTTCTCCATAAAGATTGATCCTGGTACCGGCAATTATTTCTACGGCTGCCGTGCCTGGTGCAATTCTGATGACGGTTGGGATGGCTATCTGAAATGCCTGGATGCCGTTCCACCCATGCCCGATGATATGACTACCACCCTGGAAAACTGTTGGGTATTTAAAAGCGGTTATCTGAAAGATGGAACAAAAGGACCGGGTAATGGTAACGGATTTAAAACCGGTGGAAGTGGTACTACACCAGACCAGCGTCACAACCAGATTCTGATAAACTGTCTTGCTTTTGGCTGCAGCAATAAAGGCTTTGATCAAAATGGGAATATGGGTTCTTTATCGATGCTAAATTGTACAAGTATCAGCAATGCATCAGGAAATTACATGTTTAAAACTGCTTTGGCTACAGGAAAAACAGTAACAGTTGAAAATTGTATATCACTCCAGCCAAGCGGAACAAAAACAGGTTTTTCTACTACCAATACCCAGGTTTTTGCAACTAATACTTTTGCCATGAAAGCAAGTGATGGTTCTGAAGCAAGTAATTTTGCAACCACTGCCGATTTTCAAATTTCTGATGTGGCAACTGGTTTTACTCAATGTACAGCCGCCCGAAAAGCAAATGGAAGTTTACCCGATATTACTTTTGCTCATTTAGCTGCAACAGCAACAAAGGAAATTGATGCCGGTACCTCCATCAGCAATTTCCCCTACCTGGGCATTTCTCCTATTCCTTTTAATGGAACGAAACCGGATATTGGTTGTTTCGAAACCGGTGCTAATCTCATCCCATCTTATACTCTAACCGTAAATAAATCAGGTTCAGGCACAGTTACTTTAGACCCTGCCACCGGTCCCTATCAAAGAGGTCAGGTAGTTAGCATGATTGCCACAGCTGATGCCAATAATAAGTTCACGGGTTTCAGCGGTGATGTGTCTGCTAGTTCTAAAATTGCAACCATCGTTATGGATGGCAATAAAACCCTAACCGCTAACTTTACTTCAACTGCTCAGTATACACTGACTATTCATGTGGTTGGAGCAGGTTCAGTTTTGTCAAACCCGGTAAATACAGGAGTTTACGATGCAGGAACAGTGGTTTCGTTGAATGCTATTGCTACGACCGGAAATCTTTTCTCTGATTACAGTGGTGATTTAACCAGCGGAACAAATCCGTCGACCATTACGATGGACGGAAATAAAACCATTACAGCTACTTTTATTCCTATTTTTGCTGCCGATTGGAATACCATACAGGCCGAAACCGGAACACTGGTAAACGCCACTTCAAAAACGGATCATGCATTCAGCGGAACCGGTTATATCGACTTTACAAATGGCGCTGCGGATGCTGCAGTTAGCTTGAATGTGCCGGTAACCACTGCCGGATGCTACGATGTGAATATTTTCTATGCCGGCATTGAAGATCGACCAATGAATGTATATGTAAACGGAGTTCTGTGGGCTAATCCGGCTTGTCCAAACCCGGGCTCGTATGATGTTTATGCCTATGCTCCGGTTGTTCTCTCGCTGAAATCAGGTGCAAATTCAGTGAAATTCACCGGACCTGGCGCAAACGGAGGACCAAATTTTGATCGCATAGAGGTGAAGAAAGCTCCCCGGACCGGCAGCTGTTCACCTTCAGTTCCAAATGCTGTGAATCCCGTTTATGATTTGATTCAGCATCTTGAACTGAATCCGAATCCGGTAAATGAAACAACTACCCTGACTTTCAAATCGGAAAATAATGCAAATGGAAAATTATCCGTATATTCGCTGACCGGAAAACTGGTATTTGAAGAAAACTATCATTTCACGGTAGGTGCAAACCAGAAAGTTCTTGACTTCAGCACCTTGAACAAAGGCTTATATATTGGCAAATTGCAGGTTGGGGATGAAATGCAATCGGTCAAAATCATGAAAAAATAAAAACACGGGTGCTCAGATAGCACTTATTTAAGAAAAAATGTATTTTTCAAAAATAAAATCTCTTCGTAAAAGACAGTACATAGGATTATTCTTCGGAATAGTCCTATGTACTGTTTCTGTTTCCGGACAAACGAACTATTATGTTTCTTCCACCGGCAATAATTCCAATACCGGAAGTCAGGTTGCGCCCTGGTTGACCATTCAATCGGCTTTATCTCATCTTAAAAGTGCTGATACACTGAATATAATGAACGGTATCTACAACGAGAAGTTAAATGTCCCGATTTCCGGAATTAGCATCCGGAATTATCAGAATCAGACTCCAATAATTGATGCAACAGGCCTAACATCGCAGATTCCAATTCTGAAATTAACCAATATTTCGAATACCATTATTGATGGACTTGAACTCCGAAACAACATCATGATGGATGCGCAGGGAGTACTTGTGGACGGTAATTGTCAGAATATCACGATAAAAAACTGCAAAATTCACGATATTCATTTTTCATCCAATGTCAGTGCAACCGTAAACTCTAATACCAATGCACAGGGAATAATTGTGTATGGGAGTAATGCCACAACGGCTATTTCAAACCTTAAAATACTGAATAATCAGCTTTATAATTGTCGGCTGGGTTACAGTGAGGGGTTGGCTGTAAATGGAAATGTTTCAGGATTTGAAGTTTCGGGGAATTCGGTTCACGACCTGACAAATATAGGAATTGATATCATCGGATTCGAAGGCACTTCCGCCAATACAACTTACGATCAGGCCAGAAACGGAATTATTCGTAATAATCTCGTTCATCATTGCGTATCTGCCTATGCCACTTCAGGCGGTTTGTATGTCGACGGTGGAAAAAACCTTATCATTGAAAACAATACATCCTATCATAATGGCTACGGCATTGAAATCGGGTGCGAAAATGCCGGAAAAACAACCGATTCCATACTGGTACGAAACAATGTGTTTTACGACAACGAAGTATGTGCCATTGCTTTGGGTGGTTGGAATTATCCCAAATCAGGTAAAGTCAGTAACTCCGTTTTTAGAAACAACAGCTGTTACTACGACGATTACAGCAAATCCGGAAACGGTGAAATCTATCTCTCGTATAGCGAAAATTGTACTATAGAAAATAATATATTTTTTACTACCACTGCCAATATGCTTTCTTATGCGGAGTTATCACAACCGGGTTTGAATTTCAATTATAACCTGATTTATTGTGCAGCTGCTGCAGTAAATCTCAGTATCGACTGGAATAAAAAATCCTACAGCGATTATATATCATTTGTTGCCGGTACCGGAACTAATAAAAATTCCGTTTTTGCCAATCCACTCTTTGTAAATGCCAACATTACGAATCCCGATTTTCATCTGTTCAGTTCTTCAGCGGCAATCAATGCAGGAAATCCGGCTACTATTCCAGCAGTTGCTGAACTTGATCTGGATGGTCAAAACCGTAAGAATGGAGTAATTGATTGTGGTGCTGATGAATATTATGCTCCTAATGGGATTGAAGAAAATCACGTCACAACAAATTTATTTACAGTATTTCCAAATCCGGCTTGTGGAGAAATTAGCATCCAAAGCAGCGATGCTAATATGAAAAATATCCTGGTTTATGACCGAATGGGTAAGCAGATTGGTATTTACAGGTTGGAGAACAGTAAAAAACAAATTGATGTCTCTGCTTTTCAAAAGGGAATTTATTATCTGGTTGGTTTTGATAAATCAATGAATCAGGTTGGCACACAAAAACTAATTTTAGAATAAATTCCGATATGCTTAAACAACGATATTTCCTTCTGCTTATTCTGAATTTAGGAATCATATCCATGCTTTTTTCAGCAACCAACGACCCCTATTCCAAACGTATGGCCGATGCACAGATAAGTCGAAGTGGAACCATCCTAAGCTGGGATTATCCTAACGGTTTATTTGTAGAATCTATTCTGAAATATTACAATAAATACGGTGGCAGTAGCTATTATAATTATGCACTGAACCATGCCAAAGCAGTCATAAATACTTCGGGCAAAATTGCAAGCGGCTACAGTTTTACAGCTTACACGCTCGACAATATCAATCCCGGACAGTTTCTGATCCAGATTTATTCAACAGAGAAATCAAGCCAGTACAAAATTGCATTAGACAGCCTTCGCAAGCAATTGACCAAACATCCCCGCACCAACAATTCTGCCACCGGTGGTTTCTGGCACAAAGGATCTTATCCGAATCAAATGTGGCTCGATGGGCTGTATATGGGAACACGTTTTTACGCCAATTACGAAAAAACCTTCAACAACGGAACTTCTTACGACGATATTGTCAATCAGTTTGTGCTGATTCACAGTAAAACCTACGACCCTGTTTATCAACTCAATTATCACGCCTGGTCTGCAACAGCAAGTGATGCCAATTCATTTTGGGCAAATCAATCAGCACCATTTCCGGGTTGTTCCAACCAATTCTGGGGACGCGGTATGGGCTGGTATGCTGCGGCTTTGGTAGATGTGCTGGAAATTCTTCCTGCCAATTATGCCCGCCGACAGGAACTCGTCGATATACTGAATCAGGTGGCAGCCGGTATTAAACGCTGGCAAGACCCTGTGAGTGGATGCTGGTATCAGTTACTGCGTTACGATGGCACGTTGACTTCCAACGGAACACATAATTTTCTGGAATCTTCGGCGTCCTGCATGTTTACGTATGCGTTACTGAAAGCTGTCCGTCTGGGATTGATTTCCAAAATAGATTATCAGACCACAGCCATTAAAGCCTATCAGGGCATTCTGACCAATTTTATTACTGCTGATGCCAATGGAGTGTTGTCGCTCAATCAGATTTGCAAATCCGCCGGACTTGGACCGTCCACCAGTCCCATCCGCGATGGTTCGATAGATTACTATCTGAATGGAAGCGATGCCGGTGTACTGGTTTCCAACGATTTAAAAGGTGTGGGACCCTTTATTCTGGCCAGCCTGGAATATGAAATCTGGCAGGAAACTTCAACAGGCCTTTCAGAACTAAAACCCAATCAGTTCCTGATTACAACTCGTAATAATATTCTGACTATTCACTCGCTTACAAATCAGCTGCTTTCTACTGTCTCAATCTATAATTCTCAGGGAATTGAGCTCAGGCATTGGCAGGGTAGCAAAATAGCTGAATTAAATATCAATCTACCCACGAATTCAGCTACTATTTATTTCCTGCAAATTAATGATAGAGATTTTAGGAAAGTGTTTTTGAGCATTTAAATACTCCCGAAAAATCCTCAATCAGTTACATTCTTTTTGTTATAAGCATCGACCATCGCATACGAGGCTAATTGACGATCGCATACGAGGCTAATTGACGATCGCATACGAGGCTAATTGATTATCGCATACGAGGCTAATTGATTATCGTATAGCTTGCTATTCAACGGTCGCATACCTGGCTATTTCAATATTAATTCAAAATCCCTAAAATTTTGCCTTACTAAAGTTAGCTTCATTCACTGTCTTCAATTATCGCTTAAGGCACACTTAAGTTAGTGATTAAGATCCCACTATGATTTCTGTTGAACTAAGGCTACGATTATGCTGATATACAAAATTTGAATAGTCGGGAACTTAGTATTCCAACTCCTCCCTTTTCATTTTCTTCGCACACAACACTCATGACCAAGGCAGCTGTATCGGATATCCCGGACAGAACTTGCAGCAATTCAACTATTCTTTTCGTAACAAACGAGAAAAAATTTAATTACTGCCAATTTATTTCAATATGTATAACTTGATTTCCCTGCTTTTCGTAAGTCTGAAAGGACTTCCACGATAAATTAATCAAGCGTATTTTCTTCACAAACAGCATCTTAACAAGTTCAAGCGTGAAATTGTAGTAGAAAATACAGCCACGTCAATTTTTCTCCATCTTCAGTCATTTTTTGAACATCTGACATTGTTTTACTAGCTATTTTTACAGCCTTGAAATCTATCAAAATACTAAAATATAATCTTTTAAATTTAATGGTTATGAAAAAAGAAATTACAAAATTGAACCGTAGGCTCATAATGGGTTTATTGGTGGGAATTGCAATTATTAGTGTCAGCACAAGTTTAAATGCTCAAGTCGCACCTACTGCTCAAACATTACCCTATTCTCAAGATTTCAGCGGTTTAGCTGCAAGCTCTACAACTTTTCCCGCAGGTTGGAATGTTTGGAAAATATCAAATGCACCTACTACTTCATATCCAACCATTGCTCCATCTTCCACAGCAAGAGCTTTGACTGCATCTGCAACTAATGCAACAAATAGTAGTGCAGCCTACAATTACGGTGGTTCATTAGGTTGGTTTAGCTATAATGGTAGTGCTGATTTAGCATTAGTCCTAGCAATTAATACTACAGGAATCACTGGAGTAAGTGTATCATATGAAATTTCCACTGTAAGAATACCAGGTACAATTCAAGAAAAATGCCAGTTGCAATATGGAACATCTGTAACAGGAACTTTTACTGGTGTAAATAATACAGAATATACAACAGTAACAACACCTACTCAAACTACGGGAGGTCCTACTAAACAAGGATCTATTACAATTACAGTGACATTACCATCAGCTTGCGATAATCAGTCAGTAATCTATTTGAGGTGGGCGGATGCTTATATTGGTTCAACCGCACCAATACAAACAACTGCTCCTTCTTTTACTTTAGACAATGTCTCTGTATCTCAGGCTTGCCCTACGCCATATAGCTTTACGCTTACATCTTTAGCTGGAACAAATGCTCAAACACCATGTATCAATTCTCCAATTACAAACATTACTTATTCTTTAACCAATGCCACTGGTGCTAATGTAACGGGATTACCAACCGGAGTGACTGGTTCATACAGTGGAGGAACGGTTACCATTAGTGGGACTCCTTCTGTTTCAGGAAATTTCACATACACTATTACTCCTTCCGGAGGTTGTGGCTCTGCTACAACAACTGGTACGATAAATGTTTCTGCAAACACTGCAAATCCTGTTATTACTTCAACATTGTTATATAATGGAGATACTTCTGTTTCAGGTACAAGTTCAGAGGCAAATGGTACAGTTGTTACAGTATATAAAAATGGAAGTACTTCTATTGGTACTTCAACAGTTAGTAGTGGTGCTTGGTCGGCTACAGTAAGTGCCTTAACAACAGGTGATCTCATTACTGCTACAGCTACTGCAACAGGCAAATGTGTCAGTTCTTCATCGAGTTCAGTAACAGTTGCATCAAATAGCACTCCAACTTTAGGTTGGACAAGTGGTTCGACAACTCAAGCTGTAACTGTTGGTTCTGCTATTGGAAGCATATTATACACCTGGGGTGGCTCAGCTACAACATCAAATGTCGTATGGACAGGAAGCTCTTCGAGTATACCTTCAGGAATTAATGAAACAAAAAGCAGTCCTACATTAACTATTGCAGGTACACCAACCCTTCCCGGAACCTATAACTATAGTGTAACTTCTACCGATGGAACAAATACTTCAACTCCTGCATTGACCGGAACGTTAACCGTAAAATTAGCGACACCAGATGTTACATCTGGAGCAATAACTCCTAGCAATCAGGGCTTCACTGCTCAATGGGCAGCTGTAAATAATATTACAAATTACACGTTGAAAGTTTATCTGGGGGCAACTGTGGTTTCTACAATTTCTTCTATCAGTTCATCTGCAACCAGTCAAGCAGTTACAGGCTTAAGTGCGAATACTAGCTATACTTATACCGTAACAGCCATTGGCGATGGTAGTTTAATTCCAAACTCTAATGAATCTGCTGGTTCTGCAAGTGTAAAAACCTTAAACACAGCTAAAGCTATTACTGTATTTTCCATTACTGGACAAGCGGGTTCAACAATTAATGGAACAAATATTTCTGTTGTAATGCCTTATGGAACAATTGGGACAAGTTATGCTCCATCAATCACACAAACGGGTGTGAATATTTCTCCAACCGGAGCTCAGGATTTCAGTTCTCCTGTACAATATACAGTAACCGCAGAAGATGGTTCAACTCAGATTTATACGGCTACAGTATCACTTGGTTCTACAGCAACCGATTATTTTCGCACGAAAGCAACCGGCAACTGGAATGACAATACGAAATGGCAATCCTCCCCAAATTCAGGGACAGATTGGTATGATGCAACATTATATCCTGATGCCAATGCGACTTCTGTAAGTATTTCACATAATGTAACTTATGCAGGTACTCCATCTTCAGTAGGCAATGTAACTGTAAACTCAGGCGTAACCCTTACAAACACAACAACATCAATTGCTGTGGCTTCCGGACAAACTCTGACTATTGCAAGTGGGGGAACTTTGGATAATCAAGCCAGTACAGGAGCAACAATTACTGCAGGGAGTGGAAGTATTCAGGTTAATGGAACTTATAAAATGACTGCTGTTAATGCAAGTGGATCTGTAATATCTTTGACAAATATAAATTTCAACGCACCTACAGCGGGTGTATCAGGTTCAGGAGGAACATTATATATAGGCGGAGCAGCTAATTTTCGAATTCCTTCAACAAATAATTACAACATTGAATGGGCATCATCTGCTAGTAACACGTTAGTCAATGTGACTGGAAGCAATACAATTTCCGGAAATTTAACAATATCAAACGCTGTCGTACTTAATATGGGCACAGGTGGAACAGGTAGGTCTTTAACTATCAATGGCGATTTAATTTTATCAGGTGGAGGTTCGCTGAATCCATTAGGTAGTCCGGGAGGATCTGCTACTCAATCAGCAACAATCAATGGAAATGTATATTTATCAGGAGCTTCAAAACTATATGCCGCTGCTCTTACAGCTTCAGCTGGAGTAGGAACTTTGAACATAAAAGGAAATGTATACATTCAAAATCCATCTACAACAGTAGCTATTGGTAATGGAAACTCTTCTTATGGCACTCTTAGCTTTACTGGTGGGAGTCAACAACATACCATTACAGTTAATTCTTCTGTAACTTCAAGTCAATATACTGTTGGTGATTTTACACTTAACGATGCTAATGGATTAGCTTTGGGAAGTGATTTAACTATTGGTGGTACAGCCACACTTACAAATGGTACACTAACTGTTGGAGCACACACTTTAGCTCTTAACGGTCCTGCCATTGCCGGTACTGCAAGCAATCTGTCTGCTGGTGGAACTTCTTCCATTTCGATTGGTGGTTCATCCATTGGAGTAAATATTCCGTCCAATATTACCACTTTGAATAATTTGACGCTGAATAATTCAAATGGTACAACCTTACAGGCTGGTTTAACTGTAGGAGGAACCCTTACTTTAACTTCAGGTGCATTAGCCACAGGATCTAATACGATGACTTTAAATGGAGCAATATCCGGCTCAGGAACTATAAATACAGCAACAACCGGTACATTGGCTTTTGGAGGTACTTCCGAACAAACACTTGCTGCAGCCAATCTAACTTCAGGCGCAGTAAATGTACTTACTGTAAAAGCCAATGCAAAACTGACAACAACAGGAAGTATAACTGCAACTACTCTCAATATTTTAAATGATGGGACAAGTGCTGGAACAGGGACATTAAAAGATGTTGCCGGCACATTAGCAGCATCCCAGACCAATGTTTCTCAATTTATTTCCGGAGGCCGAAACTGGTATCTTTCAAGTCCGGTAACAGGTGCAACAGGTTCGGGAGTGTTAGGAACATCAACTGCATCCACAAAACCAATCTGTTTTGACTGGTATGACGAATCAAAAGGCTCTGCGTCAGGTTGGACTACTCAAGCGTCAACACTTACACCTGCTCTGGGATATGTTGCAATAAACTCAACTATTACTCCAAGTACAGATGGAACACTGACTTTTAGCGGAGCACTGAACACAGGTTCAATACCGCTAAATTTAACAACTAGTTCCACTACGAATTATGTCGGTTATAATTTGGTTGGAAATCCATTTCCTGCATATTTAGATATTAGCAATTTAGCAGGCAATTCCAATTTAGTGGCAAGTTATTGGTATCGTACATATAAATCAGGAGGGTATGTATTTGATAGTGAAAATTTACCCAGTGGATTAGGCACCAGTTTAAGCGGTCTGCAAATGACAGGAAAAATACCACCTTTGCAAGCTTTCTGGTTGCTGGCTAATAATGCATATTCTTTCTCATTTTCAAGTGCTAATTGTGTTCATCAGGACAATACAAATAATAAATTCAGAGCACCTTCGACGGTTAATGCTACACAACAAGTATTGCGTATACAGGTTTCAAATGGAATAAACAGCGATGAAGCGATTATTTATTCGAATGCAGCTGCCTCCAATACCTATGATGCTTATGATACACCCAAGATGTCGAACAACAATGCTGTCATTCCTGAAATCGCAACGATAGTTGATGGTCATACGCTGGTTATCAATGGATTTAATACTATTCCGGTTAATACCGAACTACCCTTGTTATTTACTACTGCTCAGCAAAACAGCTTTAGCATCAAAGCATCTCAGTTCAATAACTTTGATGCCGGAACTCAGCTTATCCTGAAAGATTATGCTGACCCGCTTAACCCAATTTTGACCGATATTAGTAATGGCAACAGCTATTCATTTAGTTCAGGGATTACAACAAATAATAGCAGCCGTTTTGCGCTGATTTTCAAAGCACCTTCAATTGCTACCGCTATTAACCAAGGAAACAACGATAAGGTTTGGATTTCGACCAATGTCAACAACCAGATAATGATTAACGGCAATACAGGTACAGCTTCAGTGACAGTTTACAACGCTCTTGGTCAGAAGATATATTCAAATACGCTGACTTCAAACCTGAGTGTACTGAACACTTCACTTTGTTCCGGACTGTATGTGGTTAGCGTTACAACTGAAGGAAAAAGTATTAGTAAAAAAGTAATTATTGATTGATTTTTTTCTCATGTCTCCCCTACTCTGAAATAAAGCTAAGGAGAATGAGTAAAGCGGGATAAATTCTACTAACAACTATAAAACTAACACATATGAACACTGAAAAACATAAATACATCGCACCTCAAATAGAGCGCATCGAGCTTGATAATGAGATAGCACTTCAACTTGAATCCACCCCTCCACCGGCACCGGGAGAAACTAAACTTCAAGCACCGGAGTATTTCAACTACGATCCATATAAGACCAATTTGGGTTGAATTCTACAGGAATCCTTTTCATACAGGGATTCCTGTTTTTTTTAATCCATATACTGATTTTTCGGTTCTTGTCAATTTTTCAACCTTAAAAGTCAATTTTTGCACATGGAGCATTTGTATACAACGTATATTTACATCGACAAATAAAACATAAAAAAAACATCAACCATTTCAAATTTAATTCTAATAAAAAAAACAAAACTCTTTTATTTTTTCATCCTGCATTCTGAAATAATAATTTAAAAATGATTAATTTTGGTCTATCAATTTATTGGTAATCCAATTTATAACATTTTTTTTGCTTCTTTTTTTGAAAAACTGTCTATATTTGCCAAGAATAATAAATATACATACTTTATACATCTATTTAAAAAAATTATTAACCCTTAAAAAAAAATCATGAAGAAAATTACTATTACGCTACGGTATTTAGTACCGATGTTTATCCTTTTACTCTCAGTAAACGGACTTATGGCTCAACAGCTTATTGGAACCTTTCCCACCATGGATGGTGGATTTGAAGGAGAAGCAGCCTCTGGAACAGCCCTTGTAGGAACTTCAATTGCTACTGGTGTTCAAAGGACTGATTGGACTTGTGGAACTGCAAGTTACGGCACGGTACAGTCTGCTACACCTCGTACTGGTTCTAAATATATTAACTTTAATCTTACATCAACGACTAAACGAATACAATCCCCGACAGCTGCAAATGGTGCAATTGTTGGTGGTTCAACTTACATTGTTCAGTATTATTACAGGACAGCCAGTACAACAGCACCTGGTGGAGGTGCTCATACTATAGGGGCCAGTTCAGATGGTACAAGTCCAACATCAACTATGAGCTACACAACAATTACCTCATTAGCTGCAACTAGTGGTATATGGACAAAAGTAACTGCTACTGTGACTGCTACTAGCAGCACACCAAGCCCGAAATATGGCTACATCTGTGCATTCCGTACAGCTACAGCTATGGCAGCTGCAATGGATATGGATGATTTTGTTGCATATGCAGGGTCAACAGTTGATGTTACTGCCCCCGATGCACCAACCGCACCTAGTATACCTTCACCGGGAGCCACACAAATGACCATATCCTGGACAGCAGCAGTTGTTGGAGCTGGCAATGGAGTTGATGGTGGTGGTTATATGGTTGTACGTGGATTAGCTGATCCTGCTACTACTCCGAATGCGAATGGTATTTATGCAGTTGGAAACACGGTGGCTACCGGAGAACAGGTAGTCTATTTAGGAACAGGTACTTCGTTTAATGATACCGGACTTACACCTTCTACCCCTTACTATTACCGGATTTACTCTGTCGATAAAGCGTTTAATTATTCAACACCCGTAACGGTTAATGCTACTACAACAATACCAAGTTATGCTGCAGAACCAACTGCACAGGTGAGCGGTTTAAGTTTTAGTCCGGTTTCTTCTACCGGTTTTACTATTAACTGGACTCCGGCCGTTTCCGGTAGCGGAACAAACCATTTAGTAGTTGTTAAAGCTGCTTCAGATATTACTGCCGATCCGGCAGATGGATCAAGTTATACCGCTGACCCTGCATTTGCAACCGGAAGTGCAATTGGTGGTGGAAAAGTAGTATATAATGGTACCGGTAACTCAGTAATTGTTACTGGTCTTTCAAAAGCCATTATGTATTATCTTCGTATTTATGATTTTAATGGAACAGGCGGGTCTGAAAATTATTTAGTTACTGGTCCAACTTCAGGTAGTCAACTTGCTTCTCCTGGTGAAATTTCTTCAACTGGATTAAATGTAGGAACTGTTTCTTATTCTACCGGTTCAGCTTGGGTGGGTGGCGTAGTTCCAACTCGATACGATAATGTAACCATTGTATCGCCAGATGTATTTAACGTAGGTTCAACACAAGCTTGTTATAATCTTACTATTCAATCGGGAGCTAAAATAGCAGCTGCAAGTCAACAATATTTAGATGTTTATGGCACAAACTTAACATGTAACGGTACATTGGGAGATCCTTCAAATACTGTCTCATTATTGTATCTTGAGTTTGGAGGAAATCTTAATATTAACGGTTCAGGAAGTATTTATCCCTGGAAATTACGCCCAATTACTGGTTTAACAAATATAGGAGTAACTTTCGATGCCAATGTATCATTAACAATGACAGGAACAACAATGATATTTGATAATGTCGGAAATGATAATGTATACTTCACTGTTAATTCTCCCCGAACGTTGAGTATCGCAAATAACTTTAACACCTGTTCTTCTTCAGCCACACAAAGTACTTCCAATAATACTCTTACAATAAACAGCGGTGCAACAGTAAATGTAGCTGGTGTTTTAAATACGAATGAGGTTGTGGGTAAAACTTATACAGCGAATATAAATGGGACATTAGCCGTAACAGGCACTTCTACGCTTTCCGGTACCAGTGGCGGTGGCGTTGCTACTTTTAATATAAATGGAACATATACGTCTACCGGAAATTTTAACGTTACACCTTCGACTGCTGCTGTAGCTCCGGTTATTAATGTAGGAAGCACAGGAACAATAACCGTAAGTGGAACTGCTGATTTCTCAAACACAAGTCTTTTGGGATATATAGGTAATGCGCCTTCTACTACTGGAGGAACTTTCTCGCTTGGTACGGGTGGAACAATTAATATCGCAAACGCTAGTGGTTTAGAGCCCGTTGCCGGACCAATCCGCACTACAACCCGTAACTTCAACACTGCTGCCAATTATTCATTTGTCGGTTCCTCAGCTCAGGTTCCCGGTAGCGATTTTCCAGCAACTGTAAACAATCTGACTATCAACAATGCTGCCGGGCTTAGTTTGGGTTCAAGTACTACTGTAAGCGGCACATTAGCACTAACAAGCGGTAAAGTAACCTTAGGAGCAAATGACTTAACTATTGGAACTGCCATTTCGGGTGGATCGGCTACAAGTTATATTGTTACAGATGGAGCAGGAAAAGTAACTGCACCTGCTGCTATGGCAGTTGCAACTTTGATACCAATCGGAGCTTCTGCAACCAGCTATGACCCTGTAAGTGTTACACCAACAACTGCAAGTACTTTTGCGGCAAGGGCTTATACAACTTTATCAGGAACTGCTGTTTATGGGGTACGTTACAATCCTAAAGAATGGGACATTACTCCGGCTGTTGCATCTTCTACATTAATTGCATTGACACCATCCAACCTGGTTGAAGCTATTACCAGTCCGGTTATTGGTCATTACCTAAGTGGTGCTTATGTTAACAATAATACTGTAACTGTAATAGGCAGTACATACTCAGGTACTTTCGACACTTTTTCACCCTTTGTAACCGGTGCAAATATTGACGTAACTGCCATAACAAATGCTGTTGATAATGCTGTAAATGCTTATGGGCTTGCGGGTCAACTTATCGTAGATGGCACGTTAGCAGGTGATATGATTTCGGTTTACGGACTGAATGGTCAAACAATTACGAATGTAAAAGCAATTAGCAACCAAACCCTATTGAATCTGACTAAGGGAATGTATCTGGTAAAAGTAAAATCTCAAAAAGATAGCAATAATTTCAAAGTTGTTTTGAAATAACCAACTTTATATCTTTAATTTTAAAAACAGCAGAATAGTTATTCTGCTGTTTTTTTTTGTTGTTGTCAAAAAATATACATTTTAAGTCTAATTTTCCACATACAATCAGAGTTCTGCTTATATCTTTACATGAATTAAATCTACTTTAGTAACCTTTAAAATTTTGCTATTATGAAAAAACAATTAAGAAACTTTTTAGCCATCGCATTAGTACTTACAGCAGGTACTTCCGCAATTCAGGCAGCTGATGTTCTGTTACGACTAAACCCAAAACCCGGATCGAGTGTTGCAACCTATACCTTCAGCACTACTGATGTACTATATGCTGTTGATGCCACAACCATGTCCGGAAGTACCAGCAATACAGTTTTTCCATCGCCTAACAATGCACGTGTTCAGCTCAAAACCATTGTTTTAGAATTGAAAAGCACTTCCGCATCCGCCATAACAGTTTGGGGCGAAAGTTCCGGAAGCACATCAACCCGAACGATTTTTCAGGTTTCGGTAGCCGATAGCTATGCAGGAACTTATACTTTGCTGGACGATGTTACAGTTGCAGGAACAAAAATAACATCCAATATTACAGGTCAACCTACTGCTCCCGATGCTACAAATAGCAAAAGTACAGTTACCGGTCTGAGTATTTCGAAAGGGAAATTTGTGAAAATAAGTTTTTGCACCGGTACAAGTGGAGGAGCTACGCAAAATATCAATATCAGTGGTTTTGATATTACTCCCGGAGCAAGCTATCCTGGCATTTCAGCATTTTCTGTTTTAGGAGTTCCGGCAACCATAAATGAAACGCTAACACCTGCCACCATCACAGCCACTTTGCCTTACGGAACAAGTCTTACGGGTATTACACCCACAGTCACAATAAGTGGATCAGCTACAGCCTATACTCCAACAGGAGCTCAGGATTTTTCGGCAGGAGCTGTAAATTATACAGCTACCGATGGGTCTAATAATACCGTTTATACGGTGACGCTGAGTGTTGCTGCATCAATTGCCGCACCGATCATAACAACTCCCGCAAATAATAATCAATGGGTAAAAGCCGGTTCTGCTATAACGGATATTCCATTTACGCTCCAAAATTCGATTGGAGCTAGCATCACAGGATTACCAAGCGGATTAACTACGGTCTACGATAACGGCACTTATACCATTTCCGGAACTGTCGATGCCTCTGTGACACCCGGCAATTTTAATTATTCCGTAAAAGCCACACCCATTGTAGGTTATACTGGAAGCGATATAACAGCCAGCGGCACTATTGCAGTTAAAAATATTACCGCCACCAATATTCTCTATCTGGCCACCGATGCTACTACAGCAACGAATGATTTATTCCTGGCTCAGTTACTTTCAAAATCAAATTATTTTGTAACTAAACGAGCTGCTCAAGCCAGTTTTACAGGTAATTACGATGCTTATGACTTAATTGTGCTTCACGAATCACTGACAGGTGGCGACGCAGCTACTTCAGGTCATGAACTAAATCTGATTAAAACCGCTGATAAACCTATTCTGAATACCAAATCTTATTTCTATACTTCCGGAACATCTGCACGTTGGGGATGGGGAACTCCGACTAACGGAAATTCAGGAAAAGGAATTATAGCAGTTCAGCCCTCGCATCCCATATTCTCCGGTATTACGCTGAGCGATAGTATATATATTTATAATACACTGACTTCAAAAAACGTTCAACCTGTAACTGCCGTTTTGATTGGGGGTTATCAGATTGCGAAGGTAGCCGGAGGAATTGCAATCCATGATTTACCAGCTTCTATTCGTTTAGGAGCTGGGAAAACGTCGAAATACCTGATGATTAGTTTGCTTTCGGGCAAATACAACGACCTGAGTGCCGATGGCTTGAAATTACTGGATAATGCAGTTCAGTATTTGCTTTCAGGAACTCAATTTGTAGCCCCAAGCCTCGAAATTAGTTCATTTAAGATTGACACAGCCAATGCTACAATTATTCATAATCCGGCAACAATTTCAGTTCTTTTACCCATTGGAACTGATCTGTCAGCCCTTCAGCCAACTATTGTATTAAGCGGAATCGGAACAAGCGTAAGTCCGGCATCGGGTGTGGCAACTAACTTTACAAACTCTGCACTTACTCCGCTAAATTACACGGTAACTGATGGCATTAATTCGAAAGTGTATACCACAAGTATTTCAACCCTTCCTTCGGGTTTTGCTCAACCTTCAATGGAAGGATTATACTTTGACGGTCAAGTAGTTCACAACAAAAACCAAACATTTTTACTAGTGTATAACGCTATCGGAATTCTTGAAGCATCTACAACCCATAATATTGATACAAAACAGTATATCAATGGGATTTATTTCGTAAAATGCGACTCCGGTTGTTTGAAAATTGTAATTAAAAGATAGTTTTTTTTTCATAATAGTTTGAATAGAGATTTATGATTGACAAAAGCGTGGCGTAGTGATACGGCGCGCTTTTAATTTATTTTTCAAGAACTTCGAAATTGAAAACTGTATTTTTTATAATTTGGTGTCAATTTTTCCCCTCATTTGGTTGTTTTTTGAACAAAGAAAAAGCAATATTCATCTATTTTTGTGACTTGAATAAATAGTATTTCGAGAATCAGGTTATTTACTTTAAATTATTTTTTTATGAAAAAATTACTTTTAATCTATTCATCTTTATTAGTCATTATAGCTATTCATGCTCAGACTGAACAAATAATTAGTACTGAAAATTTTCAGGGTTGGACAAATTTCACTGCATCTACAGCTTCGCCGAATAATACGGTTTCGAAGTCTACGATTCTCACCAACGAAACCCTGACTTACACAATGTATGGAATATCAGTTGCTAACACCGGTTATGCCGCTAGTGCAAACACAACCTTACTTTCTGCAGGTTACCTTAAAGCAGCAAAGACAACAGAGGTTACAACGGGTACCATGTCAATAATTACAAGTGCTTTAAACTCGATTACCAAAATCACAATCGGAGAATGTGCTACCGGTTCCAGTCGGGGTTTTATTGTATGGAAAAAGGCTAGCGCTGATGCTGACTGGGTTCAACTTTACAATACTGCTATAAATCCAAGCTCCGGAATTGTTGCAACTATCCCCATAACCGGCAATCAAACAAATGTGCAGTTAAAATTCACAAACCTTGCTCCCACACAAAATGCCTACCTGAATGATTTGACAATTTATGGAATGGTTTCTGCTCCTGCCCCACCAACAGTCAGTTCTCTAACTCCTGCAACCAATTCAAATATTCCGGTAAGTGGAACAGTTAGTGTGGTTTTTTCCGAAAATATAACCCGCAATAGTTCTAACGATATAACGATTGCAGGTGTAAGTATTCCCGAATCAAATATAAATATAAGTGGCTCAACAGTGACTATAAGTTATTCGGGATTAAGTACCGATAATAGTTATGTATTAAATATCCCGGCAGCAGCATTCAAAAATGGAGCAGGAACTCCTACTGCCGTTGCTACAACAGCAACTTACAAAACACCGGATACAATCGTACCTACATTGACTAAAATGTCAATCGGGAATGGGTCAACACTTCCCGTAAATGGGTTTATATCACTGGTTATGAGCGAACCCTGTATAGCCGGAGCAGTTTCAATTACGTTGGGTTCAAAAACTATAACAGCTGCTGTTTCGTCGTCGAACAGCAATTTATTGTATATCAATTACAGCGGACTGGCTTTTGATACGGACTATACAGTAACGATACCTGTCAATTCAATTACCGACATATCCGGTAATTCCTCTGCAGGAACCACTGTAACCTTCCACACGGAAGTGGATGCGAAAGGAACTCAATTGTGCAGTTTCACACCAGATGCAACATCAATTCCGGCCAGCAGTTCCGGAACTGTTACACAAACTATCAATGGCTACACGATTAGTTTTGACGCAGTACTGAGTGCAGGAACCCGCAGTGCTTCACCTTATACCTATGCTTTCAAAACAAACTCTGTAACCTTACCAACACTTCCTTCGGTGGGCGAACTGACATTCTACATTCAAAGTGGTGGTGGCACATCGCAACAGGAGTATTATATCCAAAAACTGGCAGCCGATGGTGTAACCTGGAATACCATAGAAACCTTTATTTTGGGAAATAATGATAAAAACACGGTCAAATCAGCAGCGGCACAGTCGTCAGTACCAACTACTTTACGTTTGATGTACAACAGTTCTAACCTCTGGTTTTATACTATAAGTGCATCGGCCTTTACACTCAATGGTCCGGTTGATGATGGATTAGCTCCGAGTGTAGTTTCAACTGTTCCTACAGCTTCAGCATCCAATGTAGTTATCAATGGCAATATTAAATTAGGTTATAGTAAAAGTCTGGTTATGGGATCGGGAAATATCAGCCTGAATGGCGTGACACTTTCGCCAGGAGTAATAGGTGCTAATGTTAGCTTACCGTATGCCAATCTCAAATATTCAACATCCTATACACTGAATGTGCCTGCAGGAGCATTTAATGATTTATTCAGTCGACCTTGCCCTGCTTTTTCATTGACATTCAGCACTGTTGCAAAACCAGCAGTAACTCCAAAAGTATTTGACTTTGTGGTAGCACAGGATGGCTCAGGTAATGGAACAACCATTCAATCTGCTTTCGATGCTGTGCCGCTGAATAATGCAAGTCCGTTCCTTATTTTTGTGAAAAACGGAACGTATAACGAATATTCGTCACTTGCTTCTACGAAGGATAATGTGAGTCTGATTGGTCAAAGTCGTGATGGAGTGATTATTACCGGTAGTCATTACAGCGGATTAGGTGGCTATACAACTTCAACTTGTCAGACAGTCGAAATTCTGGCAAAAAATCTGTATTGCGAAAATATTACTATGCAAAATACAGCTGGTGTAAATGCAGGTCAGGCAGTTGCATTGAAAGTATATGGCGATAAAAATGTATTCAAAAATGTAAAATTACTTGGGTATCAGGACACCCATTTGACATCAAATATCGGAACGGATCGTCAGTATTATCTGAATTGTGATATTCGTGGCTCGGTTGATTTTATTTTTGGAAACGGTGCTTGTTTCTTCGATAATTGTCTGTTGTATATGCAGGACAGAGCTACTGCCGATGTGGTTTGTGCTCCGGCAACTGCTGCTTCAAATAGCTACGGCTATGTTTTCAATAATTGCAGCATCGATGGGGCAAGTTCACAGGATGGTATTTATGATTTGGGGCGTCCCTGGCAAAATTCGCCACGGGCTGTTTATCTGAATTTGAAAATGAACATTCTGGCTGCTTCAGCCGGTTGGATAAGTATGAGTAGCATTCCGGCTTTGTTTGCAGAGTATGCAACTGTAAATGCTGCCAATAACCCGTTAAATCTCACATCAAGAAACACTTCGTTTTCATATACCGATGCAAGCAGTAACCTGATTACAGGCAGTAGCCCGACAGCCATTCTGAGTGCTACCGATGCAGCCAATTATACCCTGACTAATGTGTTGGGTGGTGCCGATTCGTGGGATGCAAGTGTGAAACCTCAAACCACAGCTTCGCCTGGAAATGTGGCAGTTACCAATGCTAATCTGACTTGGGATGCGGTAGATGGTGCTATTTGTTACATTGTAGTGAAAAATGGTCAGATAAACAGCACAACTACATCTAATTCTGTTTCGGCAACAATTGGAGCTTACGATGTGATTGCCGTTTCTCAATATGGTGCCTTAAGTGCCAAAAGCAGCCTGTCTATTAGCGATTTAGGAACAGGATTGACCGGAAGTACTGCCAAATTACCTGCCCTGAAATCAACCCTCATTCAGCAATCAATTGAAATTACAAATTCCGAGATGTTAAATTCAGTCGAACTACTATCACTGAACGGACAAATGATTCAGAACTTTTCAGGAAAAAGTTCCAGCTTTAAAGTGAATAATTTATCATCAGGTTTTTATTTGCTCAGCATGCATTTAATTGATGGCACCCGAATTTCAGTGAAATTTATAAAAGAATAATCGACTTTTAAGTGTCAAAGTTGGAGTAATATTCTAAATGGACCTTCAGTTTAACATAACAATGAATTAAAGTCAAAAAATCCACGGATATACGTCAATTTTTGAACATTTTAACCAAACTAAAGTTCTATTTTTGTTACGTGAAAATTTATAATCATTAATCAATCTAATACAAAAAAAATGAAAGAAGCAAAATTTCAAAAAAGGCTATTTTTCAATCGGTTTTTAGCTGTCATGGTGGTTGCAATTCTGGCAATTGTTACTGTCAACGCTCAGGTAAAAGCGGTTACCGGTGTAGTAAAAGACGCTTCCGGCGAAACCATTATCGGTGCATCCGTAGTGCTAAAAGGGTCGAAAGTAGCAACCATTACCGATATTGATGGAAAGTACAAACTGAATGTTCCTGCTGATGGGAAAACATTGGTGGCATCGTACATTGGCATGGAAACTCAGGAAGTAGCCATTAAAACAAACATCATGAACATAACACTTCATCCGGTTGATAAATCGCTCGATGAGGTAGTGGTAATTGGATACGGTACTCAGCGGAAGAAAGATTTAACCGGTTCTATATCTACCGTGGGTGAAAAGGAATTAAAAGACATTCCGGTATCAACCGTAGCAGAAGCATTAACCGGAAAAATGCCCGGTGTACAGGTAACAACAACTGAAGGTTCGCCCGATGCTGAAATAAAAATCCGTGTTCGTGGTGGAGGTTCTATTACCCAAAGTAATACTCCCCTATACATTGTTGATGGTTTTGCCAAGGATGACATTAAAGATATTGCTCCATCCGAGATCACAGATGTGACCGTATTAAAAGATGCTTCATCCACTGCTATTTATGGATCGCGGGGCGCCAACGGAGTAATGATTATTACAACTAAATCCGGTGCACAAGGCAAATTGACACTTAATTACAATGGGTATCTTGGAATTAAAGAAGTTTCTAAAATACTAGACGTGTTAACTCCGTACCAGTTTGCTCAGAAACAATATGAAAGAGCCGTTTGGAATAATGCAATCCCGGGCGATTATGAAACTTATTTTGGTAGTTTCAACGATATGAATTTATATAACGATATGAATGCTACCAACTGGCAGAAACAAACTTTTGGCAGAACCGGTTTCACTCAAAATCATAATGTTTCACTTTCCGGAGGCAAGAAAAAACTTACTTTTAATGTAAATTACAGTCATATTGATGATAAAGCTATTATGGTTTTATCTGATTATCACCGGGATAATATTAGTGCAAAAATTAATGCTAAACCATTGAACTGGCTTAAAGTTGATTTGTCGGCACGTTATGCCGCTACCGTTATAAATGGTGGAGGTGCAAATGATCAAACCGGATTGGAAAAATCAACCTCCGATTCCCGTGTGAAAAATGCGGTTCTTTATCACCCAATTCCATTGAAAAACCTGGTAGCTCAGGATGATAACGTGGATGCAGGTTCTACCGTGAGTCTGTACTCACCCATTCAACAAGCACAAGATAATGACCGCTTTCAAAATACAAAAGATTTTAATGTAAACGGAGGCCTGTCAATAAATATTACTAAAGATTTGGTTTTCAAAACTAATGTGGGATATACTAAAACCAATAAAACGGATAACAGGTTCTGGGGTTTATCTTCTTATTATGTAACAACTGGCGGGGCAACTAAACTGAATAATGCAGCTGCTCCTACAGTTTATATGAGTTCGATTAATACCAGCATTTTACAAAATACGAATACATTAAACTACACAAAAAAGAATTTTCTACCTGAACAGAATATATCTGTTTTGTTAGGTGAAGAAAGTTATAATAGATCTACCGATACAAATTCAAAAAATGTGGAAGCATTACCGGTAAGTTATACTTCGCAAATTGCCTGGGATAGTATTCAAAATGGAACCGTAAAATTTCCAAATCATTTTTACGCTCCTGATAACAGATTATTGTCATTCTTTGGGCGGGTGAACTATGAAATTAAAGACAGGTATTTACTTGCTTTGACATTCAGAGCTGATGGCTCAAGTAAATTTTCCGGGAAAAATCAATGGGGATATTTTCCATCGGTTTCAGCCGGTTGGAGAATTTCAGAAGAGTCGTTTATGAAAGATGCTCAGGATTGGTTGTCAAACCTGAAAATAAGAGGAAGTATTGGTCAGTCAGGAAATAACAATATTGATAATGCTGCATTTTGGCGTAACTATACAATTCAGGCTAATAATTATCTTCCTGTTTCCATGCAAACAGCATTTTTCTCAGCAGGTACTACTCTGGCTAATAAAGACCTGAAATGGGAAACTACAACTACCCGTGGTGCAGGACTGGATTTTGGATTCTTTAAAAACAGATTAAGCGGTTCAATTGAACTTTATTCGAACACTACCAGCGACGTTTTAATGTCAATGTCCATAGGCGGCGTGGGTTATGCCACTCAATGGCAAAATGTAGGTCAAACTTCAAATAAAGGAGCTGAATTAAATTTAAATGCAGTACTGGTTCAAACAAAAGATTTTAATTTATCAGTCGGATTTAATATCAGTGCCAATGTAAACAATGTCGATAATCTCGGAGGTTTAAGCAGTTATCCGTTTAACGAAGCCTGGACGAGTATGACGGAAGGTTCAAACAGTTTCGTAGTATCTCCGGGTAATCCGGTTGGTTTAATCTACGGTTATGTAAATGATGGAATGTATGCTGCCGATGATTTCATGTACAATGGAACAAAATGGGTAAGGAATGACACTAAATATAATACAGTAGTAACTCTTGCTGATGGTGTAACTAAAATATATAAAGATAAAGATGGCAATATTTTTGCTGATAATAGTGCTATTGATGGGTTAAGTTACGGACCGGGTGGTATGAAACTTAAAGATGTGAATGGTGATGGTAAAATAACTGATGCCGATCGTCAACTAATTGGAAATACCAATCCGAAACATTATGGTTCATTTACGATTAATGCCAGCTACAAAGGCTTTGATTTCAGTACAAACCTGAACTGGGTTTATGGTAACAATATTTATAATGCAAGTAAAATTGAATTAACCTCATTGAATTATAAAGATCGTAATATGCTTGCACTTGCCGGTAATTCGTATACTCAGATTGACTGGAAAACCGGAACCCAGATTACCACTAACCCTGACCTTTTGACAGCGATGAATACAAATGCAAGTATTTGGGCTGCCCCAACCGGACGCTATGCCGTCACTTCGTGGGCAATTGAAGATGGTTCGTTTCTACGATTGAATAATTTGACTTTAGGCTACACTTTAGCAGCTAAATTGACAAAAACATTTTATGTACAAAAGCTTAGATTCTATGCATCGGGCTATAACTTAATTTGTTTGACAAAATATAGTGGATATGATCCCGAAGTTGATTCACGTCGTACAACACCGGCTACCCCTGGTGTAGATTATTCAGCTTATCCCAAAAGTCGTTCATACAATATTGGTGTTAACATAACCTTTTAATAAATCATACTATAATGAAAAAGAAAATATTTAATTTAATTGTTGTAGCCTTTGTCATTGCATTTTCATCTTGTAATGATTATTTAACGGTTTCAAGCAACTCTTTGTTAAGTGATGATCAGGTATTTAGTCAACCGGATTCGACCAAAAAAGCAATTGCAGCTATTTACGAAATATTTGGTGAAAACAACTCTTATCGTAATCGATTGTGGCTGCAACTGGGAGTAAACACTGATATTGAATATCGTTCAGGCTGGTCTTCAGGTGCAGCTTTGACTATTTCCAAATCAGATGACTACATTGCGCTTTATAGCCCGACTTCTACTATGCCGGATGGTTACAGCAATAACGATGCAGCTAATCCATGGAGTAGAATTTATCAGGCCATTGAAAGATCAAATCTGGCAATTGCCGGAATCCGTAGTTATGGAAAGCCTGCTGCAGGAAATGATATGGGACATTATTTAGGTGAAGCGCTTACGCTTCGTGCTTACTTCTATTACGATTTGATTAAATGGTGGGGTGATGTTCCGGCACGTTTTACACCGGTAATAACAAGCACTATATATTTAGCAAAATCAAACAGAGATACAATTTACAATCAGATAATTAAAGATTTGCAGGAAGCCTCTACAATACTTTATAGTGGCAATACTGCGCTTACTAATACAACACAGCGGATTAGTCAGGATGCTGCCAGAGGGCTTTTAGCACGTATCTGTTTATCGGCAGCCGGTTATTCTCAACGTACGCTCGGAACTAACGATGCACAAGTGATTGTTACAGTGTCTCCCGACAGACAAAAGGAACTTTATACTATTGCCCGGGAAGCTTGTAGAGATATTATTAATGCCGGAATCTATAAACTTGATCCAAGCTTTAAAAATATTTTTTACGAACAATGTCAGGATATTACAACTCACGGACGTGAAACTATCTGGCAGTTGCCTTACAATATGGGATTACGTGGTCGTATGGTTTATAATCTTGGTTTACCTCGCGATGCCGATGGTAAGAATAATACGGTGGCTGTTGGTGGTCAGTTTAAAATAACACCTAGTTTCTTTTACGATTATAACTCAGGTGATACCCGTCGGGATATAACTGTTACACCTTATAATGTAAAAAAGAATTCAACTCTTGGTGTGATGGAACAGAATCTTTCGTCGGGTGTAACCGGATTCAATATTGCCAAATGGCGTGCCGAATGGGTTAAAACTCCTGTATCAGGAACTGACGATGGCGTTTCACCTATCGTTTTACGTTATGCCGATGTGTTACTTATGTTTGCTGAAGCCGATTTATTTCTGAATGGAAATGAAGGAACTGAAAAATTCAATATGGTTCGCCGTCGTGCATTTAATCAACCCTTGGCTGTGGCTTCTTCGTATGATTTGCCATTAACGTTGGATAATATCAAACAGGAACGTGCCTTCGAATTTTGCGGTGAAAATATCCGTAAGTATGACCTTGAACGTTGGGGAGAATTGAAATCAAAAATGGATCAGGCAGCTGCAAATATGCGGGCTTTACGCGATGCGACAGGTAAATATATAACTATTCCGGGTACCATTTATTACAAATACACAGTGGATAACACTATCTCAACCGGCGAACGGGTATTAACTATTTATGGATTAAATCCGGGAGAAACGGATGATAAAACAGTAACAGATGTTGCAGGAGCCTGGACTAAAAAATTATGGACAAGTGCTATTAGTGGTTCGGATTATTATTTAAGTGAAAACTTTATTACACATATGTATGTAGGTAATCCGGATAAAAAACAACTTTTACCGATTATGCATCAGATTATTAGTGTTAGTAACGGATCGTTGACTAACGATTACGGATACGATAACTAAGCCAGACTGATTTGATTAAGAATTTAAAAAATCAAACAACATTAAATTATTGTACAATGAAAAAAGTAAAAAACATATCGTTAAAGGCAGTATTCATCTTAATTGGAGCACTCGAAATCCTGAATTCATGTGTTGATGAACAGGAATTGAAAAATCTGCCATACCTGTTCCGACCGATTAATTTCACAGCTACACCTAACAGCACTTCTGAAACTTTTAGTTGGGCTAAAGTAGATAGTGCAACTTCTTATACATTAGAAGTTGGGCTTGACAGTGCCACATTTATAGTGCCTGCTTTTTCTGTTACTGTTACTGGATCAACCTATACCAAAGATTACGATGGGATAACATTTTTGGCTAATACTGAATATTATGCACGTATCAAAGCCAATGCCGGTGATGCGTTGAAGAACTCAAAATTCAATGCTATTTTCTTTAAGTCAGCCAAAGAAAATTTGTTTATCGGATATGGAGCCAACAATAATACCCGAAATATCTATAGTGCTTACATGACAGCACCTAACACATTGGATATTAAATGGAAACCGAATTCAAATGTAACAAATTTAACTCTATCCGGAACATCTTATCCTATAACTTCAGATGAAGCAATTGCAGGAGAAAAAGTGATAACGGGCTTAGCAAATTCAGTTTGGAGTGTTGCAATTTTCAATGGTTCAATACAACGGGGATCAACTGCAGGTGTTGTTGAAGGGGATGTAATTATTTCAACACCCGGCGATATTTCTGCAGCTATTACCAGTGCCACTTCAGGTCAGGTTATTTTGCTCATTGGTGGCCAAAATTACACAATAGGTAATATTGAATACAAATTCAGTAAAAACGTAAAAATCAGGAGTACATCAGTTGTAAATCGTTCAGTTGTATCAATGACTGCATTAGTAGGAACAGCTCCTACCTCGACCAGTGCCATGATGAGTGTTGTTGGATCTTCAGCTATAGACAGCCTGGTTTTTGAAAATATAGATTTTACGGGATTTTGTGACAATAATACTGCTGCTACTAAAATTGGATATCTGTTTAGTAATAAAACAGCTTGTACTGTGGGAAATATTAAGTTTAGCAACTGTAACATTCATAATTTAGGAAATACACCAATGCGATTGTCAGGTGCTGTAAATCAGATTATTTCAAATTTAACATTCAACGGTTGTATAATAAATGAAATTGGATTTGGGAGTACCTATGCCATTGTAAATAGTAACTCTGCTGATTATATAAACAATATTAATTTCCTGAATTCAACAATCTATAATTTCAAAGGATCGTTGGTTTTAAGAACCGGAGCCACTGTTTCAACAACTGGTTATACTCTTAATTCGATTAACGTTTCTAATTGTACTATCAATCAAGGAATGCAGGACGGAGGTTCCGCAAGATATTTATTTGATATAAATTTATCAGTTTTTCCATCTAATGGCGGAGTGACGATTAAGAATAGTATTTTTGGTCAGTCAGGTGCTGCTTTGGGTGCAAATGGTTTTCGTGCTACTATAGTCCCTGCTATAACCGGAAGTTATTATACAAGTGATTATGTGGATGATCCAATTCCTGCAGGTGTAACCAGCACATCTATTAAATCGAAATTGACCTCCTATTCCGGTGCATCTACTAGTTTGTGGAATGCTCCAACAAGCGGCGATTTTAAATTATCAGATACAAACTTTGCCGGGAAAGGTACAGCTGGTGATCTTCGATGGTAGTTTTCAACCTTAACATAAAAAATTTAAATTTCAAAAGGAATGCGGTTATTAAGAAAGATATTGTTATCTGTTGTAAGTTTGGTTTTAGTTTCGACCTATGTGGAAGCTAAAAAAGACTATAACTATTTGTATGAAAATCTGCCATTTCCAATGCAGAAATTGGAAGCACCTGTGTTTAAAAATAATACCGTTTCTGTATCCGATTTTGGAGCTAAAGGTGATGGGATTATGCTTAACACCGAAGCCTTCAGTAAAGCTTTTGATGAACTTTCGAAAAAAGGAGGAGGTAAACTTGTTGTACCTGCCGGAGTTTGGTTTACAGGCCCTATAGAGCTGAAATCAAATATCAATTTACATCTGGACAAAGGTGCATTGATTCTGTTTTCACCCGATTTCAATTTATACCCATTAGTAGATGGTAGTTTTGAAGGATTGGAAACTAAACGTTGTCAATCGCCTATATCAGCTCGTAATGTAGTTAATGTGGCCATTACAGGTGAAGGTTCAATTAATGGTTCGGGTGAGGCCTGGCGACCGTTGAAAAAAGCGAAAGTTACCGAATCTCAATGGAGAAAAGTAATTAAGTCAGGTGGTGTGCTTAAGGATCCGACATATTGGTATCCATCCAAAGGTTCGATAAAAGGCCAGACAATGAGCGAAATGAATGTACCTAACGGAAAACTAACCGATGTTGAATGGCTTGAAATTAAAGATTTTCTACGTCCGGTAATGATTAACTTTATTGAATGTAAAAATGTATTGCTTCAGGGTGTTTTATTCGAAAATTCTCCAAGCTGGAACATACATCCATTATTATGTACCAACCTGATTATCGACAATATAACCGTTCGAAATCCGAGCTATGCGCAAAATGGCGATGGAATTGATATCGAATCCTGTAAAAATGTATTGCTTATTAACAGCAATTTTGATGTGGGCGATGATGGAATTTGTATTAAATCAGGAAAAGACGAAGAAGGTCGCAAACGTGCTCGTCCGACAGAAAATGTGATTGTAGATAACTGTAAAGTTTTCAAAGCACATGGCGGATTTGTAGTTGGAAGCGAAATGTCGGGTGGCGTTCGGAATATATCGGTGAAAAATTGTCAGTTTCTGGGTACAGACGTTGGCTTACGCTTCAAAAGTAATCGCGGTCGTGGAGGTTTAGTCGAGAATATTTATATCAGTGATATTTACATGTTCGACATAGCGACCGATTCATTCCTGTTCGATTTGTATTATGGTGGAAAATCGGCTACCGAATCACTGGAAGATGGAGACGAAACGCAAACAATCGTTCAGGTTCCTGCTGTAACGGCTGAAACTCCCTCATTTCGTAATATATATGTAAAAAATATCGTTTCCCGCAATGCCCGCAGAGCCATGTTCTTTAATGGTTTACCCGAAATGAATATCACCAATATCAATGTTGAAAATGCTATCATCACTTCGCAATACGGTGCTGTAATTAGCGAATCAGACGGAATAAAATTTAAAAATATTCAAATTTTTCCTCAAACCGGAGCTGCTTTAACGCTACAAAATGTAAAAAACTTTGATCTGAAAGAATTTAAATATCCGGATTCCTTGCTTGAAGTGGTGCGAATTACCGGTAAATCGAAGAATATTCAACTTCCGGAATGTATTCAGAAACAAAAGATATTAGGATTAAATTAAAAAATCCATTTAGCATTAAAACATAAGGGCAGATCATTTCTGCCCTTATGTTTATCATATTCTGCAAAACTCTCAGACAGAAAAACCAATAGATTTGAGATTAAGTTACAATCCTATAAATTTCTCTTTAACAGCTTCACTTCTTTCAGTATTTAAGAATATTAGTATAGGTATGGATAGCTGTAGCAAGTGTTAGAACCTAATCACCTTCCAAATACTTTGTTTTCTTAGGGTAAAAACAACTAATTGAAATAAAAATGATTGTGGTTTAATATATAAACTAAGAATTCATTTAACTAAAGTCAATTTAAACACAATCACAAAAGAGCAATGAATTGATTATGTGGATAAAAAGCTATCAAATTTAAACTTTACGTAAAACGGGCATTACCCGAAGATAACACCCGTTTGAAAAAAGAGAAATGATATAGGAACTTTACTTAGATCGAAAATTTCAAAGAATCATTTGTTCCAGTTACTCGAACTACATAAATTCCCTTTTGAAAATTTGTTGTTGCAATATTGGTTTTTGAAGTAGCCACTTTTTTGCCTAATACATTATAAACGTCTATATCCAACCCTTTTGTATTTAAAACTTCTGAACCGTTGAAACTTACACCTTTATCAGCAAGAACTGCATTGACAGCTGTATGTATATCATAATTGGTTGCCGATAACAGACATAAGTTTACTGAAGAATTACCGAAAACATATAAGGTTGCGGCAGGACCTGTGTAGTTAACAGTTGCATCATTTAATAAACCTGTTCCGGCAGGGAAATCCAGTTTTCCAATAAAAGTTGTTCCATCTGTTACAAAGAGGGCTCTTGCAGATGCATTAGATCCGGTTACACCTATAGCATATATGGTACTATTGCCAAGAACTTTGAAGCTTAAATAGCGTTGAGTAGGCATGTTAAATGTTCCCGGGGTTACATCAGCGGGAAGTGCACCGGTATATCCTGCACCATTGAACTGAAATCTGTTCGCAAAAGAGTAGCTTCCAAAAGTTTTTGGAGAAGCATTAACTCCACCCATATTTAAATTTGTTGCAAGACCAGTTATTAATAACCCATTAATATTTACGGGAAAAGCAGGATTTCCTGTGGTACCATCGCCGATACCAATTCCACTTGTTAGGGGAAAAGCAGCTGAAGTAGCTGCGAGTGTTGGATCACCTCCTAAATTCCATACTTTAGTTGCCTGTGCATTAACTGCAATAACTGCCATGAATATCATGGCTGATAATAGTAATGTTTTTTTCATAATAAATTAATTTTAAATTGTTTGAAGATTTATTTGTTTATAGTGCAAATATAGACTTTAAAAACAAATCTGATGTGGAAAAATAATTTGAATATGTGTAATTTTTGACGGAAGAGTGAAAAACAGGCTTATAAATGTCAGTTTGAACAATCAATTTCTTATTTTTGCGTAGGAATCCACTTATTAAACAATGTCATGAAAAAGTTTCTTATTATTAGTAGTAGTTTATTATTATCAATTATAGGTTCTGCTCAATATCACTTTTCATTCTCACACTATACTTCTGATAATGGTCTGTCGCAAAACAGCATTACCGCTGTAATGAAAGACCATAAAGGTTATATGTGGTTTGGTACACGCGATGGATTAAACCGCTTTGATGGTTATAACTTCACTTTGTTCAACTCCAAACCGGACAAAAAGTTATCAATATTAAGTAATCGTATTTTGACAATTAAGGAAGACAAATGGGGTTCTGTCTGGGTTAAAACTTACGATGAAATAATTTACAGATTAAATCAATCAACAGAAGAATTAACCAGAATTGAAAAAGGAAATGGCGAGTTGCTCAATGATAAAATCCGTGATATTTATACTTTCGCTTCAGGCAATGTGTGGCTTTCGACTTTCGACAATTGCTATTATAAAATTGAAACAAACGGACTAACTCAAAAACTCACAGTTAAGCTATTCAGTCAAAAGAATAATTCATTAGCTAATAATTCCGTAAAAACAATATTTGAAGATCAGGAGTTGAATACCTGGTTTCTTTCGCAAAACGGATTACGTTGTCTCGAAAAATCGGGGAAAGTACACGATTACTTTAATATGCAAGCGTTTTACACTTTCAACGAGAACGACAAAAGAATTATTTTTTCATCAGAAGGCAAACTTTATCTGTTCGAAAAAAGAAGCAAAACTTTTAAGATAATTGATTTAAAAGGTAATATTATTGTAACTAAAATTGCTGGTTTCAATTCAAGTAACTATATACTCGCCACTCAGGGAAAAGGTTTTTTTACATTTGATGTTTTACAAGCTAACCTGCAACAATTTTCGAAAGAAAAGTATCCGGCAATGAATACCAATGACATTGAAAATATTTATATTGACCGGGCAGGTGATGCATGGCTTGAAATTCATTCGCCGGGAGTGCTTCATTTCTCCCCTCAAACGAATAAAATTGTTTTTTACGACACCAAACTAAATGAAGGACAGTTAACGAATCCAAATTTTCAGATTTTCGAAGACGAAAAGGATATATTGTGGGTTCAACCCTATCTGGGCTTCTTTTCATGGTTCGACCGAATCAATAATAAGTTGGTTCCGTTCAATAGTATTTATAATGACGATTTAAATGTGCTCTTTTCCTATGGTGTTAATCATGTTTTATCGGATTCTCAGGGAGTTTTGTGGATAAGTACCAACCGGGGTAACGGGTTGTTTAAATGCACCTTTTTGCCCGACTATTTTAACCATTATTTATTCAAAAGCCATTCTGTTTACAGTATTTTCAACGAAACACGTTCGATTTTTGAAGACAGCCGTAACCGCCTTTGGGTGGCTTGTAAAGATGGTTCAGTCCATATTTTTGATCAGAATAAGAAAGAAATTGGCACCTTAAGTCGAGACGGAAGAATTACTACGGGTGGAAGTTTGGAAGTATTAGTGTACAATTTTCTTCAGGATAAATCCGGAAATATATGGTTAGCCACAAAAAAACAGGGCTTGTTCCGTCTTAAACCAATTGGTTCAGGAAATTCTTTCAGTATTGAAAACTTTGTTCACATTCCCGGTGATATTTATTCACCGGCAAGCAATGACTTTTATTCTGTAATTCAGGATTATAACGGTCGGATTTGGGCAGGAAGTTATGGCGGAGGATTGCATTTGATTGATGAACAAAACGGAAAAATCAAATTTATTCATGCCAGGAACGAACTTGTAAATTATCCCAATACATATTGTTCAAAAGTCCGACAAGTCTTTGCCGATTCCAGAAAGCAAATATGGGTAGCCACCACGGAAGGTTTTGTGCTGTTCAATGCCGATTTCAGTTCAGTAAAAGATATTAAATTCCGGTATTTTCATAGAAACAATGATACCCCCAATAGTTTGGGAGCAAATGATGTCTATAGTATCTTTGAAGATGTGGAAAAAAACATGTGGTTTGGAACATTTGGAGGTGGCTTGAATAAACTCAAAAAACAAATTGAAAGCACTAATCAACCAGAATTTGTTGTATATGACCGCACGAAAGGGATGCCAAATAATGTGGTTTATACCATCATCGACGATAATCAGGGAAATTTATGGTTAACTACCGAAAACTCAATTGTAAAATTCAGTAAGAAATCGGCGAAAATAGAATCGTTTGGAAAAGGAAATGAACTTGAAAATGTCGAATTTTCTGAAGCCTCTGCTTGTATGCTTCAATCTGGCGAGATTTGTGTTGGATCAAAATCAGGCTTTTATTCATTCAATCCCGATGCAGTGAAACGTCGTGTAATCAATGCACCACTTGTATTCACCCGCTTATTGCTTTTCAATAAAGTAGTAGAAATCGGCGATAAAGAAGAAATTCTCGAAAAACCCCTGGATAAAACAGCACAAATTGAATTCAGCAGCAAACAAAATGTATTTACGCTTGAATTTGCAACCCTGGACATGCGTGCCCCCGAGAAAATACAGTATGCCTACAAGCTGGACGGATTCGACCACGAATGGAATGAGGTCCAAACCAAGCATTTTGCGTCCTACACTGCCTTGCCTGCCGGAACATACACTTTCCACGTAAAATCGACTGACAGTGAAGGTGTATGGCTTCAAAATGAAAGAATTATTAAAATTAAAATCTTACCCTCATTCTGGCAATCAGGCTTTGCCAAGTTTATTTATTTTATATTGATTATCGGATTATTTCTTACCACTTTGTACATTTTCATAACCATTTTCAAACTGAAAAACAATGTACAACTCGAAAAACAAATGACCGATATGAAACTTCGATTTTTTACTGACATCTCGCACGAATTACGCACTCCGCTCACCTTGATTTCGCTTCCAATCGACAATATTCTTCAGGAAAATCATGATCCGGCTATTCACGAACAGCTTACTCTTGTTCGACGTAATTTAGACCGTGTGATGGGATTGATAAATCAGATACTCGATTTCCGGAAAATTCAGAATAACAAAATGCGGTTGACAGTGGAAGAAATACACTTTGCAGATTTTACTCGCTTGTGCAGCAGTAATTTTCTTGAAATTGCTCATTCTAAGAATATTGGATTCCATTTGTTGGATGAAACCAATAATGCTAAACTGTGGGTTGATCCCGAACGGTTCGAATCGATTCTGTCCAATCTGCTTTCCAATGCATTCAAATTCACACCAGCAGGTAAAAATATCACAGTGAAAACTTCTGTTACTGAAAATACGGCTATTTTGTCGGTTATTGACGAAGGAATAGGCATTGCCCAGGAAAAAATAAATTATATTTTCGACCGGTTTTTTAGCATTCCTACCTTACGTAACATAGCTCAGAAAAGTACCGGTATCGGACTTGATTTGGTGAAGAAGTTGGTAGATTTACATCATGCGACCATTCACGTTAATAGCCAGTTGGAGAAAGGAACTACTTTTGAAATTGAGTTTAAACTCGGTACCGATCATTACGATGACGATGTGGATTTGATTGTTTCGAATGAAACCAACCCGCTTACAGAAGTGGAAACAGACCTATTATCGGAAACAGAAAAAGTGGAACATGTAAAAATGGAACCACTAATCCTGATTGTGGAGGATAATGATGAACTTCGTCATTTTCTTAAGAAAAGTTTAAAAAAGAAATATCGGGTTGCTGAAGCTGAAAATGGACTGGTAGGATGGAATAAAGTAGAACATTTGATACCCGACTTTATCATTGCCGACCTCTTGATGCCTGAAATGGACGGCCTGGAGCTGACCAAAAAGATAAAGAACGATTCAAGAACCTCCCATATTCCGGTTATTTTACTCACAGCCGTAACTGATATGGAAAGCAAGTTAGCCGGTATGAAAGCCGGTGCTGACGACTATATCACAAAGCCGTTTAGTTCGGAATTCCTGCATGCCCGAATTGAAAATCTGATGATTCAACGACTTCAATTGCAACATTTTTATCGGTCGCAATATATTAGCACTAAACTTGATTTGGCATTACCTCCACTTGAGATTAAATCGGAAGAAGACAAATTTATGCAACATCTTATCAAATTGATGAACGAAAATATTGAAAATTTTGATTTAAATATAGATTTACTAGCATCGGAGCTAAACATGAGTCGTACGGTTTTTTTCAACAAATTGAAAAGTCTAACCGGATTATCACCAGTTGAGTTTGTCCGTGAAATCCGGTTTGAACGGGCAGCCGAATATATTCGCAAAACCGAACTATCTGTTTCTGAAATTTCGTATAAAGTTGGTATTGAAGATCCGCGTTATTTCAGTCGCTGCTTCAAACAAAAATTTGGGACTACGCCTTCGGAATACAGGCAACAGCATATTGGCTAATATACGAGTGAATTTGTGGAAATACTGATAGAAACTGTTTAAAAATAAATCTTAAATTGTTTTTCAATTATTTTTTAGGATAGTTGTGGCTTTGTTTATCGAAAAATATCGGGCTATTTGAGAGAAATAAAGGCGCAAATAGACAAAACAGAATGGAAAACAAGAAGATAGTTTTAATTTCTAAAAATTGAAAACTCTAAATATGACTGAAAACCTGTCGAAATGCTTTATTAACGTTTATTTTTAAACAGTTACTTAGTGAAAGTGCATGTATCGAACTTCCTAATAGAGAATAAATTAAAGTTTAAGTTTCAATTTAGCAATATCTTGTTTGTCTGTATGTGAGCGTCAGCACCGATTATTCGTACCAAACAAATTCCTTTGGGAAAATCTTTTCCTGAAATAGTTTGTGTTTCAGATACTTCATGTTTTGAATACAACATTTTTCCGGTCATTTCATACACTTCAACAGCTGCAATTTTTCCAATAACAATGATATTTCTGTCTGAATTCAGCAAAAGTTGAAATTCACTCTTGTGATTATTAAAAGGACTCAATACAGTAGTTATACTATTGTATTCAAAGGCACCTAGATCAGGTGCAAGACCATTAAAAGTAAATCCAACATTCGTTCCTTTATCAATCATTGTACTTCCTGATTTTAGGTGAAGTAAGGTAATTTCGGGCAATGAGCCATCTGCCTGACGTGGATTGAGCAATTGTGTATAATCTAAACTTTCAAAATCAGCAGTAGCACAACTAAACCCCGAGTTCCAGGAATTATATGATTGTGTTACCGATTTACATGCGAAACTATTCGAGCCAATACTGCTCAGCGAAGCACAATTTTTAATAATTAACGTTCCATATGTGCTGTTTGAATAGCCATAATTTGAGCCATTATTATAACTTGTGCAATTGGAAACAGTCATAATACCATCATTGTTGTTCTGGTCAAAACCTTTTACTAAGTTAGCAACTGAAAGGCAATGATGTGCAGTTGCATTATTTGCTGTATAATTTCCGCCCATTTTGAACCCGTTACCATTTCCGGCATTTGGAATGATATGATTGCTAAAACCATCGATATATGTTTTATCGGTTGTATAACGAATATGGTTTGTCATATCAAAACTCGCAGGTGCCATATTGTAGCACCAACAACTATCGTAAACTGTGTTTCCGATTTTTTCATAACTGTCCCATCCATCATCAGAATTTCTCCAGGAACGGCAACCTTTATAAGTATTAGTACCTGTGTTGCTATATTGTTTGTCTGCAAATCCATCCGCATTGCCACCAATAGAGCCAGTGGATTCGTAGTCAAAATTTTCGTACGAATCGCAGTTCAACACATAATTATTACTTCCAACTTTCAACTGAAAACCCGAGTCGCAATTCCAGCGTGCAGTACATTGCTCAATAAAAAGATTACTTCCGGCAACATAAAAACCATTATCACCAGCTCCCTGAACAACAATTCCTTTCACATGCATATAATTTCCCGAAAGGTTTAACCCACGGTTACTACTGTTATAAGCCTGTGTGCGAAAATCCAATATTGGCACTTCTGTTTTGTAGGCAACATAATGAATCATATTTGTTGTCGAACCCGATTTCGAAAAAGATTGCGAGACACTGAAAGAATAGGTTCCACCACGAAATATCACCGAATCGCCTGACACAAGTGATTTGCCACCCACTGCTGAAAAACTCATTGGGCTTGCAAATGCTCCTGTACCGCTTCCAGTTGGTGAAACATAATAACTTGCTCCAAAACCTGGAAAAGACAATAGGGAAGCTAGTAGCAAAAGGATAAGCGTTTTTTTCATGATATTCTTTAAAAAATTGATTTTTGAAGTTGCAAAAATAAACTAAAATAATTAGTACTATGTGGATATAAATATCTAATTTGTGGACTAATTGACTATTATAATTTAATAATGAAAATACAGCAAATTATAATGAAAATTGACCCTTCCTTTTGATAATACCAGGGTTTTTAGATCCAATAATAATATTAATAAGTAGTTTAATATTGTCGACGTATAGCTTTCGGAAATTCTGTTTTCCATTTACAGTTTATGCAATCCACAGCCATATTTTTACTATATATTAAACACTTTCGAACATTTGTCATAGTTTTTTTCATCATTTCGTTTAAGTTTTCACAAACTTCCACCTAATTCTTATTTAAATCATTTTATTGCAAACAAGAGATGTATGATATTTCATAAATTCGTCGTATTTTTGCATAAACACCAAGGAATGAAATTTTACAAACCCAAAGCCAGAAATATTCTTATTGACCTTTTAATGCTACTGTTAAGTTATTACGTAGTGTTAGACTGGTTTCCACTTACTACCAACACACCTTTTGAGAAATACTCCTGGCCTACACTTGCTTTTACCCTGGCCTGGGTTTTGGTATCATATTTATTTAAAAGGTATAAACCACTTAAAAAACAAAAGTATTACGAAGCAATCATCCGATTACTGTATGTATGTGAAATATTATTTATCTTTTTTGTAGCAATCATACACTTACTTTTCAAAGAGTTTTCCGGTTTCGTATTATTATCAATTACACTTGGTGCATTAATAGTTAATTACATTCTTATTTCGCTGTATTTTGCTTATCGGTTTGCCGTTGAATATCGGGAAGTTGAATTTACAGCTCCCGAAGAAAGGATAAATGCACATCCCAGACCTGTAAACCAAATAGACGAAGAAAGTTACAATCAACTTTGTAATACAATAGGATCTCATTCCGGCAAAAATGTGTTGGACTTTTTGAAAAAGGAGTTTGATTTATCGAGTGGAAATACCCTGGTTTTTATATCGAATGATCCGGAAAACCTACAAATGATTCCGAATTACCAATATTCGACTATGATTCAGCTGGAAAGGCTTAATAATATGCGGGCCGTGAATCGAAAATTCAGGATTATTAATGAAAAACTGCCGGATAACGGACTTTTTGTATGTTGCTTTAAATCAAAAAGTACGCGTAAGAAAGAAATACTAAACAGTTATTTTAAAGGTTTAAACTATGTAGTATACTCGTTTTACTATATTTATAAACGGGTGATGCCAAAAATATTTTTTACCCGAAAATTTTATTATTTTATATCGGGTGATAAAGACCGTGTCTTTTCGAAAACAGAGGTGCTTGGACGATTATATTGTTGTGGTTTCAAAGTAGTTAAAGAGAAAAAAATTGGAAATTTAACGTATATAATTTCAGAACGCATTAAACAACCAGAGCCAAATCAAAACACGTTTTATGGACCCTTGATTCGATTAAGAAGACTGGGTAAAGACGGAAAACCATTTAAGGTTTATAAAATGAGAACCATGCATCCCTTTTCTGAATATCTTCAGGGTTACATTTTTGAGAGACACAACCTGAAAGAAGGTGGTAAGTTTAACAAAGATTTCAGAGTAACTACCACTGGAAGTATTATGCGAAAATACTGGCTTGATGAATTACCCATGTTAATAAATCTCTTTAAAGCTGAAATGAAAATAGTGGGTGTTCGTCCATTGAGTGCTCATTTTTACAGTTTGTACAGCAAAGAATTGCAACAAAAAAGAAATAAGTTCAAACCCGGTCTTCTGCCACCTTTTTATGCCGACATGCCTAAAACACTGGAACAAATAGAACAATCGGAAATGAAATATCTACTTGAATGCGAGAAGAATGGGACCTTTCTAACCGATTTCAAATATTTTTTCATGATTTTAAATAATATTCTTTTTAAGAAAGCACGAAGCGGATAAGTAAATAAGCGGCAAGCGGCAAACGGTAAGCAGTAAACTTTAAACAGTAAGCAGTAAACTTTAAACAGTAAGCAGTAGGCTGTAGGCTGTAGGCAGTGAATAAATCAACGTATCAACAAATCAACTTATTCAAACTATCAACTTATTCAACTTATTCAACCAATCAACTTATTCAACTAAAATCAACTTATTCAACTAAAATCAACTTATTCAACCAACCAATCAACCAATGGAAGAACAAAAAGACGGTTTACCCGAAAATGCGTATCGTGAACTAAATGAAGGCGAAGAATACAAACCTGTGATGCCAGCCGAAGGCAAATTTCCCGAAGTAACAGGATGGTCACTCGGAATGGGATTATTAATGGCAGTTATATTTTCGGCTGCAGCAGCTTATTCAGGCTTGAAAATCGGACAGGTTTTTGAGGCTGCTATTCCAATCTCTATTATTGCGGTTGGTGCTTCAGCAGCCATGCGGAAAAAAGGTTCATTAGGTCAAAATGTAATTATTCAATCCATTGGTGCATCTTCAGGTGTAATCGTTGCAGGAGCTGTATTTACCATTCCCGGACTTTATATACTTCAGGCTAAATTTCCGGAAATCCAGGTTGATTTTTGGCAAATATTCTTTTCATCACTTTTGGGTGGTTTCCTGGGAATTCTGTTTTTAATTCCTTTCCGTAAGTATTTTGTAAAAGATATGCACGGCAAACTGCCTTTCCCCGAAGCTACAGCTACGACCGAAATTCTTATGACCGGTGAAAAAGGTGGAAGTCAGGCAAAATTGCTGATTGTAAGTGGGCTTATAGGTGGCTTATTCGATTTTTGTTTTTCTGCTTTCCGGCTTTGGAGTGAAGAAATAACAACACGCATTGTACCTGTAGGACAAATGATGGCCGACAAAGTAAAAATGGTGCTTAAGTTTAATGTAAGTGCGCTTATTTTTAGCTTTGGTTATCTGGTTGGACTTCGTTACGCATTAATTATAACTGTTGGATCGTTGTTATCGTGGTTGGTTCTTATTCCTCTGGTGAATGAGATTGGAGCAATTTCTGCTCATTTAGGCGGTGGAGTTAATCCATTTGCTGCTATGTCAGCCGAACAACTTTTCAAATTGTATGTTCGCCCCATTGGGATTGGTGCTATTGCCATGGCCGGAATTATCGGAATTATCAAGTCTTCGGGCGTTATTGGCAGTGCTTTCAAACTAGCATTAGGTATTGGTGGAAAAACTCATTCGGAAGTAAAAGTGGAACGGACACAAAAAGACCTGAAAATGTCGTTTGTTATGCTACTTATCTTCTTAACCTTAGTTGCAATATTTGTTTTCCTGATTATCGGAGTCAAAATCACCTTATTACAAGCAGTTGTGGCGCTAATTACCATTCTGATCATTTCGTTTCTGTTTACCACAGTGGCAGCCAATGCCATTGCCATTGTGGGTTCAAATCCTGTTTCGGGGATGACCTTAATGACTTTGATACTTTCGTCGGTAATTCTGGTTTCGGTTGGTCTGAAAGGCTGGCAGGGAATGGTGAGTGCATTGATTATCGGTGGAATTGTGTGTACAGCCCTTTCGATGGCCGGTGGTTTTATCACCGATTTAAAAGTAGGTTACTGGCTCGGAACTACACCTGCCAAACAACAAACCTATAAATTTCTGGGAACCCTTGTTTCGGCAGCAACCGTGGGAGTTGTCATTTTCATATTGAATCAGGCTTATGGTTTTGTTCAAACCCCACAACATCCGCAACCTATGACTGCGCCTCAGGCTAATGCTATGGCAGCTATTATTGAACCACTTATGTCGGGTACAGGCGTTAGTTGGGTATTATTGGGAATTGGAGCACTTATATCTGTTTTGATTAATTGGTTGAATATATCTCCACTGGCTTTTGCACTGGGAATGTTTATTCCACTACCATTGAACACACCACTTGTAGTAGGAGGTTTATTAAATCACTGGTTCTCGAAAAGCACCAAAAATGAGAAACTCAATAATGCACGGGTACAACGTGGAATACTTATTTCGTCCGGGTTTATTGCCGGAGCAGCCCTGTTTGGGGTAGTTGGAGCGTTTATTATATTCTTTACAAACAATGGCGAAGCCATGAATCTGAATGTATGGCAGAATCCCGAAGGTAATGGAGCTCAAATTGCTGCATTGGTTGCTTTTTTAGCCTTAATCACTTACTTTGTGTGGGAATCGTTCAAAGCAAAAGAAGAAGATTGAAATAGTTTTTACTACAAAAAAAAGACTCCCGGCAGAAATCTGTCGGGAGTCTTTTTGTTTAAATTAATTGGATTTCAATTAATAATATATCAGTAGGTTTTTAAGTTCCCATGTTGCCGAAGAGGCAGTAGTACAAGTGTATTTAAAAGCTAACTTTATTTTCTTTCCGGCAAAAGCATCTAAATTAATTTCACCAGAATTTACATAGGTCCATGTATTTCCAGCCGGATAAGTAGGGATTGATATTTGTGAAAAAGCCGTAAAGTTAGTTTCACTGGTAGCAATCCAAAGAGTTTGTTCAGTTCTCATATTAGCCACCACTCCTTTGTTTATGGTATGGTCGAATGACAAAGCAGCAGAAGTTAAGGTTGTCATGTCAATCTCCGGTGAATACAGCCAGTCTTCATTGGCATTGTTCACGGTGGTATAACCGCTCATTTTAGCTCCAAAACCGCTTGCATACCCCCATGTTTGGGCTCCACTAACACTGGTTTGTGTAAAGAGTCCAAGACTTGATGCAAATGTTTCTGAAAAGAAGCTTGTTGTTGACGAATTACCTGAAGTGCCATCAGCCAAAACATATTTGCTTACATTCGTAAGTCCTGCAATTCCTAATGCAGAATTTAATGTTCCGTAAAGTCTGATTTTCTGTCCAACACGCGTATGATTATCTTTCAGATTAAGCAGATTACGTAAACTTCCGCGAGGTAATTGAATTGCCAAAGCTTTGCTGGAAAATATATTCCCTGTTGTATCAGCCATTAAAATATTGGTACGTTGACTACAAGAATCTGGTTTAAAGAAATAAGCATATTGTGTCATAAATGGCCATGCATAACCAACCACATATCCTTCAACCCAAGCAATTCCACCCGATTGATAAGTTATTGCCTGACTAACTGTAAATGGATGTGTATCAATCCCACTGGCAAATCCGTTGTAAATTTGGAAATTACGCACCTCCCAGTTTCCCGCAACTGAAGTTGAAGAAATATACTTAAGGGCGATTCGGATTTTTTTTCCGGCATAGGTACTCAAATTAAGATTTCCTGAATTTACAAAAGTAAAACTGGTATTACTGAAATAATTCATTACATTTAATTGTGTCCAGTTAGCGGAGGCTACTGAGTCTGTTGTCGAAACCCAAACGGTTGCTTCTGCAGAAGGGGTTCCAAAATAACGACCGGCATGATCAAAACTCAGATATGAGTTTGTCACGTTTGTCAAATCTATTGCCGGAGAAATTAACCAGTCTTCATTTGCATTATTTGCAGTAGTATAGCCCGATACTGCCATACAGGTATATGCACTACTATAAGTCCAAAGTTGAGCTCCACTTACACTTTGCGCTTTAAAATCACCAATACCATAAGCAAACGAATTGGAATACATAACCTGAGCATCCAATGTAGCTTCCCCTTTTTCAACGGAAAAGTTTTTCATTTCCCAGGTTCCTGCTTTAGTAGCTGTTGAAATATATTTAAATGCTATACGGATTTTCTTTCCGGCATAAGCAGTCAGACTTACCTGACCCGATGAATTAAATACCCAACTTCCGGGATCTGAAAATGCTGAAGTTTTTAATTGAGTCCAGCTTACTGATTTAGGCAAACTGTCACTTTTATATCCTTCGGCAACCCATATTGTAGCTTCATTACTGACATCGGCAAAATAGCGGGCGCAATGTTCGAAAGTCAAATGAGATGCTCCAACTGTTGTCAAATCAATTTCGGGTGAAATCAACCAATCTTCGTTGGCTACATTTACAGAATTAGCATAGCCGGTCATCATTACATATCCGTTTGAGTTTTCAGCCCAAACCTGATCGCCTGTAACACTTTTGCTAATAAAACCACCTAAGGAGGAAGCAAAAGTTTCGGAATAAATCGTATTGTTTTGTATAGGTTTTATAATAGCAATAGATTCATCCAGGTTTGAACATGAAGTTAGTGATATTCCTGAAATCAAAAGCATTAAACCATATATTTTTGTCTTTTTCATAAAGATTATTTTTGTAATTGATTTTACTTTTATTTGTTTATTTCGGTATGATAACTCTCAAAACCCTTACCCAAATCGCTTACTGAACGAATAGTCAACTGATAATAGATCTTAGTAGTAGATAATACCGCATCCTTATCGTTGTACCAACCAACTATAGAGGTAATATTACCACGATTGTTTGAACCCGGAAGTTTATAGGTGGCAAATTTGGCGTACTCACTGGTTGCAATAAATATAGAACCAGTTCCATCCTGAATTTCACGCGATTGAGGATATCCAATACCATTGGTTGAGGGTGCAAAAATATAATCAGCATCTTTAATAATAGTTGCCGGTAAACCGTAGTCGGCACCTTTTCCTGTAAAGAATGCATTTTTAATACAAACCAACTTATTTACAACCGACATTCCCGCTGCTTTAATATCAGCAATAGTCATGGTATCAGCTTTAACTGCATTCGGATTTGGCAATCCGTAGGCATGTATGGCTTTAGATGCTATTGGAAATGGAATACGACCCGGTTCGATTCGATAAATATTCACTTTGTGCAAGGTATCTACTTTAAATTTATCCAAATTTATATAATGTGTTCCTACCTGAGCTGCCTGAGCATACCTACCAATATATAAACCATTTAACCGTATCGACACTTTTTGACCGAGCGGATAAACTCCCGAAAGACTACCCGCATCAATTGAAATTTTAATGGCCATACCGCCCGGTTTAGTTTCCTGAATGGTAATGTACTTATATATATTACCTTCTACATCCGACGAAGTAATCATTCCGTTAATAATAGCATCGGCACTATCTTTCGGAATCAAATCGCAGGTGAATAGTCCTGCTTTTTTACCCAAGGTGTCGGTATATAGGTCATTTAATGTCATGTACTTGGCTTGAACCTGCGCAATAGTAGTGGTTGCAATCAGTGAATCGCCCAGTAGTTTATCCGAAGAAATTGGACTAAATTCTGTTTGTGTACAACCCGTAAATAATACAAGTATTATTAGGATTCCGAATATATTTTGTTTTTTCATTTTTCTATACTTTTAAAAATTAGACTGATGCCGGATTAAAATTTATATGACATGTTAAAGAATACATTTACTCCCCAGGCATAATAATATTTGGATGGAAATTTATTCAGGGTGTTCATGTCAATAACAGTTCCATTAAGCGGAAGTCGGGATTGACTGTAGCCACCGGTTATCATGGATGTATTGTTCAGTATATTACTTGCAGAAAGGTTGAAATTCAACGAATTCCGATTTTTCAAATAAATTACCTTTCCAACCGAAAGATCAACTAAATATCCACCTTTTAAACGTTCCTGTTTGCCTAAGGCATTCATAATAGCATCGTTAGTATATAAAGCCATATTTGATTTGGTAAGCCGAAGTGGTGATACATCCAGGTAATTCTGATCGAAATAATTCAGGGTAATATCAGCAAACCACATTTTTGGGTGGAAATAGCTCAGTTTAATACTACCGACTGCTTGTGGTCCGGTACTCAGTTTGATGTTTTTAATTTTTACCGAATCCCATTGATCTGCTTTTGCACCATTCTCGAAACTCAACACACCGTTGGCGTTGTCGGTATAATGATAATCAGCAATTGTTCCGGCAAATGAAACGGTAAAGCTTGTGTTAATTTTGTAGGCAAGACCAATTTCAACACCCTGATATATTTTATTTACTTTAGTAAGTACATGGTTCACAAAAGTCTGATTAATATCATCATAATAACCATTCAGTTCAACTCCATCGAGCGAATGTGTACGGAATCCGCTGATACGACCACGAATACTTGGAAATGAGAATGTATAATTCAAATCGTATGACAAAACTTTTTCACTTTCCATTGGAACTGCAGTATCTTTAATGCGTTGAGAAATGTAGGCATTATCTACACCTGGTGCACGTGTTTCGGCCAAAACATTAACTGACAAGCGGTTGCGACCGTCAATTTTGTAGGTTGCACCGGCTTTAATTGAAGGATCGGTTGAGAACCATGTTTTTCCTTGTCCAAGTGATATCACACCCAATGCTTCAGCACGTCCATTTTTCATATAACCGAAGCGGGAAAATTGAGAATAAGTAACTTGTCCGGCATAATAAAGGTCATATTGTGGTGTTACCCATTCGTTCTGAATAAAGGCCGCAGCATGCAAAATATTTATATCATAATTATATCCGAAAATATCATTAACTTTAATCACTTTATTCGGATTATTCAAATCATTTTGAATAACATTTGGATTATCAGGAAAATCACGTTCAGCAAACTGATCAATATCAATCCATTGATTAGCACCCATCAGGTCATCCATGGTTTTGTAGTGTTTGGCTTTCGAAACTTTTCCTTCAACACCCGCAGTCAGTTTCAATTGACGATTAATTTGATTTACATAGGTTGAATTCAAAGTTGTTTCCATCAAATCGTTATGACGACGTTCTAAGGTGTATCTTGCACTACTGGCAGGAGCTTCAGCATTATTTCTAAAGTTAGCCTGATACATTTTGAACCAATCAACCTGATTTGTAGCAGGGTCAGTCAACCAAAGTTCAGCTAAACCTTGCTCAGATTCCAAATCTGTTGATGCACTTGGCAAATACCGATAATAAACTGGATTTAAATCAGGAGCACCATAAAAATTTATGGCAGAATTGCTATACATACTGTAATGGTAAGCCAATCCGGTTCGTAATCGTTCTTTTTCATTTATTTTGAAGTCATGCGACAAAATAGCAGTTGGGTCAAAGCTTTTTACAACTCGTGAATTACGTACTACTCCATCCTGGTATCCCCAATAAGGATTGTAATAAATTGATTTTAAATTAATTATCTCCTGAGTTACAGCAGCTTGTTGTGCTCGTTGAGTGGGAGCACCAAAAGTTACCAACGAAATACTATGCTGTTTGTTTATAACTTTCTCGGCGGAAAGGAAATAACCTGCTGAATTATAAAATGTTCCATCTACAATTCCTTTGTCAGCCCAGCGAACCACCGCTGAACCTGTAAAAGCCCAACCATTGGCCATTAGCCCGGTAGAATATGTGTATGATCCTCTGAGTTTATAAGCGCGATTTGTATAGGCGACACTGGCTTTAGAACCTGCTGCGTAACTCGTTGCTTTTGTATTGATATTGGTAGCGCCTCCTAAATTACCAAAACTAAAGGAATTAGCTTCCAGTCCATTGACTTCATCCTGATTACGCATTGCATCATTTAATCCCCCAAGAGCTGAGTAATTAAAATCGCCACGTTCCAATCCGTTAAAGTGAACACCGTTAATATAGGTTGACTCAAAATCATTATCGTAACCACGTGTTCTGAAACGCATGGGAGAAAAAGAAAAACTTGCCTGTGAATTATAAATATCACCTTTCGACGACAAATTACCCGAAACATTCTGGGAAGAACGGCTCTCGTCGCTACTCAATTCATTTTCACTTAGTTGAAGTACAGTTTCCTGTTTGACTTCATCCTGTACATCGGCTTTAAGTTCGATAATTCCAAAATCGTTCACTTGTCCGGCTTTCAGTTTCACTAATTTAATCTGAGTGAAATAACCTTCACGATACAGACTTAATTCTTCGTCACCGGCTTGCAGATAACTGAGTGTAAATTCACCGTTGGCATTGGTTTGTGTTGAAATGTTTTGTTGTAATAAGGTGACTGTTACTCCGGCGAGCGGACTTCCAGAACCGGCAATTTTTATCACTCCTTTGGCTTTTGTTTGTGCCATAAGTGAAAAAGATGTCAGTAATGATACTAAAAGTATCAACGATAGTTTTCTCATACGATTGATTCTAAATTGTTTATGAAATTCTATTCCTATTTATATGTTAATTTAGCCCTGCTTTTTAGGCGAAAAGGTGTGCAATTTACTATTTTTTTTCTATATATCACATAATTATACATGAAAATATTAATCTTTCTCAACCGCAAACGACCTATAAAAAAGGAGTTTTAGTTAATATGATAACAGCTCATTGAGCTAGATTTTGATAATCAAAGGTTTATAAATTATCGAGCATTTAGATTTTTACTATTTAACTATTTCAAACTGTTTACAAATTATCCGTACTGAATTCTATAAGATATTTTAGGGTTCATTTTTTTGTTTCACTTTTTTTTCTCACTTTTGTGATGCTTTTAATAATATTCATTTTTACAATTATTTATTATATGAGAAAATTAATTTTCACTTCCTTCTTAATTAGCTTGATAATTCTAAATAGCGCATTTACACCTGACAAAACTGCTTCACAATTATCACTCAAGGAGAAAGTTAGCGTTCAGGTAAATTGTATTGCTTTTTATAACAACGAGAACTTTTTCGACACCATTCATCAGAATAACGTAAATGACTATGAATACACGCCAACCGGTGCAATGAAATGGAATACCCAGAAATACATGGCCAAACTGGAGCACATGTCCTACGCTATTTCAAAAATAGGGTTGGATTATTGTACGGGGGGAGTGTCCTTAATTGGTCTTTCGGAAATAGAAAACCGAAGTGTATTGGAAGATATTATTAAACAACCGGCACTGGCAAAACGACAATTGCAAATAGTTCATTATGATGGTATTGACCGTCGTGGTGTGGATGTGGCTTTACTTTACAATCCAAGGCAATTTACAGTAAGTAACAGTAAATCCTATCGTCTTTATATGCCAAACGATACAGCATTTCGTACCCGCGACCAATTGATGGTAAGCGGCTACCTGCTGGGCGAGAAAGTTCATATTATTGTGAATCACTGGCCATCGCGTTTGGGAGGTGAAGAGGCTTCACGTCACAAACGAAATGCAGCAGCCGGACTGACACGTTCTATCGTAGATTCATTGTTTAAAGTTGACCCAAAAGCTAAAATTATCGTTATGGGTGACCTGAACGATGATCCATTCAACGAAAGTTGCGCCAAGGTGTTGGGAGCTAAAAAAGAAATCAACGAAGTGAAAGAAAAAGAACTTTATAATACTTTGTGGAAAACGCTCGACATGGGCGTTGGTTCGCTGGCTTATAACGATCAATGGAATATGTTCGACCAGATTATCATTTCCACCGAATTAACTCATGCCGACCGTAGCAAACTCAGATTCTGGAAAGCTGAAGTATTCAACCGGAGTTTCCTTACTCAGCAAGAAGGCAGGTACAAAGGTACACCCATCCGTACCCATTCCGGTGGAGTGTGGACTAACGGCTACAGCGACCACTACCCCACTATGATTTATTTGCTTAAAGAAGCGAAGTAAAAAAATTTGTTGACAATAAAACTTCGGATACTTTGAAGTTTGAATTTCCGAAAGGAAGATGCTTATATTCGAATGATTTCAAAAAAGGACTTTCTGGAAAACCAGAAAGTCCTTTTTTTGTAGCGGGAACGAGAGTTGAACTCGTGACCTCCGGGTTATGAATCCGACGCTCTAACCAACTGAGCTATCCCGCCATTTTTGTAAAGCGAGTGCAAAGATAGCTATTTCGGCTTACCTGACAAATTTTTCAAGCTAAATATTCTGTTTTCGAAGGTATCAATCAGTTAATTAGTTGAAAATTAGCCTGCTTAATGCTTACTGTTTACTGCTTACTGTTTACTGTTTACTGCTTACTGTTTACTGCTTACTGTTTACTGCTTACTGCTTACTGCTTACTGTTTACTGCTTACTGCTTACTGTTTACTGCTTACTGTTTACTGTTTACTGCTTACTAAATAGAGGTTTCATCCCCAAATTCCACATCACAAACGACCACATATCAGTTTGTGCTTCAATCGCTTTTCCTATTGGCTTTCCTGCTCCGTGTCCGGCTTTTGAGTCAATGCGAATCAAGGTTGGTTTTGTACTTGCATTATTTTCCTGCAAGGTAGCCGCAAATTTGAATGAATGTGCCGGAACTACCCGATCGTCGTGATCGCCTGTCATAACTAAGGTAGCAGGATATTTTTCACCCGGTTTTATAGAATGAAGTGGTGAATATCCTTTCAGGTACTCGAACATCTCTTTGCTTTCTCCACTATTTCCATAATCGCTTGTCCACGACCAACCAATTGTGAATAAATGATAGCGTAACATATCCAACACGCCCACTTCTGGAACGGCTACGGCATATAAATCACGTCGTTGAGTCATACACGCTCCAACCAATAAACCACCATTAGAACCGCCATCAATAGCCAATTTAGAAGAATTGCTATATCCATTTGCAATCAGGTATTCTGCTGCTGCAATAAAATCGTCGAACACATTTTGTTTTTTCATTTTAGTACCGGCCAAATGCCAGGCTTCACCGTATTCGCCACCACCCCGGATATTAGCCACGCAATAAATGCCGCCATTTTCGAGAAACGGAATACGGGCGACACTGAAAGTAGGATTCATACTGATATTGAAACCACCATAGCCATAAAGCATCAATGGGTTTTTTCCATCTTTCTTCAAGCCTTTTTTATAAATGATGGACATGGGAACTTTTGTACCGTCCTTACTGCTATAGAAAACCTGTTCCGATACATAATCTGCCGGATTAAACGACACTTCTGCTTTTCTAAAAACTTCAGACTTATTTTTAGATGCATCAAAGCGATAGATAGTGGGTGGAAAAGTGTAAGACGTAAAAATATAAAAAGCTTCGATATCATCTTTATCACCCGAAAAACCGCTCAATGAGCCGACTGTCGGAAGCTTAACCTCATATAGTTTTTTGCCGTTTAAATCAAACCCATAAGCGTGATTGCTGGCATCTTTCATATATTCTGTCAGAATCTTTCCACCGATAATTGTAGCACGTTCCAATACATTCGCCTTTTCGGAAATAATTTCTTTCCAGTTTTCTCGCGCTGGTTTCTTTACATCCACTTCCACTAAACGGTTTTTTGGAGCTTTCCAGTTAGTAAGTACATACAGTTTGCCATTCACATGGTCAACAACTGAATAGTCATTCTCAAATCCGGGTGCAAGTTCAATAAATTCTGATGCAGGGTTGCTCAGGTCTTTCATCAACAAAGCGTTTCCTGTTGTGGTTTCAGCTAATGAAATAAACAAAAACTGTTCATCATCCGTCAGGCTGGCATAACATTCACGCAAGGGATGCTGTTTATCTTCGTAAATCAATTTATCCTGACTCTGCTCCTGCCCCACTGTGTGGAAATAAACCTTTTCATATTCATTTTTATTTGAATATTCTTTTCCGGCAACCGGTGCATCATACGCACTGTAATAAAAGCCATTTCCCTGCCAGGATATTCCCGACGATTTTGACCAGTTGATATGGTCGGGTAATAACCTTTTTGAAGCAACATCCATTACAAAAATCTCATTCCAGTCAGAACCACTTCGGGCTATCGAATATCCCAGGTATTTTCCATTCTTTGAAAAGGCAATATGTGATAAAGCCACCGTACCGTCGGCAGAAAGCGTATTTGGATCTAGTAATACTTCCGGTTCAGCCTGAAGAGTTTTCAATTGATAAAATACACTTTGATTTTGCAAACCATTATTCTTGAAAAAATAATACTGACCATTCTTTTTATACGGCGATCCATACTTCGGATAATTCGTCAGAGAAGTTAATCGTTTTTTCAACTCACTACGGAAAGGAATCTGTGCAAAATAGTCATTACTGACCTTGTTTTGTGCTTTTACCCATGCCGAAGTAGCTTTGGAAGTATCATTTTCGAGCCAGCGGTAAGGGTCGCTTACCTGCGTTCCGAAATAAGTGTTTATAACTTCCTCTTTGGCGGTTTTAGGGTAGTTGATTACTGACTGAGAATTTGATTGAGAAATTAATGACATGCAAATAAAAACTGAAATTATGTGTTTCATATTAGTACTGATTATATTTTATTCCAACTTAAGTTTTCAACACTAAGATTCAGGCTGTCAGCCTGGTAGATATAAACTTGGGGTATCGCCCCAAGACAATAAAAAAAATGATTAAACAGGCTGCAAGCCTGAGAGAAAAATTATTGAATGTCTACTCTTTCCAAAAATAAGTAGGATCATATTCAATCACAGAATATTCTTTCAGGAATTCTTCAACTTCCTCTTGATAAGATTTTGATTGATGATGTTGTTTTTGATTAGAAATATAGTTTTTTACAATTTCAACTTTTGAACTACTAACCGAAAATGCTCCATAACCAATCTGCCATGAGAATTTTGAATACTCATCGTCTATTTCTTTCATCCATTTCGATGAACCTTTTTTCAATTCTTCAATCACTTTGGCTAAAGCATAATTCTTTGACAAACAAAACAATATATGAATATGATCAGAAACAGAATTAATAATAATTGCAGGTGAATCATATTTCTTTAAAGTTCCGGCTATGTATTCATGTAGTCTTACCTCAACTGAATGTTTAATAAACGGATAACGCCCTTTTGTACCAAAAGTCAGGTGAACGTAAAGTTTGGATAGTGATTGCCCCATATTTAAACTTTTCTCTCAGCCCTTCAGGCTGATATTATTGTATTGCATATTCTTGGGGTGATACCCCAAGTTATTTTCTTTCAGTCTTTCAGACTGTTAGTGATATAATTATTTGAGTAAACTTCTATTAGCCATTCAAGCCTGTTAATATTGCATTCGTAAATTCCGAGTAATTGACAAAATTATTTTATTCAAACTTTCAGACTGTTATTGATATAATTATTTGAGTAAACTTCTATTAGCCATTCAAGCCTGTTAATATTGCATTCGTAAATTCCGAGTAATTGACTAAATTATTTTATTCAAACTTTCAGACTGTTATTGATATAATTACTTGAGTAAACTTCTATTAGCCATTCAAGCCTGTTAATATTGCATTCGTAAATTCCGAGTAATTGACAAAATTATTTTTTTCAAACTTTCAGACTGTTATTGATATAATTACTTGAGTAAACTTCTATTAGCCATTCAAGCCTGTTAATATTGCATTCGTAAATTGCGAGTAATTGACAAAATTATTTTTTTCAAACTTTCAGACTGTTATTGATATAATTATTTGAGTAAACTTCTATTAGCCATTCAAGCCTGTTAATATTGCATTCGTAAATTCCG